>JABIXB010000196.1 GCA_018666805.1 Rhodospirillaceae bacterium | reverse complement strand
GCTCGGGCCATGGCGGCTCAATCGGCGTCACCCGCGATTTTCATGAAACCGCGCTCAAAGTCGGCAAGCCCGTTGCGCGGCGCGCGCTAGAGGCCGGCAGCCGCTTCGTCGCTTCGGAATGCCCGCTCGCCGCCAGCCATATCGTCGCCGGCATGGAACAGCTCGCAGCAGCGCCGGGCAAGGATGGCGCTGAAAACGAGCTCGGTAAAAACCTGCCCGAAGCCGGGCGCACCTATCACCCGATCGAACTCTTCGCCATGGCTTACGGTTTGGGACTTACGGCCTGACGCGTTAGGAATAAATGATGCCTGAAAAACACGAAATATTACCCGCCGATATTATGGAGATGGCGGCTTACGGCGAGATCCGCGCGGCACGACGAAGCGAAATCAGCCTGCAGAAACGCATCCGCCGTCTGGCGGTCGGCCCGTTCGCGACATTCTATTTCGAGAATTACGACACCATGTGGATGCAAATCCACGAGATGCTGTTTGTCGAAAAGGGTGGCACGGAGCAGATCGCGGGCGAGCTCGAAGCCTATAATCCGCTAATTCCGAAGGGCCGGGAACTGATCGCCACGCTGATGTTCGAAATTCCCGATGCGGAGCGCCGGGCACGCGAGCTGGCCCGCCTCGGCGGCATTGAGGAAACCATTTGCCTTGAGCTGGACGATCACGCGATCGCCGCCGTGGCGCTTCAGGACAATGTCGAACGTACCACCGACGCCGGCAAAACCTCAGCGGTACATTTCCTTCGCTTCCCCTTTACCGACGGCGAAGTGGCAAAGTTCCGCGACCCATCGGTGCGCGCGCTGATCTCCCTAAATCATCCTAATTACGGCCATATGGCCGTCATCGCGGAAGAAATTCGCACCACTCTCAGCCAGGATTTCGACTAGATCGGACCGCCAAGGCGAATCCAACAAACCATGATCTGCTCTATGCGGGAGCGCTAATCGAGCGCCTCCCCCGGATAGATACCCCATAAACCTTCCTGGCGGGTCCATGCCCTGGTCTCGCCATGCGCCGCATGGCACCAGCTGCCATCGCAGGAAATAATATCCACCAACACGCCCCGTCCGGCGCGAAAAGCGGCAGCCGCGCCCGTTTTCGGCGCGCGGCGAAAAACACGCTCCGGCTCCGCCACCATGGCGGTGCGCCGGCCGCTCAAAAGCGAGCGGTGAATCCACCCGACCACACCTTCCGAATCGCGCACCCGGCGCCAATTATCGAACTCGGCGGTGATCTCAACCGGAAGCGCACGGCGCTGATAAACCCAATCGATGGGATAACGCGTGCCGGGGCCGGTGCGCAAATTCACTTCACTCGATTTCAGCGTCACGAAGCGCGGCAGCGGCAACGCATCGTCCCGTGCCGATATCTGGCTGGGAAATGGTAAAATAACCGCCAAGAGACAGCCCAAAGCGAGAATTGCAGCGATCGGACGCGCGAAATACATTTGACCCAATTGATCGAAATTAACGGATATGATTGCCAGGGTGACTTTACACCAGATTGACCGCGCCGCACTTGATTGTCTCACCGAGCGCGCTTTGCTAAACAGGTATTGTCATTTTCCCCGCCGCGCGCCACGCAGGGCGCGCGCAGGATAAAGCCAAGGAAACTTATGCCGTCGTCGAGCAAAAAGCCGATCGTTATCGTCACCCGCCGCCTGCCGGATCAAATCCAGGCGCGGATGATGGAGCTGTTCGACACGCGCCTCAACGAATCGGACACACCGCTCAGCCAGGCAGAATTGATAGAGGCGGTGAAAAGCGCCGACGTGTTCGTGCCAACCGTCACTGATTCGATCACGCGCGAGGTTATCGCCAGCGCCGGCGATCAGCTTAAATTAATCGCCAGTTTCGGCACGGGGGTCGATCATATCGATCTCGATGCCGCCAAGGAGCGCGGCATTCTGGTGACCAACACGCCCGGTGTCTTGACCGAAGACACTGCGGACATGGCGATGGCACTGATTCTCGCCGCTCCCCGGCGCCTGGTCGAAGGCGACCGGCTGGCGCGTGACGGCGCCTGGGGCGGCTGGGCGCCAACTGCCATGCTCGGCCAACGGATTTGGGGCAAACGGCTCGGCATCATCGGCATGGGGCGGATCGGCCAGGCGGTGGCGCGCCGCGCGCTCGGCTTTGGCCTCTCGATCCACTATCACAACCGCAATCGCCTGCACGGCGAGGTCGAGGAGGAACTCGAGGCCACCTGGTGGGAAAGCCTCGACCAGATGCTCGCCCATATGGACCTGATCACCATCCATTGCCCGAGCACACCAGCGACCTTCCATCTGCTCTCGGCCCGCCGTCTCAACTTGATTCGCGCCACCAGCTTTATCGTCAACACCTCGCGCGGCCATGCCATCGACGAAGCCGCCCTGGCCAAGCTGATTGAGGACGGCAAAATTGCCGGCGCCGGTCTCGATGTCTATGAAAACGAGCCCGCCATCAATCCGAAGCTGTTGAAGCTTGATAATGTCGTTCTGTTGCCGCATATGGGCTCGGCGACCATCGAGGGCCGTCTCGATATGGGTGAAAAAGTGCTGATCAATATCCAAACCTGGGCCGACGGTCACATGCCGCCGGATCGCGTCATCGAAATCGAGAAATAGCTGCTTCGCCGCTAAATCCGTTCCGCCCCAATGGCGCGGGAAGATAGACCGTGATTAAACTTTACGATCACCTTGCCTCGGGCAATGGCTATAAGGTCCGCCTGCTTTTGTCCCGGCTTGCAATTCCGTTCGAGCGTATCGAGCTCGACATCAATGCCGGTGAAACGCGGACGGCCGAATTTCTCGCGCGCAACCCGTCGGGCCGCATTCCCTTGGTCGAGCTCGATGACGGCGCTTATCTCGCCGAATCAGGCGCCATCCTGTTTTATTTTGCCCAGAATACCGCTTTTTTGCCCGACGACCCGCTCGCCCGGGCCGAGATGCTGCAATGGATGTTTTTCGAGCAGTATGAACATGAGCCCAACATCGCCGTCGCACGGCATTGGTTAGCGCATGGCGCCATCAGCACAGAACAACAGCAGCAACTGGCTGATAAACAAGCACGCGGTGTGGCCGCTCTGACCCGGATGGAAGGGCATTTGGGCGGCCGGCAATGGTTTGTCGGCGGGCACTGCTCAATCGCCGATATCGCGCTCTATGCCTATACCCATGTTGCCGCAGAAGGCGGGTTTGAGCTGGCGCCATTTCGCCATGTGAACGCCTGGCTGGAGCGCATGGCCGGCGAGCCGGGGCATATTCCAATTACGCAGGCTTGAACGGGCTTACGATTTCCGTGCCGCGACGATGATACAGGTGATTTTCTCGTCGCCGAGGGCGCGGCAGGCCTCAAGGCGATGCAGGCCCTCGACCAGTACATAGCGGCCATCGCCTTTGCGCACCTGTATCGGCATCTTCATGCCCTCTTCGAGAATGTTTTCCGCCAGTGCCGCGACCGTCGATTCGTTCAGGGTCTTGCGCCGCTTTGTCGGCACGTAGATATCGTCGATAGTGATGGACTCATCTTTCAGCACAGCCCGTGTTCCCGTTACGCGCCAGCCACATGTGACGACAAGTCGGTAATCGTCGGCGCATCGCCACACAGTGGACAGGTGGCATCAGGCTTGACGCGCACATTGCGGAAAGTCGCGCTCAAGGCGTCATAGATGATCAGGGTGCCGGAGAGACTCTCACCAATGCCCAACAGTTCTTTTAGAATCTCGGTCGATTGCAGCGCCCCCATCGAGCCGGCGACGGCGCCAAGAATGCCGCCTTCGGCACAGGACGGGATCAAGCCGGCCGGCGGCGGCTCGCGAAAGATGCAGCGGTAACAGGGGTGGCCGTCACCGGCATAGGCCTTGAAAGTCGATAGCTGACCATCGAAGCGCAGGATCGCGGCTGAGACCAGTGTCCGCTCGGCAAGGTAGCTGGCATCGTTGATCAAAAAACGGGTTTCGAAATTATCGCTGCCGTCGGCGACCAAATCATAGGCAGAGATAATATCCATGGCGTTTTCCGCCGTCAGCCGCTCCTCATGGGTAATCACCGTGACGTCCGGATTGATCGCCTCGATAGCGCGCTTGGCGCTTTCGACTTTGGCCGTGCCAATGCCGTCGGTGGTATGAATGACCTGGCGCTGTAGATTGGACAGGCTAACCCGATCATCATCGATGATACCGAGCGTGCCGACACCGGCGGCGGCGAGATAGAGCAGCAGCGGCGAGCCCAAGCCGCCAGCGCCGACCACAAGCACATTCGAATCGAGCAGTTTGGCCTGCCCTTGTCCGCCCACTTCCTGCAGGATGATGTGGCGCGCATAGCGCTCGATCTGCTGTTCGTCGAAGCTCATGGCGCTCCCCGCAGCCCGGCCCTAGACGCCGCTAAAGAGATCGGTCGAGAGATAGCGCTCGGCAAATGAGGGAATGATGACGACGATGCGCTTGCCGGCCATCTCGGGGCGCGCGCCCACCTCCAGGGCGCCGGCCACCGCCGCACCTGAGGAAATGCCCACCGGAATGCCCTCCAGCCGGGCAATCTGACGCGCCGTTTCAAACGCCGTTTCATTGCCGATCGAGAGAATTTCATCGATCGCGGAGATCTCCAGAATTTCCGGCACGAAGCCCGCACCAATGCCCTGGATCTTATGCGGGCCCGGTTCTCCGCCGGACAGAATGGCGCTATCCTCGGGCTCGACCGCGACCACGCGCAGGTTCGGCAGGCGCGGCTTCAACACTTGCGCACAGCCCGTAACGGTGCCGCCGGTGCCGACACCAGCGACCAGCACGTCGAGCTTGCCGTCGCAATCGGCCCAAATTTCCTCGGCCGTCGTCTGGCGGTGAATTTCCGGATTGGCCAGATTGGCGAATTGCTGCAGCATCAGCGCATCAGCGTTCTCCGCGACAATTTCCTCGGCCCGCGCAATGGCGCCTTTCATGCCCTTTGGCGGTGGCGTCAGTTCAAGCTCGGCGCCGAGCAGCTTAAGAATCTTGCGCCGCTCCACCGACATGCTTTCCGGCATGGTCAGGATCAGGCGGTAGCCCTTGGCGGCGGCAACAAAGGCAAGTGCGATGCCGGTATTGCCGGAGGTCGGCTCGACCAATACCGTCTTGCCCGGAACCGCCTTGCCCGCCGCTTCGGCGGCATTGATCATGGCAAAACCGATGCGGTCCTTGACCGAGCCCAAAGGATTAAAGAATTCAAGCTTGGCAAGAATTTCAGCGGCGCAGCCTTCTTGCGCCGGCAACCGGTTGAGCCGCACCAGCGGCGTTCCGCCGACGGTTTCGATAATATTCTCGAAAATTCGACCGCGCGAAAATACTTTTTGTTCGTTCTCTGACGCCATTTATTCTTTCCCGTTTCTATATGGTGAAATCGATTTTGATGTCGGATGCGCGTTTGATGTTGAGGCCCGTTGCGTGCCGGCAAATATCCTCGATCGTAATTTTGTCGAGGCGAACCATCAAATCTTCCTGCATCTCACTCCATATGGGATGGAGTACCTGATTCGCCAAGTCGGAAGTGACTTCCTCCTTGGTCTCATCCTCCATATTTTCCAGCTCGCGCACGACCCGCGCGATCTGGCCGAGGGTAATACGCCGCCGTTCACGCGCCAGAAGATAGCCGCCGCGCGGCCCGCGTACGCCGCGCAACACGCCGGCATGCACAAGGCGCTGCATCACCTGCTCTAGATAGCGGTGCGGCACACCTTGGCGCTTGGCAATTTCGCGGCTTCGCACCGGCTCGGCGCCGCCGTTATAGGCGATGTCGACAACCGATTCGACGGCATAGACGAGCTTTTTTGAAGGATCGAGCATGGCCGCTATCCACCGACGCCGGTTGAGCCAAAGCCGCCGGCGCCGCGCGCGCTCTCGGGCAGGGATTGTACTTCCGCCAGGGAAGCCTGGATGACCGGCGCAATCACCATCTGCGCGATACGCATGCCGCGCTTGAGGACAAACGGCTCCTGGCCTTGATTGAGCAAAATAACGCCGATCTCACCGCGATAATCCGAATCGATCGTGCCCGGGCTGTTGAGAATTGAAAGGCCGTGTTTGAGCGCCAGGCCGGAGCGCGGGCGCACCTGCGCCTCATAGCCTGGTGGCAGCGCGATAGAAATGCCGCACGGCACCAGATGGCGCTGCCCCGGCGCCAGTTCCACATCCGCCCCGGCATCGATGGCGGCCAGGAGATCGAGCCCGGCGCTGCCGGCGCTGCCATAGGCGGGCAGCGCCAAATCCATGCCGTGCGGCAGGCGGCAAATGGGCAATTCCACCTGGCCGCTCATGCCGCGCTTCCCAAAGTTTCGGCAATACGTTCGGCGAGGCGCGCCGCCACCTCGACCTTGCTCGCCTCGGGCCATTCCTCGATGCGCGGCGCATCAGCCGTGCGGCTGATGAGGTGAACCTTGTTGTCATCGCCGCCGAACGTCCCGGTATGAGGCGATACGTCATTGGCCAAAATCCAGTCGCAACCCTTCGAAGCCAGCTTGGCTGCGGCATAGGCCACCACATCGTCGGTCTCGGCGGCAAAGCCGATGACCAGGCGCGGGCGGTCATTTTCACGCGCCCCGAGGGTGGCCAGAATATCGGGATTTTCGACCAGCTCCAGATTGGGTGATGTGGCGTTGGTGCGCCTGCCTTTCTTTATTTTCTGTGTCTCGGCCTCTGCCGGGCGCCAATCGGACACCGCCGCCGCGCAGATGGCGACATCGACCGGCAGCGCCTGCAGGCAGGCATCGAGCATGTCGCGCGCGGTTTCGACATGCACCGTCTCAACGCCGGGCGGGTCGGCTTCGTTGCTCGGCCCCGACACCAACGTTACGGCGGCGCCGAGACGGGCGCAGGCACCGGCTATGGCATGGCCCTGCTTGCCGGAAGAACGGTTGGCGATATAGCGCACCGGATCAATCGGCTCGTGCGTCGGGCCGCTGGTGACCAGAGCGCGGACGCCGATGAGCGGGCCGCCCAAGGCGGCCTCAATCGCGGCGAGGATATCGGCCGGCTCCGCCATCCGCCCGATGCCGATTTCGCCTTCGGCCAGCTCGCCATGCGCCGGGCCGACGGTCATTACGCCATTGGCTTTTAACAGTTCCATATTCCGCATTGTCGACGCCTGCGCCCACATGCGGCTGTTCATCGCCGGCGCGACTAAGATCGGCCGGTCAGTCGCCAGCAAAGCTGTGGTCGCCAGATCATCGGCGATGCCGTTTGCCATCTTGGCGAGAATATCCGCCGTCGCCGGCGCGACGACGACCAGGTCGGTTTCCCGCGCCAAACGTATATGGCCAATCTCGCTTTCGTCGGTGAGGGAGAACAGGTCGTCATAGACCTTTTCCTGGGCCAATGCCGAAACCGAAAGAGGGGTGACGAACTGCGCCCCGCCCTTGGTCAAGATAGGCCGCACCTGTGCGCCGTGGCGGCGCAGGCCGCGAATCAGCTCGAGACTTTTATAGGCAGCAATTCCGCCCGAAATTATGAGCAAAACACGCATATTGTTCAGCACGGACGTAAATCCATCTATTTCCCAATATGAATCTGTGGATAACCTAAGGCGCTAAGGTGCAAAGGGCAAGCGGGGTTTGGAGCGTGCGCCGGGATGGGCTATTTTAGTCGCCACCTGCCGGGAGCCTTGCGGATCATGATCTACGAAAAGCCCATATTCCGGACGATGGCCGATACGGCCCTTAATATCGAATTCGGCGACGAGACCAGTATTCCGCTGAACTTCAAGATTTTGGCGCTCGATTCGGCAATTGCCGCCGATCGGCCGAAAGGTCTGCTGGAAACCAACCCCCAGGTACGCAGCCTCGGCATTGTCTACAATCCGCTGGTCACCGCGCGCACTCGATTGATCTCGGCGCTATGCGATTTGATCGATTCCCTCGGAAAAACCGTAAAGCTACCAAGCCGCACGGTAATTATTCCGGCCCTCTATAATGATCCCTGGTCACGCGAATGCGCCGCTGCTTTCGGCGTGCGGGACAATATGGAATATATCGCCGAATTCAACCACATGACGCCCGCGCAAGTGATTGAAGCCCATACCGCGTGCGATTATTGGGTCACCGGAGTTGGCTTCGTGCCAGGCGCCTTTATGTCCTATGCGATGGACCCACGCCGGCGCATCGGCGCCCCGCTCTACCGCACGCCGCGCTCCTGGACACCGGCGCGGTTGCTTAATTTTGGCGGCACCACATCGACGATTTATCCGATTCGGGTTCCCGGCGGCGGCCAATTGTTCGGCCGTACGCCGATCAACATATTCGAGCCCGAACAACAGAACGCAATTTTCAAGCATGGCCCCGTCCTCGCCAAGGCCGGTGACCGGCACCGCTACGTCGCCATATCGCGTGACGAATATAATGACATCCGCGCCGAGGTCGAAGCCGGAAGCTACGAATATCAGATCACGGAAGACTTATTTGATTGCGCCGATTACACCGCCTGGCTCGAAAGCCTCGGTGAGCCGGCAGAGAAGCGCGACCCCGATAGCTCCTGGAGCACCGAATAATGCTCGAGATTGTTGCCGGCGGGTTGCAGACCACCGTCCAGGATATGGGCCGCCAGGGCGGGCAATGCCTGGGCATCCCCCCTTCCGGCGCGCAGGATGGATTTGCGCTTCGCATCGCCAACCTGCTGGTCGGTAATTCGCCCGGCGGGCCCTTGATTATCCGCGACGACCCGGGCGCCGCCGGGCTTGAAATCACCATGGCCGGCCTGAAACTACAGGCGAAAACGGATTTACTTGTCGCCGCCACAGGCGCGGATATGGGCGCGACCTTGGACGGCGTGCCGGTGCCACGCTGGCAGGCCTTTATGCTGCGCCAGGGCCAGCTATTGGCCTTCGGCATGGCGACCTCCGGCGCCCGCGCTTATCTCGCCGTCCATGGTGGCATCGACGTTCCGCTTTATCTCGGCAGCCGTGCCACCCATGTGCGCGGCCGGTTCGGCGGCTTCAACGGGCGAGCGCTGCAAGCGGGCGATATTCTCCCTATCGGCCAAATCCGCGCCGACAGCGACACCCTCGCCGGCCGTCAATTGAGGCCGGAATTGGTGCCTTCATACGGCGGCGCACAGGAGGTGCGGGTGGTGCGCGGCCCTGAAGCGCATTTGTTCGACGGCGCAAGCGAGACGGCGTTTTATGCCACGGCCTGGCAGCTCAATCCCAAATCGGACCGGACGGGCATGCGCTTTATCGGACCTGAGCTTGGCTTCCGGCCCGGCCGACCGCGCTATCTAATCGAAGAAGCGGGCGCCGACCCGTCAAATATTGTCATCGATCCGGGTGCGCCCGTTGGCACCATCCAGGTGCCGTCCGGAGTTGAGCCGATTGTCCTTGGCGTCGACGCGCCGAGCGTTGGCGGCTATGCCCGGATCGGCATCGTAATCTCGACCGACATGTCAATTATCGGCCAGATACAGCCGCTGCAACACGCCGCCTTTGTGCAAATTTCCCATGACGATAGCGTGGCGGCGCTAAAGCAACAGGAGGCACTGATTTCGGAATCGAGTGTGGTTTCCTAGATCAGTTCAAGAACGAGAAGTGCGACCAACAGACCGGCGATGATGCCGAGCGCCGCATGAACGCCGTTCAGGCGTATTCTTCTCCCCGGATCAGGCGCCGGCGGCGCGCCATTTTCCAAATTCTCCAGCGCCCGCTCGGCGCGCTCCAACATGCGCGGCATACGCCGGAGCGCACCGACGGTTTCAATGGCGGCATCGCGCAAGCGCGCCTCGGGGCCAAGGTTTTCGCGCGCCCAAAGTTCGATCTGCGGCTGCGCCAAGGCCCACATATTCTCTTCCGGACTGAGGCCCCGGCACATGCCCTCGGCCATCACCAGCGTTTTTTGCAACAGGAGAAGCTGCGGCTGGGTTTCCATTTCGAAGGTCTTCGTCACCTTAAAAAGATGGCCCAATAATTGCGCCAACGATATCTCGTGCAACGGTTTGCCGAGGATCGGCTCGCCGATGGCGCGCACCGCCTGAGTGAAGGCCGCCTTTGATTTCTGCCGCGGCACATAGCCGGCCTCGAAATGCACCTCGGCGACCCTCTGATAATCACCGACCAGAAAGCCGTGCAGCATTTGCGCCAAATAGCGTCGCGTATCGCGGTCAAGCCGGCCCATGATGCCGAAATCGACCGCGACCACCCGGCCCTCGCCATCGACGAGCAGATTGCCGGCATGCAAGTCGGCGTGAAAAAACCCGTCGCGAAAAACCTGGCGGAAGAATGCCCCGGCCGCGATTTTCAGGATGTCGCGCGGCTCGTGACCGGATGAAACAAGCGTTTCGCGCTCATCGATCGGCACCCCTTCGACCCGCTCCAGGGTCAACACGCGCTGGCTGGTGCGCTGCCAATCCACGGCAGGCACGCAAAACATCGGCTCATCGTCGAAATTTCCACGAATTTCGGAAGCCGCCGCCGCCTCAATGCGCAAATCCATCTCCATCGCCACGCTCTCAGCAAAGGTGCGGATCACCTCGACCGGCTTGAGACGGCGCCACGCCGGCATGGCGCGTTCGGAAAGCGCTGCCAACCAGTAGAACAGCTCGAGATCGCGGGCAAAGGCGTCTTCGATACCTGGACGGAGGATTTTTACCGCCACCGCCTCACCCTCAACGGTGCGGGCAAAATGGACCTGGGCGATTGAAGCCGCCGCCACCGGCTTGATGTCGAATTCCGAGAACAGCTCATCGAGCGGCCGGTCAAACTCGCGCTCGATAATTTTCTGCGCCGCCTTGCCGCTGAACGGCGGCAGGCGATCCTGCAGCTCGGATAATTCATCGGCGACATCCTCACCGATCAAATCGGGGCGGGTGGAAAGCGCCTGGCCGAATTTAATAAAGCTCGGCCCCAAAACCTGAAGCGCGGCGGCGAGACGCTGGCCGGGCCGCCCGAGTCCGCGACGGCGCGGCGCGAGGCCGGCTATCCAGGTGACGAATGGCGCGATATTCGCGTCTTCCAACAAAAACAGCGCGTCATAGCGGCCCAAAATCCAGGTAATCCGCACCAGGCGCCAAATATTCTTGAGCGAGCGCCGCATGACTTTAGACGCGCCACGCTGAATGCAGCGCCGCGATACCGCCGCTCAAGGGGCGCCAATTGACACCGCCAAAGCCGGCCGCGCGGATCATCCCGGCAAATTTCTCAGGCGGCGGAAATCGGCGGATGCTCTCGACCAGATAGCGGTAGGAATCGCGGTCGCCAGCGACCAACCCGCCGAGCCATGGGATGACCGAAAAAGAATATATTTCATAAAGCCTGTCGAGACCCGGCGCTTGCTCGGGGCTGAACTCCAGACACATGAAGCGCCCGCCCGGTTTCAGCACCCGGGCCGCATCCGCCAGCACCTTCTCGATATGGGTCACATTACGAATACCAAAAGCAATGGTGTAGGAATCGACCGAGCTCGGCTTGAGCGGCAGCGCCTCGGCATCGCCGACCAGCCATTCGATATCTTTGAGGATGCCCCGGTCCCAGCCGCGTGCACGGCCCTCTAAAACCATATTCTCGCTTAAATCGCAGACGATAACCTGGCCCTCGCCAGCCAGGCGGGCGTTAACGCGAAAAGCAATGTCGCCGGTACCGCCGGCCACATCGAGATGCACGACGCCGGGCTTGGGCGCCAACCAGTCGATCATTTCGCGCTTCCACAAGCGGTGCGCACCTGCGCTCATCAGATCGTTCATCAGGTCATAGCGCCCGGCGACACGATCAAACAGATCGCGCACCAGGTGAATTTTTTCCTCAGCCTCGACCTGGCTATAGCCAAAATCTACCTGCTCGGCGGTGTTATCTTGTTTTTCCGTATCCGGCATGCGCGGAGGATAGCTCAGTGGACAGGGTTTAGCATACAGTACTCGTACGACGGCTTCCCAAGTCCACCGGTTAGGCGCCCGATGCGCCGCGATGCGGATACATCGCAAGTATCGGGCAACGCGGCCGGTGGACTTGGGAAGCCGCCCTCTCGGGTCGCCTATCCCGGCTTCTCGATGCGTCGAACGCCCTTGACGATGGCACCGCATCGCCGGCGGGCGATCTCCTACCGAGAAGCCGGGATAGGAGATCGTACGCGTGCTGTATGCTAAACCCTGTCCACTTACACCGCCGGAGGCGCTACGTTACCTGCCATGCCTGAATTGCCCGAAGTCGAAACGGTCCGCCGCGGCCTGGAAAAGCGCCTCCTTGGCCAGCGCGTGGCGCGCGCCGAAACACGGCGCAAGACGCTCCGCATCCCGCTGCCGGAGCGCTTCGCCGAGCGTATGAAGGGGCGGCGTTTTGAACATCTCGACCGGCTCGGTAAATATATTCTCGCCTATCTCGACGATGGCGCCGTGCTGATCATCCATTTGGGCATGTCCGGCCGCTTTACCCTGGACGAAAACGGCAAGGCACCTGACGGGCGGCACGATCATGTGGTTTTCATCATGGAAGACGGCACCGTCGCCACCTTTAACGATCCGAGGCGCTTCGGCCTGATCACCATGTGCCGCGAAGAGGAGGTCGAGAGCCACCGTCTGCTAGCCAAAATGGGGCCGGATCCGCTCGGCAATGAATTTAACGGGCCGTTTCTGGCCGATCGCTTGGCCGGCAAGCGCTCACCCATCAAGGCGGCCTTGCTCGATCAAAAAAATGTCGCCGGTCTTGGTAATATATATGTCTGCGAGGCGCTCTATCATTCCGGCATCAGCCCCAAGCGCTCAGCCCATACGGTACAGGGCGTACGTGCCGAACGGCTGGCGGCCGCCATACGCCAGGTGCTCGACAAGGCGCTCAAAGCCGGCGGCTCGACATTGCGCGACTATGTTCAGGCGAGCGGCGAATTGGGCTATTTTCAGCACCAGTTTTCGGTCTACGGACGCGAGGGGGAAGCGTGCCCAAAATGCGATTGCGGCAAATCGGTAAAACGCATTGTTCAGAGCGGCCGCTCGACCTTCTATTGCGCCGAGCGCCAGCGCTGATGACGAAGCGCCTCCAGCATATCTTCGCCGCCTTCCTGTTGGCCGGGTTTGTAACATTCTCTCCGGCATGGGCGGATGATGAGCAGGCCGTGTTTCTCTCGGCGATCGAGGATGTGCCGTTGATGGCGGGCCTGACCGAGGATCGGGCGGCGGCGCTCGAATTCGACAAGCCGGACGGCCGCCTGGTTGAAGCCTATGCCTACGGCGAAATAGGCAAGCAAGCTGCGAGCATATTTTACACCAATGTCATGCCGGAATTCGGCTGGCAAATTGCAAGCGATCTTGTATTTTCGCGCGAGGGCGAGATGTTGCGTATATACCTCAGCGCGGAAGACCGCTTGTTGTTGGTTAGATTCGTTCTTTCACCCGATTCATCGCAATAATTTTCGTGCCCCATCTGCTGGGCGCATAAGACGGAGCATTGGCCATGTCATATGAACATATCATTCTCGACCGTACAGAGCGGGTCGCCAAGATAACCCTCAACCGACCGAAGGCGCTGAACGCGCTCAATTCGGATTTGATCGCCGAGCTCAACGCGGCGCTCGATGATCTTGAGGCGGACGAGGCCATCGGCGCCATTGTGCTGACGGGCAGTGAAAAGGCCTTTGCCGCCGGCGCCGACATCAAGGAAATGCAATCAAAGAGCTTTATCGACGCCGAGACGGGAGACTTTATCGGCCCGTGGTCACGCATCACCAAATGCCGCAAGCCGGTGATTGCCGCAGTCGCCGGTTATGCGCTCGGGGGCGGCTGCGAGCTCGCCATGATGTGCGATTTCATCATCGCCGCCGACAATGCAAAATTTGGCCAGCCGGAAATCACCCTCGGCATCCTTCCCGGCGCCGGTGGCACGCAACGCCTGACGCGCGCGATCGGCAAGGCCAAGGCGATGGAAATGATTCTTTCGGGCCGCATGATCGGCGCCGAAGAGGCGGAGCGCTCCAACCTGGTCAGCCGCGTGGTGCCCGCCGCCGAGCTGATGGAGGAGGCGATGAAAGTTGCCGAGCGCATCGCGCATCTCTCGCAACCCATTGTCGCAATGGCGAAATCCGCCGTAAACCGGGCTTTTGAAACGACTTTGCAAGAGGGTGTCAGGTACGAAAAAGCGGTATTTTACTCGGCCTTTGCAACCGAAGATCAGAAAGAAGGCATGGCTGCTTTCATCGCCAAGCGGGAACCCTCTTTCAACAATAAATAGGCGCCCGGACAAGGTGCGCAGAGGCGGTTGACGGCGCGCTGGCGTGCCGATATAACCGCCCATTCTGCAACAGATAATAATAGGAACGCCATGGCGCACACAGTGCAGGCGAAAAAGCGAATTCGGCAGCTCGAAAAGCATACCGAGATCAACCGGCGGCGCATGAGCCGGATCCGCACCTTCCTGCGGACCGTCGAGCATGCCATCGAGAGCGGCGACAAGCCCGCCGCGCAGGAAGCGCTGAAGGCCTTTCAGCCGGAAATCATGCGCGGCGTGACGCGCGGCGTGTTGCGCAAGAATACCGCGGCACGGCGCATGTCCCGCCTCAACAAGCGCATCAAAGCAATCGCCTAGACCACACCCGGCCCGAACGGAATCACTGCGCGATAAAGTGTAGCGATCCGTTCCGCCGCCGCGCCTACTCGGCAGCGATAAATTAGAGTAAATTTGCTCCCGGCGTGGCTCCCGCAGCGATTAAAAATTGCGCCGAATTTTCCCGCGCGAAATTT
>JABIXB010000195.1 GCA_018666805.1 Rhodospirillaceae bacterium | reverse complement strand
CATGGCGACGGCCTGATCATCCAGCTTGCCGATCCTGGCCTCTGCCAATGGTTCAGCGAGCAGGCCAAGGCCGGCGGCGAGGCGGCCGGGCGCGATATGTCGAAATTCCGGGTGCTGTCCTGCGCGCCGGTGTGGATCGGCGACGTCGAGACCGGCATCAAGCAGACCAGTTGGTTTCCGGCTGTTGTCGGCAATCATGTTGCTGATATTGTTGAGAAATACGGCAAGGATACTGATCTTGTTCCCGACAGTCTGACCAAATTTATCGAAACGCGTCAGGGTAAGGGCGCGGACGAGGGTTACGATTACCGCAAACACGCGGTCAAGGATTCGGACAACCTCTATTATGTGAACAACGCCGTCACCGAATCTTTTTGCATTGTCGGGCCGCCCGAAGCGCATGTGGAAAAATTGAAGCAACTTGAGGCCGCCGGGGTGACGCAGTTCACCATTTACCTGACGCAAGGCGACGAAGAGCGCCTGGTGTCGGAATATGTCGATAAAGTTATTCCCCACTTCAGGTAAAGCGGGACAGCTCATTTATGGGAGGATAAAGACCATGGAATTCGGCATCGCGTTCAAAGGCGAGATAGACCCCAAGCGTACAGTTGCCATCGCGCGCCAGGTCGAGGCGGCGGGCTTCGACTATGCCTGGTTTTTCGATTCCCATATTCTGTGGGCTGATCCATATCCCAAAATCGCGCTCTGCATGGAGCATACCGAGCGGCTGCGTTACGGCCCATTGGTGACCAATCCGAAGGTGCGCGATTGGTCGGTCGCCGCCAGTCTGTTCGCGACGCTGCAAAAAATCAGCAACGGCCGGTTCGATATCGCCGTCGGCCGGGGCGATAGCTCGATGCGGGTGATGGGCAAAAAGCCCGGCACAATCGCCTACACCACAGAATTCTGCGAAGCCGTCCGCACCATGGTGGCCGGTGAATCCTATCAATATGACGAATGTCCGGCACCGGTGTTCATGGATTGGGTCGACAAGCATGTGCTGCCGGTTTGGATCGCGGCTTACGGGCCGAAAGCGCTGAAGATGGCGGGCGAGATCGGCGATGGGCTGGTGGTGCAATTGGCCGATCCCGGGTTGTGCCGGTGGTTCGCCGACCAGGCGATAGCCGCCGGCAAGGAAGCAGGCCGCGATATGAAGGATTACCGGGTTCTCTCCTGCGCGCCGGTCTGGGTCGGCGATTATGAAACCGGTGTGCAACAGACCAAATGGTTCCCCGCCCTAGTCGGCAATCACGTTGCCGATATCGTCGAGAAATATGGCTCGGAATCCGATTTGGTGCCCGAGAGCTTAACCAACTATATCGACAGCCGGCGCGCCGGCGGCGCTGGTGGCGACGCCTATAACTACCGCCAACACGCCGATAAGGATTCAGACAACACCTATTACATCACGCCGGAAATTACCGAATCCTTCGGCATCATCGGGCCGATCGAAAAGCATGTCGAAAAGATCAAGGCACTGGAAGCGGCGGGCGTGACGCAATTCACGATCTATCTCACCAACGGCTCGGAAGAAAAGATCGTCGCCGAATATGGCGAGCATGTGATCCCGCACTTCAAATAATTTAGCTGAGGGATACGGCGAACTCGAACGCCGCCTGGGCAAGCTTTACTTTATCGTCGAGGGACCGCATCACTGAGGGCGTGAGCAGGGTTTGTGTGTCCATGGCGCGTATGGATGGCTCCAAAGATGTATCCGTTGGATCGAGAATGAAGCCGTCAATGAGATCGCGGTAGCGGCCGGCGACGGTTTCGGCGCTCACCGTCGCGCCCAATTCCTGCATCATCTTGGCGGTCGGCCCTTTGAGCGCTTCGCCGCCGACAATTGGCGATACGGCGATCACTGGCGCCGGGCACTCTTTAAGCGCCTGTTTCAGTTCGGGCATGGCAAGGATTGGATCGATGCTGATATAGGGATTAGAGGGGCAGATGATAACGGCGCGGAGCGACGGCGCCGATAATATCTCGAGAATTTCCCCATTCACCCGCGCCGTATCGGCACCCTCATAGTGAAACCCGGTGACGGTGGGCGCGCATTGGTCGCGCACGAAATAATGCTGTAACGCCAGCGGACCTGTCGTTGTTTGCACGATGGTGCGCACCTCATCGTCGCTCGCCGGCAGGATGCGCGCTTTGATTCCTAATTTTTGGCAAATATCGGCGGTGATGCCGCTCAGCGTCTCACCGGCGCGTAAACGCTGGCTGCGCGCCACATGCAGGGCTAAATCGCCATCGCCCAAATGGAACCAGGTTTCGCCGCCGAGCCCTTCGAGGGCACGCATGAATGTCGCGGTTTCGCCGGCGCGGCCCCAGCCGGTTTGCTCATTGCTGAGGCCCGACAAGGTGTAGGTCAGGGTATCGATATCCGGGCAGATGGTGAGGCCGAGATGTTCGAAATCGTCACCAATATTTGCCGCAATGGCGAGTTCTGGTGGCTCAAGGTAAGTCGCCAGGCCGAGCGCCAGCTTGGCGCCGCCGACGCCGCCTGAGATCGCGAGGCAGGTGACACCTCTCACCGGAAGAGATCCTCCTCCTCGTTGCGCACCAGTGTCGAGCCGTTGCCTTGGTTGGTGGAACGGTCGAGGCCGCGGATCAACACAACCGGTAAACCTTCATCGCCCTGGCCCTGCAGGATCGAGGCGGCGGCGGCCAATTCGTCACCGAGGCCGACAATCGAGACCGCCAGCGGGCGGCCATAAAGATCGGACTGACCGCGCAGGTCGAGAACCGATTCGAGACCGGCGGCGCCAAGCGCAATGCCCACCGTGCCGACGCGCCAGGCGCGCCCAACACTGTCGCTAATGACAATCGCCGCATTCTTGCCGAAACGCTCCTTCATCGCGGCGCGCAACCGGGTGCAGCTGCCGTCCGGATCGACCGGCAGCAGAAGAACGCGTTGGCCGTCATTTTGCGGCGCCACATTCGAGCTATCGATACCGGCATTGGCGAGGACGTAGCCAAGCCTGTGCGCGACAATCAATACGCCGGGGCGGTAGCGCAACACTTCGCGCGATTCAGAGAGGATCAATTCGACCAGGCGCGGGTCTTTGTCCGTCTTTTCGCCCAGTTCCACCGCCCGCGCCGATGGTTCGACGTCATCGAGATCGGCATAGCGGTCCTCGCTTTTCGAGACGATCTTCTGGGCGATGACGAGCACATCACCGTCCTGCAATTCAGCACCCGCCCGCTCAAGGCCGGCGGCGATCAAATCGGGGAGATCGTCGCCGGGGTGGACGAGAGGGATGTCGGGCAAAGCAATGAGTTCGAGGCGGTTCGGCATAAAGGCATTTTCCGGCTAGCAGGATGAAGAGCGTTACGGCGCATGGCTACGAATTGGGCGTGAGGTCTCCCCAACTCGCAATCTTGGCAATCTGAATAGCGATCACCGGCAGGGATTCCAACTCCATATTTCGCAGTTGGCGATATTTGGCGCGGAGTTGCTCCTGCGCTGCATCATGCGTGCTGCCAGCGTGTAGAATTTCGGCCTTGCCGCGCACCATGACCCAGCCCAGTTTAGACCAGTCGGCGTCGTCATAGTGCTCGACGGTAAGCGCCACGCTCGGGTTTTCGGCAATGTTGCGCAGCCGCTTGAGATCCGTGCCGCGTTTCGGCTTTTGGTCGATGGTGATGTAAATTTGCTCGCCGCCACGGACAAAACAAACCGGCACGATATGCGGCGCGCCGTGCCGGTCTGCGGTGGCCAAATAGGCAATTCGCGCGGCATCGAGAAACGCCGCCCTGTCACCGTCCGGCATCATCGTCAGACATC
Organism: Rhodospirillaceae bacterium; assembly: GCA_018666805.1. Lineage (GTDB taxonomy): Bacteria > Pseudomonadota > Alphaproteobacteria > UBA828 > UBA828 > PTKB01. The sequence goes on along the minus strand of JABIXB010000195.1, from coordinate 1,420 downwards.
CGAGGCTATTCCCCTGAAGCGCCCAACGGCATCGATATGCTCTTGGAGAGAGGTGAAGCCGGCGCCCATGGTGTTGAGAGAAATGTGGCTGGCACCATTCTGTTTCCATGCCGCGATTTCCCGCGCCAATTGATCTTCGGATTTATCGGCGGCATTGACGAAACTTTCGATGCCGATATCCGCCGGGTTGCGTCCGGCTTCCTCGATATAGCGGTGCAGTTTGTCGAGCTCGGCTTTGCCCTTGTCGTCCATGGCGAAAATCGGGAACCAGCCATCGCCAATGCGCGCCACCCGGCGCATGACGGCGTCGGCATGGCCACCGAACCAGATCGGAATGGGGCGTTGCGGCGGTAGCGGATTGAGGCCGGCATCGGTGATTTTATGCCATTCGCCCTCATAGGTGATGAGTTCGTTGCACCACAGCGCCCGCATCACCTCGACTTGCTCCTCTGAGCGTTTGCCGCGATCGGCGAAATTCATGCCAAGCGCCTCATATTCAACGTCATTCCAGCCAATGCCGATGCCGAGACGGAGGCGCCCGCGACTGAGAATATCGATTGCCGCGGCCTGCTTGGCGACCAGCGCGGTTTGGCGCTGCGGCAGGATGATGATGCCGCTGGTCAATTCGATTTTTTCCGTTACCGCGGCGAGAAAGCCATAGAGCACGAACAGTTCATGAAACATGTCCGTGTGTTTGTACGGCCCTTTGAGGTCATGCGTGGCAGCATTGCCGCCCAGCACATGATCGAAGGTGAGGATATGGTCCAGGCCGAGCCCCTCGACGGCCTGGGCATAGTCTTTGACGGCGGCGGGATCGGCGCCGATTTCAGTTTGTGGAAAGACGGCTCCAACGCGCATGTTCTTACCTCCCGGGTTAACTATAATTAGCTTCCAGGTTTATCTCACAGGCGCCACATCGGCGGCAATCCGTGCCTTTCCTTTCCTTCCCGGGTTCGAGCATATTTACATGCGGGCAATCAATAGGCAGTGTAGGGAGAAGCGCACCGATTCCGTTCGGGGCGACCCACAAGAAACAACCGAAACATAGAAAGATGGAGGCTGAAATGGCCGATAAAGAAGCCTGGAGAGGCAAAGTTGGCGGCATGGACGATCAGGAAGTGATCGACTTCCTGGCCGGAAATACGGTTTGCCGGCTCGGCTGTCTGGATGGCGACGGTTGGCCCTATGTGGTGCCGATTTGGTTCGAGTACAGCGATAATGGATTCTACATTATTCCGCGCGAACGTTCGCTGTGGGCCAAATATATTCAGAACGACCCGCGCGTTTCGCTCTGTATCGATGAGGCCGATGGCCTGCGCAAAGTCATGGTCAAAGGCGAAGGAAAAATTATTGAAGAAGCCAATGTCGGCGGCAAATGGGTGGAAATCGCGAACCGCATGTCGGTGCGCTATCTCGGCGT
>JABIXB010000194.1 GCA_018666805.1 Rhodospirillaceae bacterium | reverse complement strand
CGTAACGAGCCACGGATTGTGTGGCTTGATCGTGCGAACTTCGCCATTCGGCCCGAATTTACCGATACGCGGGCCGAGCACCATAACGATGGCGAGCGCAGAGCCACCGGCAATGGCGTGGACGACACCGGAGGCGTAGGCATCGTGGTAACCGAGAATCTGAACCATCCAGCCGCCCGGGTGCCAGCCCCAGGCTGCATCGAGAATCCAGGTGACCGAACCAATGAGAACGGCAAAAACAAGGAACGCGCTGGTTTTGATGCGCTCGATCACCGCGCCGGAGACGATCGATGCCGAAGTCCATGAGAACAGCAGGAAGGCCGCCCAGAACACACCAAAAATGTGGTCCTGCATATTCGGGCCCATTTCCGCGGCCCAGGGCAGAGCCCACGGCGCGTCGGAGAATCCGCCGGAGGCGAATGGCACATTAGGTAGGGCGAAATAGATCCACCAGCCGAAGAGATAAAATGTCACCGTCACCAGCGGTATCAGCATGGTGTTTTTCATCAGCGTATGCAGGACGTTTTTACGCCGCGATGCACCCACCTCGTAGGTACAGAACCCAGCATGAATTAGGAACATCATGACCACCGTGATCCAATAATAGGTCTCGGTGAATATTGTCGTTAGGGCTGATAAGCCGTCACCCATGGAAGCCTCCCCTGATCCTACCCCGCGCGCAGAAGACAACAGCTTTCCGCTGAACAGATTTATTTAATCCTATTCTCGCGCACACCTAAATTGTGCGGGCCATTATTTTCGATGTCCAGGAATTATTTCAGAGATATTGACGGCAGAAGAATTTTTACGAAGTTACCCGGTCCAATAATTCGCCCTATACCATACTAAAATCAATGGGTTAAGTGCGCGCCAACTCTGGTATTTCCGTTATCCATTTGCCGTTTTAAAAGTGCGCCGGTGCACCCGGGGGATGTAAAACAACTTGATTGGGATTAACCCATATGGTCGATTCGCTAGCTTAATTATGGCTCGTCACTGACGTGCCGCATTATCTCATTCATCGCATAAACCCGCCGCCGCTGGCGACGCTTGCCCAAGCGTGGCAAAGAGAAAATTACGCTGCGTGGTTCCGTCTTTCGACGTGTCCGTCACTCCCTTGCGGTGCGCCCAGGTGCGAGATATCTATGTAACGACACAGGCGCGGCGGCGCATGGAGATTGGGAACGGTAATGGAGTGTGGTAAATGCGGGGCGGACAACAAGGCCGGCCGGCGCTTCTGCGCCAAATGCGGCGCGCCGCTCGAAATTGTCTGTGCCACGTGTGGCTTTGCCAACGAGCCCGGCGATGAATATTGCGGCGGTTGCGGCGCTGCTCTGAATATTGCGGCGCCAACAAAGGCGCAGCCTGTTGCCCCGCCCGGGCCGGGTAACTCGGCGCAAGGGGAGCGCCGCCAGGTAACCATCCTGTTTGCCGACCTTGCCGGTTTCACCAAGCTCAGCAGCGAGCGCGACCCGGAAGAGACACACCGCATCCTCAGCCGCTTTTTCGAGGTTGTGGACGGCATTGTCGATTCATTTGGCGGTACCATCGACAAACATATGGGCGATTCCGTCATGGCCTTGTTCGGCGCGCCCATTGCCCACGGCAATGATCCCGAGCGCGCGGTTGGTGCTGCGCTCGCCATTCATGATGCCATGGCCGGCCTGAGCGCCGAGATGAAGCTGGTGCTTCAGGTTCATGTCGGTATTGCCAGCGGCCAGGTGATGGCGAGCGGCCTGGGCAGCCGTAGCCACAGCGAATATACGGTACTCGGCGATTCGGTGAATTTGGCGGCGCGCCTGATGGCGCGGGCCGGCGAAGGCGAAACCTTGATTTCGCCGGCGGTGCGCAATGCTTTGCCGCACGGCGCCGAGCTTGAGGATTTGGGCGAGGCCGAGGTGCGCGGCTTGGCGCAAACGGTGCATTTGTGGCGCGTCGTTGGCCTGGGCGGCGGCGGCGGGTTTGACACATCGGTTTTTGTCGGCCGCCGGGCCGAGCTTCGCCAATTCCAAAGCGTTCTCGATTCCTTGGCGGAAAGCGCGGTCGGGCAGGTTGTCTATGTGCGCGGCGAAGGCGGCATCGGCAAGAGCCGCCTGGTGGAGAAATTCTCCAGCTTGGCCGAGGCCGCCGGTCTGAGCAGCTATCGCGGTTTGATTCTCGATTTTGGCGTTGGTAAGGGGCGCACGCCGATCGGTGACCTGGTGCGTGAATTATTGGGCCTATCGGCGGAGGCCGGGGGCGAAGCGCGCGTTGCGGCGGTCGAGCGGGCGATCACGGATGACTTGGCCGAAGCCGATCAGCGCATATTCCTATATGACCTCATGGACATCCCCCAGAGCGCTGAAATGCGCGCGGTCTATGACGCCATGGACAATGAAAACCGCACCTTGCGCAAGCTCGAATGCATCGCTGCCCTCTTTACCGCCGCTGCTCGCAAGCGGCCGCTCCTGCTGATCGTCGAGGATCTGCATTGGGCCGATGCCCGGACGGTTGAGCAATTCGCGCGATTGGCGCGCCTGGCTGGCGAGCAACCCATTATTCTGTTGATGAGCTCGCGCATTGAGGGCGACCCGCTCGATTCAGATTGGCGATATCGCGCCGGAGCATCGCCCTTTACGACGATTGATCTGATGCCGCTCCGCGCCGATGAAGCCCTGCAGATCGCCGAGGAATTTGTCGATATCACCAAGGTTTTCGCGCAGGAGTGCGTGGCCCGCGCCGAGGGTAATCCTTTGTTTCTCGACCAACTCCTGAGGAGCGCTATCGGCCAGGACCAGGAAGATGTTCCGGGTTCGGTGCAAAGTATCGTTCTGGCGCGTGTTGACCTGCTTTTGCCGGAGGATAAGCGTGCTCTCCAGGCTGCTGCCGTCCTCGGCCAGTTATTTTCGCTCGAGGTGCTGCGCCACTTGCTCCAGGAACCGGATTATGATTGTGCCGCATTGATGAAAAACCATCTCGTGCGCGCCAGCGGTGAGAATTTCCTCTTCGCCCATGCGTTAATTTGGGAAAGTGTTTATGCGTCTCTCCTGCATTCGCACCGCAACGAGCTGCACGTTGCCGCCGCTGAATGGTTTTCCGAGCGCGATCTTCTGCTGCACGCCGAGCATCTCGGCCGCGCGGGAGACGATCGCGCGGCGACCGCCTACCTCGAGGCGGCGCGCGCGGAAAGCCAGCTGTTCCGTTTCGACAGCGCCTTGGAATTGCTCGAGCACGGTCTCGAACTGGCGCCGGCGCCCGATGATAGCCACCGCCTGCTGATGCTAAAAGGCGAATGCACGCGCGAGACCGGCCACGCCGCCGATTCCACCGCCATCTACCGCGCTGCCCTGGATGTCGCCGAGAATGCGCCGGCGCGCTGCCGTGCGCTGATCGGTCTCGCCGCCGGCATGCGCGTTACCGATGAATTTGATGACGCCTTCGATGCACTGGATCAGGCGCAGGCGATTGCCGAAGCTGAGAGCCTGCACCTTGAGCTTTCTCAGGTACATTATTATCGCGGCAATTTGTATTTTCCTCTGGGTAAAATCGATGGCTGTCTGAAAGAGCATGAGCTGGCTCTCGCCCAGGCGCAGATCGCCGCTTCACCGGAAGATGAAGCGCGTGCCCTGAGCGGTCTCGGTGACGCCTATTACTCGCGTGGGCGTATGATCTCGTCGTTGAGTTATTTCCGCCGCTGTTTGGATCTCTGCCGCCAGCAGGGCTTAGGCCGTATCGCTGTCGGCAATCAATATATGGCGGCCTGGGGGCGGTTTTATTTGAATGAGGTTGCCGGCGCGCTTGAGGACGCTCTCGAGGCGATTGATTCCGCGCAACGTGTCGGCCACCAGCGCGCCGAAATGGTGGCCCGCCTGACCGCCGGGCGCGTTTTGGTGGAGAGCGGCGATGCCGCCGCCGCCCGCCAACATATTGAGCGCGGCCTCGAGCTGGCAGATTCGCTCGGCGCCAGCCGTTTTAAACCGTTTCTCCTAATCTATATCGCGCGCATTCGCTTTGCCCGGGGAGAAGGCGCCGATGAAAGCGTGAAATTGATGCGCGAGGCGCTCGATTTGGCGCGCCAGACCGGCGCAAGTTTCCTTGCGCCCTGGGTGCTCAGTACTTTGGCCCTGGTCTGTGAGGATCGCGAGACAGCGCTGGAAGCGCTCGCGGGGGGCGAGGAACTGTTGACCGAGGGCTGTGTTGGGCACAACTATTATGCCTTCTATCGCAATGCCATAGAGGTTTCTCTTCATTATAGAAATTGGCCAGAAGTTGAGCGTTATGCGGCGGCGCTTGCGGCCTATTCGGCTGACGAGCCGTTGCCCTGGTCCGAATTTCTATGCGCGCGTGGCCGCGCCCTGGCGGCGTCCGGCCGCGGCGAGCGTAGCGATGCCAATCTGCGTGAACTTGAGCGCCTGCGCACAGAAGCGACCGCAGCGGGCCTTAATGCACCGCTCGCGGCCATCCAACAGGCCCTCGATGCGGCAGCCTAGCTTTATTTGGCGAAGCGGATGTTGAGAAAATTGGCGGCGAAAACCAGCCCCGCGCCGCCCAAAACCCAAGGGTTGAGCGCTTCGTCATAGACGAGAAAGCCGACCACTGCGATCAACGGCAGGCGCATGAAGTCGAGCGGCACCACGAGCGTTGCCTCAGCCATTTGGAAGGCGCGCGCCATACAATAATGGGCGCTGAGGCCGCTCAGCCCGACAATAACGATCCAAATCCAGCTTTCACCGCTCGGCCACACCCAGCCATCGATCGAGAAAGCAAATGCGATCGGCACGTGCACCAGAGTCATATAGACCAGGATGGTGAGCGGCGAATCCGTCGCTGTCAGGCTTTTCACCATGATGTAGGAGACGGCGTAAGCCACGGCAGCGCCAAGCACTGCGAGGCCGGCCGGGTGAATTGCCTCGGCGCCTGGCCGGGTGATCAACAAGATGCCGGCAAAGCCAATTGCGATGGCGGCAATGCGCGGCGGTGTCAGGCGTTCCTTGAGAAAGAGAAAGGCGAGCAGCGCTGTCCAAATCGGAGTGGTGAACTCGAGCGCGAAGACTTCCGCCAGGGAGATTACGCCGATGGCGTAAAACCAGCCATATTGGCCGGCGAAATTGAACAGATTGCGGATGATTTGCGCCGCCGGTCGGGCGGTCCGGGTGTGGCTCCAACCCTGATGGAAAAGCATCGGCAGGATGGCAATGCCACCCACCAGCGAGCGCCAGAAAAGGGTCTGAAATGTATTAAAATCAGAACTTAGTTCTCGCCCGCAAACCCCCATTAATGCAAAGGAAAGTACAGTTCCGCTCATCCATAAAGCGGCCTGGGCGTTGGACGGCAGACGGCTTAACGCGGACACCGGCTAGCGGCCGCGCTTTTGCTGTGTACTACAAATCTTCTGTAATCCGGATCTGACCGTGTCATGCATCGTCCGGCTCGCACGAAAAAGTGAAAGCCGAAAGCATCAAATTGCTCGAATATCCGATTGAGCCGCAACTGCCGATCAGCCGCGCGCCCAGATAGCTACCTTCAGGCCGCCGAGATACCGGCGCCAGAGCGCCATTCGGTGGTCTGCTTGCACTTCGGACAAATCCGCTCGCCGGTCCATTCGCTGGTGAATTTTTCACCGCATTTCAAGCAGTTACGCTTTTTGTTTTGGTATTCGCGAGATGGCTTGGGCTTCCTGTGGTAGGACGGGGGCATATGTCTTCTCTTATTTGATCGTGTGAGGGTGGCTCGCCCGGCCCGAACGCTCTAACGCGAGCCGGACTGGTTATATACAGACTCTTGAGAAAAATATCAGCAGATGAATCGAATATTTTGCAAATAAAGCAAAAATAATTCATTGCGGGCGTTTCGGAAGCCTGAAATAAGCTGTATTTCTAGGCCTCTCGGCACTTGGTCGGCCAAATCGCGAAACCAGCCAAAAAACCCATTTACAGGGAGAATTCGCCATGGCGCGGACATTCGACATCAATATTGATTGCGGCGAGAGTTTCGGTAACTGGAATATGGGCGCGGATGAGGCATTGATGCCCCACATCACCACCGCAAATATGGCGTGCGGCTTTCATGCCGGCGATCCCATGACGATGGTGAAAACCGTGCGTCTCGCCAAGCAACATGGGGTGGCGGTTGGCGCCCATCCCGGGTTGGCGGATTTGCTCGGCTTCGGCCGCCGCACCATGGCGTTGTCGCCCGAAGAGGTCTATGCCGACACGCTCTACCAAACCGGCGCGCTCAGCTCCGTCCTCAAGGCGCATGATATGGAACTGCACCATGTGAAGCCGCATGGCGCGCTTTACTCGATGTTGAGCGCCAGCGAGGCGCTCGGCGAGGCGTTTGCCCGCGCGGTGATCGAAATTTGCCCCGAGCCGATGATTTATTACCCGGCGCCGGTGGAAAATCATGCGGTGACGCGCATTGCCGCCGATATGGGCATCGATGTGGTGCCCGAGCTTTATTTCGACCTTTCCTATGACGATGTTGGCGGGCTTATTCTCAAGCGCGCCAATGAAGGCGCCGATCTCGCCGATACCAAACTGCGCCTTGCCCGCTTTCTTGAGAGCGGCGAAGTGCTGAGCGTCAATGACAAGCCGGTCGCGATGACGGCGCGCAGTATCTGTCTGCACGGTGACGGCCCGAATGCGGTCGACCTGGCGCGCACCATTTGCGACGGTCTGGCGGCGGCGGATTACACCCTCGCGCCCCTCGTTCCGACACCGACAATCGCCGGCAAGGCCGCATAACAGCGCGCCCGGAATTTGAGCGTGCATTCAGCCGCAAACGCTGACGCGATGCCGCGCGCATCGCGCCGGCGCAACGTTCTTTTATTGGCGCTTTGCCAAGCCTTTTTCATGACCTCGACCTCGGCGATCGTCACCTCGGCCGCGTTAATCGGATATCAGCTCTCGGCCGATAAGGCGCTCGCCACACTGCCGCTTGCGATGCAATTTATTGCCGTGATGGCGGTGACGGTGCCGGCTTCGTTTTTGATGAAGCGCATTGGCCGGCGCGATGGCTTTACGATTGGCCTCTTTATCGGCTTGGTCGGCGCTGGGTTGGCGATAGTGGCGATCCGCGAAGCGGATTTTATCCTTTTTTGTGTCGCTTGCTTTTTCGTCGGCGCTTTTAACGGCTTCGGCCAATATTACCGATTCGCTGCTGCCGATACGGCGGAGGATGCGTTCAAGAGCCGCGCCATCTCGCTGGTTATGGCCGGCGGCGTGATCGCTTCCGTCGGCCCGCTGCTGGCTAATTATTCCAAGGATCTGTTGCCGGGCGATGTCTTTGCCGGCGTTTATCTGATGATCGCCATCCTCTATATCGCCAGCTTGGTAACCTTGCGTTTTGTCAATATTCCACGCCCCAGTGAAGAAGAGCGCCAGAGCGGCGGGCGGCCGATGCACCGTATTCTGCGCCAGCCGATATTCATCGTCGCCGCATTGGGCGGCATGGTCGGCTATATGCTGATGTCTTTGCTGATGGCCTCCACACCGCTAGCCATGCATAGCGCCGGCGCGGTGTTGATTGTGGTCTGCGTCGCGATCAATTTAGGCGGGCTTAATTTGACCCATTTCTGGATCGGCGGCATGGCGCTTGGAGTGGGTTGGTGTTTTCTCTTCGTCGG
>JABIXB010000193.1 GCA_018666805.1 Rhodospirillaceae bacterium | reverse complement strand
GCGGCTATGAAGAGGCGGCGACACAAAAGCTCGGATTTGATCTCGGTTTCCGCACGGCCATGTATCTGCAGCGCAAATTCGGCTTGACCGGGGCCCTGCAAGGCCAGCTCGCCGGGCGATTTGAGGTCTTGATCGCCAACCAAAGCGCGCTCCGCCAGTTGCTCTCTGTCATCACCAAGAGCATGGAAGGCCTGCTCGGCGGCGCGGCGGCAGAGCGCCTGGAAGAAATATTACGCGCCCGCGCCGCCGCCACCGATCAGGCGCTGGACGCGCTCAAACTGCAATATCCGGACTATTTCGACGCCGTGCAACGGAGCCATCTCGGGCGCGTCGCCGTCCGCCTTGAGGATTTGGATTACCGCCGCATGCTGGCCGAGCAATTGATCAGCCCGGAGGTCTATAACAATCTGGTTCAGGAGCTTGATTGGCGGGCGCGCGACTTCGAAGCCATGCCCGAGCTCGATCTTGGCCTGCAGCCGGAGATTATGGTCGCCAAGGTACCGTTCTTCGCTGATCTCGATCGCGCCCGCATCCGCCAGATCGCAGCACTGCTTCGCCCGCGCCTGGTTTTGCCCGGCGAAAAAGTGGTGAAGAAAGGCGAAGCCGGCGATGCCATGTATTTCGTCTCCACCGGCGCTTTGGAGGTCGATATCGGCGAGACGCCGATCCGCCTCGGCAGCGGCGATTTCTTTGGCGAGATTGCCCTGGTGCGCGATGCGCCGCGCAACGCCGATGTGACGGCGCTCAGCTATTGCCAGATGTTGCACCTGAGTGCACGCGAGTTCCGCACCCTGATGGAATCGCAGCCCGATCTCAAGAGCACCATTGAGCGCGTTGTTGCGGAACGCCTCGGCACGAATGGTGGGAAATAAAACGGCGCGGTAATGGCGGATCCAACGAGCCTAACCATATTGATCCATTTGCCGCGAGCCATCGCCCTAAACCAAAATAAATAAGGCGCGTTTGCCCAATCGAACAACGCCATAAATTGACTTAGGCCGGTCGCAATTGATGCGGTTTGAGGAGTCGGATATGTGCCGAACTGTGACGATTCCGTCACGCAGTTAATCACATTTTCGCGAGATCGAAACAATGTGCGCGCTGTTAACTCGTTCTTAAATCCCGCGCCTCCAAAATGCCATTGTTAACCTTAACCGGCGTGGCAAACAGGAGGTCCCAGAAAATGCTCTCACAACGTTCCATCGAAACTCTCATTGATTTGGCCGAAAACAAGCTGAGCCAGATTATTCCTTTTGACCGCGATGATGTGCGCGAGATCAAAGTGCTGCAGTCCTGCGTCGATGAGCTCAAAGGCGATGGCGGTAGGTCTGCACAAGTCACCGATCAGCGCGCCGCACGGATCGAGAACCAGGCAACGACGCACTAATTTGTCTCTCTATCGCGGCTAATTACGCTGCCGCATTAAGATAAATACCGTCCTCCTGGAAGGGGCGATACAGGCGAATTAGCCGGAATCCGCGGGCTGCAGACCCGGACCGGCCGCGCGCCACGCCGCCGCGCCCGCGAGAGCCATTCCGCAAATAGCTTGATGGCCTCTCCCCCGACGCTATGATCCGCACCTACGCGCAATCTTAAGCGCCATAAGGGTGACGCCAGCATGCGGGCCACTGCCGCCATATTTTATCATCCCGAGGGTTTCGATACCTCGGGCAGCAAGCTGATGGGCCGCCAGGCCGCCGGCGAGGCCTTCCTCAAAGCCTATGCCGAGCATGGCGGCGTATCACAGCTCTATTGCTACACAAAATCCGAAGCCATGTTCAGCAATTTCCGCGAGCGTCTGACCCGCCTCACCGGCGGAGAGCGGGCGGCGCAATCGGCCGAGTGGATACCGCATCATCAACCGAACGAACTGGCCAAGGCCGGCTGCCTGTTTGTGCCGGGGCCGAACACGGCGGATCTGGCCTGGCAGCGCCGTCATTTTGATGTGCGCGGCTACTCTATCTGTGGTGTGACCCACACCACCGCTTCCGAGGGCATCATGGACAGCATCGGCGATCTGATGGTGGCGCCCTATCAATCGTGGGACGCGGTGATCTGTACCTCCGAGGCGGTGCGCGAGACTTATCGCCAGGTGCTCGGCGATTGGGCGGATTATCTCGCCGAGCGGACGCGCGGCATCGCCAACGCGCCGGTTCAGCTACCGATCATTCCGCTCGGCATCGATTGCGCCACCTTGCGCGCCGAGGGCAAGGCGGACGCCTGGCGCAAGGAATGGCGCGAGCGTCTTGAAATCGGAGATGAGGATATCGTGCTCCTCTTTATGGGCCGGCTCAGCTACCACGCCAAGGCGCATCCGCTGCCGATGTATCTCGGCCTGGAAAATGCGGCGCGCGAGAGCAAGCGCAAGATACATCTCATTCAGGCCGGCTGGTTTGCCAACGATTCGATCGAAAAAGCCTTCAAGGCAAGCGCGCGCTCGATCTGCCCCTCGGTCAACGCCCATTTCCTCGACGGCCGCGACGGTCATGTCCGCGAATCGCTGTGGTATGCCGCCGATATATTCACTTCGCTGTCGGACAATATTCAGGAATCCTTTGGTCTCACGCCGCTCGAGGCGATGGCGACCGGCTTGCCGGTGGTGGTGAGCGATTGGAATGGCTACCGCGATACGATCGTCGACGGCGAAACCGGCATTGCCGTTCCCACCGTGTCGCTGCCACCCGGCATGGGCGGTGAGTTCGCCTTCCGCCATGCCGCCGGGCTGGATAGCTATGACCGCTATCTCGGCCATGCCAGCCTCTGTACCAGCATCGATGCCGGCGCCTGTGCGCGCGCCTATTTGCGCCTGATCGAAGACGATGAGCTGCGCCGCAAAATGGGCGCGGCGGGGCAGAGGCATGCGACTGAAAAATTCGATTGGCAGGTGGTGGTGGCGGCCTATCAGGCGCTTTGGGATTCGCTCAGCGCGCGCCGGCGTTCGGCGGCGATTGTTGCCGATCGCGCTGAAAACAGCCCGGCCAATCCGCTCAGGAACGATCCCTTTGCTTTGTTTGCCGGCTATCCCACAGCCTATCTCGACGGCAAGGCGCGCATCGCGCTCAATCCAGGTGCGGCGCAAAACTGGTTCAAGACGATTCGCAAGGATCCGATGGTGTCGTTCGCATCCTATATGTTCCTCTCCGATGACGAGACCGACAAGCTGTTGGAGAGGCTCGACGAAATGGGCGAATGCGATATCAACGCCGTGCTTGCGGCGAGCCCGCCAGAGAGCCAAGGCCTGGTGCACCGCACCCTCGCCTGGCTGACCAAATTAAACGTGCTCAGAATCGTCAGCGCGCGCAAGCGCACCGGCGGATGAGCCGCCTGCAAGACCAACAAAGGTAGTGAATATGAACATCGACGCACCGATGACGGTGCACCGCGAGACCGTCCATCCCGATTGGATCGATTATAACGGCCATATGAATGTGGCCTATTATCTGATGGCCGCCGATCATGCCATGGAGGGTTTCGCCGAAAAAATCGGTGTCGACGAGAATTATATGAAGGCGACCAACAGATCGACCTTTGCCCTCGATACCCGCATCATCTATGTGCGCGAACTGGTGGTCGGCGCGCCGCTCAGCGTGACCGCCCAGTTGATCGGCTATGACAAAAAGCGCATCCATGTCTGCCTGGCCCTGACGCATGGCGAGGAGGGCTGGCTCTCGGCGCTCAGCGAATGGGTGCTGGTGCATGTCGATCTTGGCGCCAGGCGCTCCGAGCCGATGCCCGAAAAGACGCTGGCAATGCTGGAACAGATCATGGCGGCGCATGCAAATTTGCCGCGCCCCGAAGCGCTGGTGCGGCCGTTTGGTCTCGGCAAATAGCCCGGCATAAATCCCGAGGGTGTTTACTGCCGGCGCAATTTGGGCTTTTCCGGCCCTGCCATGCACTGTACATCTATAGGAGCATGTTGATTTTACAGAAAAAATTACGCTTGCCGGCGCTGCTTTCCGTCATGTTGACGGCTCTCCTGTTGTCGTCGCCGGCATTTGCGGCCTGCACCGATACGCCGGCGCCCGGCGTCGATTGGCAGCGCTGTTATCTCGACAAGCGGCATTTTCAGGAGGCCAATTTAACGGGCGCCAATTTGCGTGGCGCGTTTTTCGCCCGCAGTGATTTCACCGCTGCGAATTTTACCGCCATCGATGGCCGGCGCGCCAAGTTCGTCAGCGCCATACTCAATCAGGCGCGCTTCGACAAAGCGCGCCTGATCGGTGCGGATTTCACCACCGCCGCGCTCAACGGCGCCTCGTTCCGCGAGGCCGATTTGCGCCGCGCGCGTTTTTTCCGTGCGGATTTGCGGGGCGCCGACTTCAGCGGCGCGACCCTTGGCGGTACGGATTTTCTCAAGGCGGATCTCAGCGGCGCGACCTGGATCGACGGCCAGACCATATGTCCGGAAGGCTCGATCGGGCAATGTAACTAGCGGCTGGCAAACACAATCGTGGCTGAGCAACACCCAACGCAACCTCTCATGCAACGGCTGCTGCGTCTGGCGCGCAGCGAACAACTTGTTCTTTCCCTCCTGGCGCTGCTGATTGGCGTTGCCGCCGCCTATGGCAGCATCGGATTCCGCGAGCTTATCCACCTCATTCAAAGCCTCGGCTTTTTTACCGATGGCGGGCCTTTGGTTGCCGCGGTGGCGCATCTGCCGTGGTGGCAAATCGTTTTGATTCCGGTTCTGGGCGGCCTCGCGGTTGGCCTG
>JABIXB010000022.1 GCA_018666805.1 Rhodospirillaceae bacterium | reverse complement strand
CCGAGAAAGCGCTTGAAGTCGATTTCGACGATGGCGCCTGTTTTCATTTTCCCGCCGAATATTTACGCGTCGAAAGCCCTTCCGCCGAAGTGATGGGACACGGCGAGGGCAAAACCATCGTCGCCGGCCGGCGCGAAGTCGGCATCCTCGAGGTTGAGCCGGTCGGCAATTACGCCGTCAGAATCCGCTTCGACGATCTGCACGACACCGGCATCTTTTCCTGGCCCTATCTGCGCTACCTCGGCGACGGGCAAAAGGAAATCTGGGCCGAGTATCTAAGAGCCCTGGAAGAAAAAGACCTCAGCCGCGAGCCTTGACCAAGGATCAGCCGAGAAATCCTTCAACTACTGCGTTGAACTTTTCCGGGTTCTCATAAAACATAAAGTGCGAGCCGCCTTCGTCAGCGCCGAAGATAACGCATTCAGCGCCGGGGATTTGCTCGGCGAGCCAGTGCTGCGAACGGGCGGAGAAGATGCTGACGTCGCCGCCGACCACCAGTGTCGGCAGGCGGATGGTGGGGATCAGGTCGCGCCAATCGATGAGGGCGTGGTGGTAGACGAGATCCGCTGCATGCTGGCGCGGCATTTTGAGATTTTCGCCGCCGATCCAGACGAGATCTTCACGCGCCACGCCTGGCGTAAACATGCCGGCCAACAGGTCGGCAACCGCTTCCGCGTCCGTCGCGCCAAGCACATTTTGGTATTGCGCGGCGAGCGCCACGGGATCGGCAAAGAGGCAATCGAGTGCTTCCCGCTCACTCTCGGGCCAGCTTGGATTGCCGGTCACCACCGCCGCCTCATCGACCAGGATCAGGCGCGACAGACGCTCCGGGCCAAACAGATCGAGATAACTCCAACTGACCGAGCAGCCCATGGAGTGGCCGAGCAAATCGACGTCACTGAGATCGAGCGCTATCAATACTTCGCGTAAATCGGCGGCCAGGCGGGCGATGCGATAGCCGCCCGCGGGCTTGTCCGATTCGCCGTGGCCGCGTTGATCGAGAGCGATCACGCGCCGGTGTTCGACGAATTTAGCAATTTGATATTTAAACTCCGCTGCGCTTTGCGACCAACCGGGCAGCATCACCAACGGCTTGCCGGCACCGGCTTCCTGATAGCGCAGCGTCACGCCGCCGGAAATTGTGATGGATTTATGCGCAATGGTTACGGCCATACCGGTCTCTCTAAATTATTCTAATCATCACCAGAGTCGTCGATCTGGCTGCCGGGCAAATTGCCGCCGCAGACGGTCAGCGTTTGCGCGGTGATGAAGCGGCCGCGTTCGCTCGCCAGAAAGACCGCCATATCGGAAATCGAATCAGGCGTTAGCAAAGCGCTCAACATGTTGCCGCGCATGTTGAGATTATAGGCTTCGTCATAATCGACGCCGGCGGCGGCGGCCATGTCCTTGTGCGCCTCCTGCGCCATTTTGGTTTCGACCCAGCCCGGCGCAATGCAATTGACCCGCGCGCCGTGCGCCCCGAGCTCATCGGCAAGGCAATGCATATATGCATTGAGGCCATTTTTCGATGCCGCGTAAGCGCCCCAACCATTGGTGTGCGCGTCCGCCGCAATCGAGGAAATAAAAATCACCGAGGCATCGCTGCCGGAATCAATCAGCGCCGAATAGACGGCGCGGGTCACGAGAAAGGGTGCCGTCAGATTAATGTTGAGAATCGACTTCCAGGTTTCCGGCGTCATCGTCGGTGTATCGTCGATGGCGTAGATACCGGCATTGTTAACGAGAACATCGAGCCCGCCGAGCGAACTGAGCGCGTCTTCGCACATGGTGGCAATCGCATCTTCATCAGCCAAATCGGCAAGTGCGGGAATAGCTGTGCCGCCCTCGGCTTTGATCGCCGCCAGGGTGGATTCAATGCGCACCAGGCTGCGCCCGTGTACCGCAACCGTGGCGCCCTCGCGCGCCATGGCGACGGCGATTTCGCGGCCGATCCCGTCGCCGGCACCGGTGATGAGTGCCCGCTTGCCGTTTAGTGATGTGTCCATGCTTACCTACCTGATGCCGAAACGGTGGCGCTGGCTTTTCTCGACATATTGCTGGTGATAATCCTCAGCCGGCCAATAGTCGCCCGCGCTCGTTACTTCCGTCGCCACATTACCTGCACTGGCGAGCTTATCGCGCGCCGCGGCGGCCGCCGCTTGCTGTTCGGCGCCGTGCGTGAACACCGCCGAACGGTACTGCGTGCCGACATCCGGCCCCTGGCGGTTGAGCTGCGTCGGATCATGGCTTTGCCAAAAAATATCGAGCAGCTCATCATAGCTGATACGCGCCGGATCATATTCGACCTGCACCACTTCGACATGGCCGGTGCGTCCGGTGCAGACCTGCTCATAGGTCGGGTTGGCGCTATCGCCGCCCATATAGCCAACCGAAGTCGAAACCACGCCATCAACCTGGCGAAAGACATGCTCGGGCTTCCAAAAGCACCCGGCGCCAAATGTCGCTTTCTCACTCATAACACTACTCCTTATGTTCCCTGGCCAATTTATAGCCGTTCCATCAGCGCCGGGCAAAGCGGCTATAGTGAAATTTCTGCGCCATACCGCCCGGCGTCGCATGAGTTTCACGGCGCGATTCGACGAGCGTGAACGCCGCGCCCAATTCCCGCGCCAGGCTCGCGCCGTCATAGCGCTGCACCGGCAAGCCACTGCAGCGCTCCGGGCCATCCAGCGCGAAAGTGGCAAAAATGGCTTGGCCGCCTTCGGCCAGAGCGGCTTCGAGGCGCTCGACATAGGCGCGCCGCTGCGCCACCTCGGTTAGAAAATGAAACACCGCGCGGTCATGCCAAATATCGTAGCGCCGCGCCGGCGCCCATTCGGTTGCGTCTGCGCTAAGCCAGGCAACATTCTCGGCCTTCGCAGCGAGACGTTGCCGCGCCACGTCGATGGCCGAAGCGGCGATATCGAGCACGGTTATGTCGCTGTATCCGGCGGCGATCAGATGATCGACCAGAGTGGACGCACCGCCGCCGACATCGATAATCGCCGCCGCTTGGCCGAGGCCGGTCGCTTCGATCATGGCGAGCGAGACGGACGGCCGCTGCTGATACCAGCTCAGCGCCTCGCCGGCGCGCCGGGTATGGGCTTTCTGCCAATGCTGTTTAGATTCGCTCTCGCCCATCGTCACCACCCAGACCTAAAGCGGCTCACCGCGCGCCAGGCGCGGCAGCTCGCCGACGGAGCCCATGGCGTGGCGCATGAAGAGGCGTTTTAGGCGCGGCGTGCGGTTGACCGCAGCCAAACCAAGATCGCGCGCCACACGCAGCGGCGCGATGTCGTTGGAGAAGAGGCGGTTGAGGCCATCGGTGACGGCGATCAGCGACATCGTATCGAAGCGCCGCCAGCGCTCGTAATGGGCCAGCAGATCGGGCGCGCCGATATCGAGGCCGAGACGGGCGCGGTCGACGATCAGCTCGGCCAACACCGCCACATCGCGCACGCCGAGATTAAAGCCCTGACCGGCGAGCGGATGAATGGCGTGCGCCGCATCGCCGGCGAGCGCCAATCGTTCCCCGGCGTAACGGTTCGAATGAGTGAGCGCGAGCGGATAGCTGAAGCGCGGGCCGGCAACCTCGAGCGCTCCCAGATAATCGCCGAAGCGCGCTTCCAGCTCGGCCAGGAACGCGTCATCCGCCATCGCCATCAAATGCGCCGCATCGCTGGTTTGCTCGGTCCAGACAATCGAGGCGCGGTTTTCCGTCATCGGCAGGATGGCGAACGGGCCGGCGGCGAGAAAACGCTCCTGGGCGATGCCCCGATGCGGCCGTTCGTGGCGCACTGTGCAAACGATACCGGCCTGATCGTAGGACCATTCGAGCGTGTTGATTCCGGCCGCCTGGCGCAGACGCGAGCGCCGGCCGTCGGCGGCAACGGCGAGGCGGGCCGAGACGCGCCGGCCATCGGCGAGCCCGGCACTGATACGCTCACCCTCGGGCGTGAAGTCGAGCACCGAGACCGGCGCCAGATGGTGCAAAGTCGGGCACGCCGCTGCCGCCTCCAAAAGCGCGATGCGGGTGACGCGGTTCTCGACGATCCAGCCGAGCGGATGATCGCCGACCTCGCGGTGATCGTAATGGAGAAAGAGCGGCGCGTTTTGATCGGTCACGCGGATTTCCAGAATCGGCTCGGCCTCGGGCGCCATCAAGTCCCACACACCGATGCCGTCGAGCACGCGCTTCGAGCCATAGGCGATGGAACACACCCGGCCATCGAAGGCGGCGTCACGCATACGCGCCGGGTCTTCGCCATCCATCACCACGACATCGAGCCCGGCACGCGCCAGCGCCACACCGAGGCTGAGACCCACCAGGCCGCCACCGGCAATTGCCAAATCGGCGCTAATTTGCCCGTCCGCCGTCATATGCCTAAACTTGTTGTCAACTTCATAGACAGCAGCATAACGCAGAGAGCGGAGAGCCATAAGAGATATGACGGTTGAATGGCATGAAATGAGCGCACTGGCGCTCGGCGAGGGCATCGGCGCGGGCGAAATCGATGCCGGCGAACTGTGCGACTATCTTCTCGAGCGTATCGCGCGCATCGATACCAAACACGATATATATCTCCGCACCACGCCGCAGCGCGCCCGCGCCGAGGCGGCGGCGGCAGCCGAACGGGCGCGCCAGGGCCTCCGTCTCAGCCCGCTCGATGGCGTGCCGATCTCGTGGAAGGACCTCTACGATACCAAGGGCGATGTCACCAGCCACGGCGCCAAGGTACTGCAGGAGCGCGTCGCCGAGAGCGACGCCACGGTGGTGGCGCGGGCAACCAAGGCCGGCCTGGTCTGCCTCGGCAAAACCAACCAGACCGAATTCGCTTTTTCCATTCTCGGCATCAATCCCAATTACGGCACCCCGGCAAACCCGTTTGACGACAAGGTCGCGCGCCTCCCCGGCGGCTCGACCTCGGGCGGCGCGGTATCGGTGGCGCGCGGCCTCGCCGCCGCCGCCATCGGCTCGGATACCGGCGGCTCGGTACGCGTGCCGTCGGCGTGGAATGGCCTGACCGGACTGAAGACCAGCTTCGGCCTCTTGCCGCTCGAAGGCGTGCTCGGCCTCTCGACCAGCATGGACACGGTCGGCCCGCTCACCCGCGATGTCGCCGATGCCGCCGCGCTTTATACCGCGCTGATGGGACGCTACGGCGCCGGCAACTCGCATGCGCCGGATTTGAGCGGTGCGGACCCGGCGCGCATCCATCTGGCGCTGCCGGAAAATTTGGTATGGCAGGATTTGGACCCGGGCATTGAGCGCGCGGCGCGCGGCGCCATGGCGCGCCTCGAGGCGGCTGGCGTGACCACGCGCGAGGCCGAGATTCCGGAATTTGACGCAGTCGAAGAGTTGATCAGCCATTTTGGCCCGTTTCATGCCGCCGAATGCCATGCCCTTTGGCATGAATATATCGAAGCCCGGCCGAATCTGGTCTATGCGCCGATCCTGGAGCGCATCCGGCTCGGCGGCAAGATGCCGGCCAGTACGGTCGAGGAGGCAAGACAAGGCCTCGGTAAGCTCTCTCCGGCACTGCATGCGCGCATCCGCGAAGTCGGCGTGCTCGCCATGCCGACAATCGCCATCAGCCCGCCCGCCATTGCCGAGCTTGAAAACGATATAGAGGCGTGGAAAGCGGCCAACGTGATGACGCTGCGCAATACCAGGCTCGGCAATTTTCTCGATTGCACCGCCCTCACCCTGCCATGCGGCAAGGACGATAACGGCATTCCCGTCGGCCTGATGCTGGTGGCGCCTTCTGGCTGGGAAGAGCGTCTGCTGCGCATGGGCAGCGCCTTGGAGCCCATTTTATCAGCCTAATTTTTAGGCGTAAGAATTATACCGCCTATATTTTGTGCATATTGGATTTGCGCCGATTCGCGTGAGAATCATAACCTACTGTATTATAACAACTATTCCCCGTCTCAAAAACTAGCACGGTCACCTTTGTCATCCTGAAAGCCATTGATTGGACGATCGGCCTCAGGGTTACGGAAGAGAGCGGACGCGAAGGCCTCGACATCCGCGCCCACGGCGAATCGGTCGCTTAGCGGAGGAAACGGAACAAAAAGGGACTGAATACGACGCTATAAATATTTATGAGCTGCACCAACTCGCTGATTCACATCCGCCTCCTTATCTGTTAGGCTGTTAAGCTCAATTCGCAACAGCAGAACACAACACCTTGTTTTAAAAGGCAGGAGGCGGGTTTGAATTCCCCCATTTTGACGGCGCTTTCGGGGCGCAAAAGGGTATGACGGCGAGTAGCGAAGGAGTGCGGCGCGCTCCGTTTCTGCCTGAAGCGGCGTCCCGTTTTCTCCGCCGCCGCGCGATTCAACTGGCCGGGCTGGCGCTGTTGGCCGTGGCCGGCGTGCTCGCCCTGGCACTGATAAGCTATGCGCCGGGCGATCCCTCTTTCAATACTGCCAATTCGCGCGGCGTCGCCAATTTGGCCGGCCTGCCGGGCGCATATGCCGCCGACCTGCTGTTGCAGGCGGTCGGCGCCGCTGCCGCCCTGTTGATCGCCATTCTCGCCGCCTGGTCCTGGGCGCTGATCTCGTGCCGCGGCATGCGGCTCCTGTGGCTGCGCGTGTCGCTTTGCCCGCTCAGCATTGTTCTCGCCGCTACCGGCTTCGCAAGTCTGGCAGCGCCGACCGCATGGCCGGTCGAGGCCGGCTTCGGCGGCGGTGGCGGGGCAGTGATCGCCGCGCCGCTCGGCACCGCCTTGAGCGGCTGGGGCGCCGGGCCGCTTACCCTGACAATAATTGCCTTCTCGCTCTCAGCAATCGCCTTTTGCACCGCGCTCGGGCTGCCGTGGCGCGAATGGCGCGGACTGATCGGCGCTGCCTGGGCCGTCGTTCGCATGGCCGCCATTTATCTGTTCCGCAGCGCAAGGTGGGTGCACGGCAAGACGACACCGAAATTCGCCGGCGCCGATGCGGATACGGAAAAACCGCAAAAGACGAAACGCGAAGCGACAGAGCCGCGCGCGCCGCGTTTCACGCTGCCGAAGCTTCGTTTGCCGGCGCTGCCCTTCAGAGGGCGCAACCGCATCCGTGCCGAGCCCCAGCTTTATGACGATGGCGAACCGGAAGAGGGTGCAGCGGAAAGCCGGCGCGAGCCCAGCCTGCTCGGGCGCAAACGGGCGAAGAGCAAGAACAAGAAGAAGATCACCGAGGAGACGCCGCGCAAGACCAAGCCCGGCAAGCGCGCGGCACGCGAGAGCCAACAGACGCTCGACCTGAAAGAAGGGCATGAATTCGAATTGCCGGCGCTCGATCTCTTATCCTCGCCCTCGGCAAAAAGCCGCAAGCCCGCGCTGGCCGAAAACGCACGCGAACAAAATGCCGCACTGCTGCTCTCGGTGCTGGAGGATTTCGGCGTTTACGGCGAGATCGACAAGGTGCGCCCCGGCCCGGTGGTGACGCTCTATGAATTTATTCCGCGCGCCGGCACGCGCACCGCAAGGGTGATTGCGCTGGCTGATGATATCGCGCGCTCAATGAGCGCCATCTCGGTGCGCGTTGCCACCATCCGCGGACGTAATGTGATCGGCATTGAACTGCCCAACAGCGACCGTGAAATGGTTTTTCTGCGCGAGCTGCTGGCGAGCGAGAATTATGAAAACACCGCCGCCAGCCTGACGCTCGCGCTCGGCAAGGATATCAGCGGCGCGCCGGTCATCGCCGATCTCGCGCGCATGCCGCATCTGCTCGTCGCCGGCACCACCGGCTCGGGCAAATCGGTCGCCATCAACAGCATGATCCTGTCGCTCATCTACCGCCTGCCGCCGGAGCAGTGCAAACTGATCCTGATCGACCCGAAGATGCTCGAACTCTCGATTTATGACGACATTCCGCATTTGCTGACTCCCGTCGTCACCGATCCGGCAAAGGCGGTGGTGGCGCTCAAATGGACCGTGCGCGAAATGGAAAGCCGCTATCAGGCGATGTCGAAACTCGGCGTGCGCAATATCAGCGGCTACAACAAGCGCCTGGCCGAGGCGGCACGTAGTGGCGAACATCTGAGCCGCCGGGTACACACCCATTTCGATGCCGAAACTGGCGAGCCAATCTATGAGGATCTGCCGCTTGATTTGGCGCCGATGCCGATGATCGTCGTCGTCGTCGATGAGATGGCGGATCTGATGCTGGTCGCCGGCAAGGATATCGAAGGCGCGGTGCAGCGCCTGGCGCAGATGGCACGCGCCGCCGGCATTCACATCATCATGGCGACGCAGCGGCCGTCGGTCGATGTCATCACCGGCACCATCAAGGCCAACTTCCCGACTCGCATCAGCTTCCAGGTCACCTCCAAGATCGACAGCCGCACGATCCTCGGCGAAGCCGGCGCCGAGCAACTGCTCGGCCAGGGCGACATGCTCTATCTCGAAGGCGGCGGCAGGCTGACCCGCGTGCACGGGCCGCTCGTGAGCGATGCCGAGGTCGAGGCGGTAACGGACGCGCTGCGCGCCCAGGGCCGGCCCGACTATATCGCGTCGATCACCGAAGAGCCGGAATCGGACCTGCCCTCGACCGGCGATGCCGCTGCCGACGATCCGCTCTATGACCGCGCCGTCGAGCTGGTGGCGCGCGAGGGCAAGGCCTCGACCAGCTTCGTTCAGCGCCATTTGCAGATCGGCTATAACCGGGCGGCGCGCATCGTCGAACGGATGGAATCCCAGGGCGTCATCAGCCAGGCCAATCACGCGGGAAAACGCGAAGTGCTGATCGGCGAGGTCGGCTCGTTCCAAATGTAGCCGGGGGCCGGGCCCGCAAGTAATGTTGGCGTTGGGTATGCAAGCGCCTACATAATACCGGCATGAAAATTCCCGCACCCACAGGCTTTCTTCTCGCGCTAACGCTGTGCGCTATCCTGGCATTTTCACCCGCCCGGGCCGAAGAGCCAACGGCGGATGAAATCGCCCAGGCAATGGCGACGCCGGCGGAGCTCAATGCGGAACAATCCGGCTGGGTGCAACGGGCGGAAACTTATTTCGCCTCCGTCGATTCAATCCGCGCCTCGTTTTTTCAGACCTCTTCGGAGGGCGACACGGCGGAGGGCGTGTTTTATCTGCGCCGGCCAGGGCGTCTCCGCATCGAATATCTGCCGCCGACGCCGGTACTGATCGTCGGTGACGGCGTGCTACTGCATTTTCACGATACCGAGCTTGGCCAGGTCAGCGATTGGCCAATCTTCGACACGCCGCTCGGCGCGCTCAGCTCGGGTGATGTCAGTTTCAATGACGATCTGATCGTCACCGGCTTTCTTCGCCGTTCCGGCGCCATCGCCATCACCCTGGTCAAAAGCGAGGATCCGGGCCTCGGCAGCCTCACGCTTTATTTCAGCGAAGCGCCGATGGAGCTCAAGCAATGGAAGGTGATCGATGCGCAAGGGCTGGTGACGACCGTCGCCCTGTTTAACGCCGAAACCAATATTGACCTCGACGCCAAGCTGTTCGTGTTCGACGATCCGCGCGAAAACAGCGACCGGCGCTGAGCGGGCCCGCGCCCAATGGCTGCGCAACAAACGACCAAGCCGCTGATCGCACTATCCGCCTGTGTGCGCGAGATCGGCATTCATCCGTTTCACGTCGTCGGCGAAAAATACCTCACCGCCGTCAATGATGGCGCCGGCGGGCTGGCGGTGATGCTGCCTTCCTTCGCCGATGCCCATGCGCTGGATGAGGTGCTGGCCCGTAT
>JABIXB010000021.1 GCA_018666805.1 Rhodospirillaceae bacterium | reverse complement strand
TCGGCGCTTTCCGCCGCTGTCGCCACCGATGCCCTCGGACCGGATAAGGTGCGCTCTGTCCGCATGCCGTCGCGCTATACCTCAGATGCCTCGCTCGACGATGGCGGCGAGTGCGCCGACCTATTGGGGCTGACGACGGATACGATCAGTATCGAGCCAGCCGTCGCGGCATTTGAGGGCATGATGTCCGATGTCTTTGCAGGGCGCGAGGCGGATGCGACCGAGGAAAATATTCAGGCGCGGGTGCGCGGCGTTATTCTGATGGCGATGAGCAACAAGCTCGGCCATATGGTGCTGACCACCGGCAACAAATCGGAAATGTCGGTCGGCTATGCCACTCTTTACGGCGATATGTGCGGCGGCTATTCGGTGCTGAAGGATGTCTATAAAACGGTCGTCTTCGCGCTCGCCCATTGGCGTAATCAAAACTGGGTGCCTTCCTTCAAAGGACCAGAAGGCCGGGTGATACCGGAAATCATCATCACCAAGCCGCCCTCGGCCGAACTCCGCCCCGATCAACTCGACCAGGACTCGCTGCCGCCCTATGACGTGCTCGACGACATCCTCGAATGCCTGATCGAGAACGAGCTGCCGCTGCCCGAGATCGTCAAGCGCGGCCATGACGAAGCGACCGCGGCGCGCATCTGGCGCATGCTCGATTTGGCTGAATATAAGCGCCGCCAGGCGCCGCCCGGCGTCAAATTGACCGGCCGCGCCCTTGGCAAGGATCGCCGTTACCCGATCACCAACGGTTTTCGCGGCGCCTGAAGCCGCCTTGAGGGCGTGGACCCGAATTACGTAATCTGATACCCGTTACCGGCCGGCAGGCACAAAGACAATAATCCAGCGGAGCAGCGGGTGGCGCTTACCCTCTACAATACCCAGACACGCAAGAAACAACCGTTCGAGCCGCTCGATGAATTGAGCGTCGGCATGTATGTCTGCGGCCCGACGGTCTATGATTTGGCCCATATCGGCAATGCCCGCCCAATTGTCGTCTTCGACGTGCTCTACCGCCTGTTGCGCAGCATCTATGGCGCCGATTGTGTCAAATATGTGCGCAATATCACCGATGTAGACGATAAAATTAATGCTGCGGCGAAAGAGTCCGGTGAGCCGATTTCGGCGATTACGGCGCGCACCACCGAGGCTTTTCATGCCGATATTGCCGAGCTCAACGCCTTGCCGCCCGATGTTGAGCCGCGCGCCACCGATCATATCGCCGAGATGGTCGAGATCATCGAGGCGCTGATCGCCTCGGAACACGCCTATGAGAAGGACGGCCATGTGCTGTTTCATGTGCCGTCCGATCCGGGCTACGGCAAGCTCTCACACCGCGATCGCGACGAGATGGTGGCCGGTGCCAGGGTCGAAGTGGCGCCCTATAAGCGCGATCCGGCGGATTTCGTCCTGTGGAAGCCAAGCGCCGAAGATCTGCCGGGCTGGGACAGCAAGTGGGGGCGTGGCCGGCCGGGCTGGCATATCGAATGCTCGGCCATGAGCCGCAAGCATCTTGGCGTAACCGTCGATATCCATGGCGGCGGCGCCGATCTGATCTTCCCGCATCACGAAAACGAGGTCGCGCAGAGCGAATGCTCGTGCCCCGGCCATGATTTCGTCCGCCACTGGGTGCATAACGGCTTTCTCTCGGTCAATGGCGAGAAGATGTCGAAATCGCTCGGCAATTTCATCACCATCCGCCAGGCGCTCGAAGGCGCGCCGGGCGAAGTGCTGCGCCTGATGATGCTCAGCACCCACTACCGCAAACCGCTCGACTGGACGGATGACGGTGTCGAGCAAGCGCGCACCCGTCTCGACCGGCTCTATCGCATATTGGCGAAGGCGGATGGTCTTTCCGAGGCGCGGCAGGTCGCCAAATCTCTGGACGGTGATAAATTCAGCAATGCGATTTTGGATGATCTCAACACACCGTTGGCGCTGAGCGAGTTGGAGCGCCGCGCCGACGATTTGTCGAAGATGAGCGCGCAAGAATTACAACAATCCTTGCCCGGATTTCTTGCCAATGCCGATCTCCTCGGCATTCTGCAAAAAGAGCCGGAGGCGTGGTTCAAGGGCGGCGAGGCGGAATCCGATGTTGGCCAGATCGAAGCGCAAATTGCCCTTCGTTTGGCGGCGCGCAAGGCCAAGGATTTCGCGGCGGCGGATAATATTCGTGACGCGCTGGCCGAAAATGGCATCATCCTCGAGGATAGGCCGGATGGCAGCACCGATTGGCGGCGCGCCGGGTAGGGCGGAATATGGCGAACAGACGGATATATCTCTACGACAGCAGCCTTAGAAGCGGCTCTCAGCAGGGCGGCGGCAGTTTTTCGGCCGCCGACAAGCTGGCCATCGCCGAAGCGCTGGACGGCCTCGGCCTCGATTATGTCGAGGGTGGCCAACCGGGGCTTGGCTCAGACGATAATACGCTCTTTGCCGCCGCGCCCAAATTTGACCATGCCCGCCTGACCGCGCTGTCACGCCTGCAATCGCTCGGCGGCAGCGCTGCGACGGACCCAACTTTATCGCGGGCGCGGGCAAGCGGCGCGCGGGTTGTCTCGCTGGCGGGCACGGCTTCCGAGCGCCGCGCGCGGGCCCAGTTTGGCGCCGAGGCGCGCGAGCATATCGACATGATCGCCGAGAGCGTCTCGCACATTGCCGGTTGGGCCGAGGAGGCGATGTTCCTGTGCGGCGATTTTTTCACCGGCTTCAGGGCCGATGCCCACTACGCTCTCGAATGCGCCGCTACCGCCTATATTCACGGCGCGCGCTGGGTGGTGCTGTGCGACAGCAATGGCGGCACCCTGCCGCACGAGATCGCCGAGATTGTTGAAGAGGTGTCCAAGGCGCTGCCGAGCAGTCATATCGGCATTGAATGTCTGAATGACAGCGGCAATGGCGTCGCCGGCAGCCTGGCCGCCGTGCGCGCCGGCGCGCATCAGGTGCACGGCACCTTTAACGGCCTCGGCGTGCGCTGCGGCAATGCCGATCTGGCGACACTGATCCCCAATTTGGCGCTGAAGATGGGTTATGAGACCGGCGTGACGGCGGAAAAGCTAAGCCGCCTCAGCGCCGTCTCGCAGCTATTCGATGCGCGTCTCAACCAGCCATCGCAGGCGCGTGCGCCCTTTGTTGGCGGCCATGCTTTTAGCCACGGTGAGGGCCTCTATGGCGCCGCCACGCCCGAGACGGCGGAGCGCATGGAGCATGTCGATCCGCAGGCGGTCGGCAATCAGCGCCACATCGCGGCCGAGGAAGAGGCGGATCAGGGCAATTATCTTGCCCGCTTGACGGCGCTTGGCCTTGAGGCAGACCCCGAAGACCCGGCGACGTTACGCCTGTTCGAGACATTGCAGGAAAATGAGCGGAACGGCCTCGATTATGGCGGCGCCGAGGCGAGCTTCGAATTGCTGGTGCGGAAAAGCCTCGGCCTGCTGCCCAATTTCTTCCGTCTCGATAGTTTTCGCGTCATCGATGAGCGCCGTATCGATGCGCGCGGCAATCTCGTCACCCTCTCCGAGGCCTCCGTCCGCGTGCAGGTTGGGCAGAGCCGCCATATGATGGTGGCCGAAGGGGCGGGGCCGGTGCATGCCCTCGATGTGGCGCTTAGAAAGGCGCTCGCCGATGTCTATCCGGCGCTCGGCGACCTCCGCCTGATCGACTACAAGGTGCGGATCCTCAATTCGGAGGGCGGCACCAAGGCGCGCATCCGGGTGATGATCGATTCGACCGATGGCGTCGACAACTGGTCGACCGTCGGCGTCTCCGACAATGTCATCGACGCGTCCTATAGCGCGCTCAATGACGGCATCGCCTACAAGCTGCTGCGCGACGACCTAAAGCAGCGCGAAAATGGCGGGAACTGACCGCCGCAAAGCCAAGACCGAGGCGTCGGAATTCGCCACCGCCGGCGGTCCGGCGATCATTCTCGTGCGCCCGCAATTGGGCGAAAATATCGGCACGGCGGCGCGCGCCATGCTCAATTGCGGCCTGATGGATATGCGTATCGTCGCGCCGCGCGATGGCTGGCCCAACGTCAAGGCGCTGAATGCCGCCGCCGGCGCCGATGCGGTGATCGGGCGGGTGCAATTGTTTGACACCGTCGCCGAGGCGGTGGCCGAGCTCGATCTCGTCTATGCGACGACGGCGCGCGGGCGCGAGATGGTCAAGCCGGTGATAACACCGCGCGCGGCGGCGGAGAATCTCCGCGCCAAGCCGGAAGCAAAATCCGGCATCCTGTTCGGCCCCGAGCGGAGCGGCCTCAACAATGACGATGTCACCCTGGCCGATGCGATCATCGAAGTGCCGCTCAACCCGGCATTCTCGTCGCTAAACCTGGCCCAGGCGGTGCTGATTCTGTCCTATGAATGGCGCACCGCCGGGGGCGAAGACGCGGCGCAACAGGCGCTGGCGGAAAATCAAATTCCGGTCGCAACAAAGTCAGAAATATCAAATTTTTTCAATATGTTGGAAGACGAACTTAAGAGGCGAGATTTCTATCCAACACCGGCCATGCAGCCCAAAATGGCGCGCAATATGCGCAACATGTTTCAACGCATCCAACTGTCGCAACAGGATGTCCAAAGCCTGTTTGGCATCTTCAAGGCGTTAAGCCGTCCACCGCCCGGCCGGAACGGAAAAATCTAGATCGAATCACGATTAAATGGAGCCGTTTCGCGGTTCAATTTAATCGTGTAAATCCGATCGATATCAAATAGCTAGAGCAGATTCACATGGCTTGTCGGATCGCCGAGGCGATTCCGATAAACCATGTTCTGCTCTAGGCGCGCGACTTAATGAAGGTGAGCATATTGTCGGCGCCGGAGACCTCAAATGGGTCACCGTCCACATTGTCGTCCATGTCGGGCTCCTTGAAGATTTGCACGATCTTGCCATCTTCAACGAGCATCGAATAGCGCCAACTGCGGTAGCCGAATCCGAGATTATCCTTGTCGACCAGCATACCCATCATGCGCGTGAACGTTCCGGAACCGTCGGGCAGGAGGGTGGTGTGCTCGACGCCTTGTGCCTTGCCCCACTGAAACATCACGAACGCATCATTAACCGAGAGGCAGACCACTTCATCGATGCCGGCGGCGGCGAATTCGCCATGCAATTCTTCGTAGCGCGGCAAATGGCTTGTGCTACAGGTCGGCGTAAAGGCGCCGGGCAGGGCGAATACAACCACCTTGCGGCCTTTGAATATTTCCTCGGACGTACGGTCTTGCCAACGAAACGGGTTGGGGCCGTCAATACTGTCATCGCGGACGCGGGTCTTAAAAGTGACGCTGGGGACTTGCATGCGGATTCCTTTGGCTTTCTGCTGATTGGTAAAAAAATGCCCGCAAGGGGGGCGGCTTTCAGGACATATGGGAAGGCGCAACAGGGGATCAAGGAGTTATTTAGAATAATTATAAACAACATTATAAACTATTGATATATAATAAAAATTTTAAGAATTTATATGCTCTTGGCGGAACATGCGGGTAAGACCGAGAACTACTCGCACGTTATGCCGATTTACCGGCTGCCCGCAGCGGAACGGATTTGACATGTGATACTTCAGGCGTATAGTACCGCCACTTCGCGGAACCTGTGTGTCCGCGCTAATTTTTTGCGCACATATTGCGGGATTTATGACCAAACGACTTGAATCGAAATACAAGGTTTGCCGCCGCCTCGGCGTGAACCTCTGGGGCCGTGCAAAGAGCCCGACCAACAAGCGTGAATACGGCCCCGGCCAGCATGGCCAGCGCCGCCGCAAACCGTCGGATTTCGGCAATCAGCTTCAGGCCAAGCAAAAACTGCGCTGCTATTACGGCAATATCACCGAGAAGCAGTTTCAGCGCTATTACGAACAGGCCTCGCACGTAAAGGGCGATACGGGCGAGAATTTGGTCGGTATTCTTGAGCGCCGTTTGGATGCCGTGGTCTATCGCATGAAATTCGTACCCACCGTGTTTGCCGCGCGCCAGTTCGTTAGCCACGGCCATGTCAGCGTCAATGGCACGCGCGTCACCATCCCGAGCTATCTGGTCGGTGAGGGTGATATTGTGGTGGTCAAAGAGAAGTCGCGTGAATTGCCGCTCGTTCTGGCCGCGATCGATTCGATCGAGCGCGAAGTTCCGGAATATATCGACGTCAACCACGACCGCATGGAAGGCACTTTCGTGCGCACGCCGAAATTGGCCGATATACCCTATCCGGCGCAGATGGAGCCCAATCTGGTGGTCGAGTATTACTCGCGCTGATCGGCTCTCGGCGCTGAGACGAATTTAAGGCCGCCCTTTGGGGCGGCTTTTTTCGTGCCCCCATGCCACGCGGCAATTGCGCATCGGCGCAAAAGGGACAAGAATTGCGGCTTCATTCGCCTTTTAGGGGGAAGGGGCCATGAAAAGTCTTAGGCTGGATCATTTCGCGCTGATTATCGCCATCGCCGCCATCGTCGCGCTGTCTCTGTGGCCGCTCAAAAGCCACGGTGAGGGGGGCGATCACGAGGAAGATGGTCATGGCGCTGGGGGTGATGCTGGTGGTGGCCACAGCGCCGCCCATTGGAGTTATGCCGGGGCGGAAGGGCCGGAGCATTGGGGCGACCTGTCACCCGACTATGCCGCCTGCAAGGCCGGGCGCATGCAGTCTCCGATCAATATTGCGGCCGGCGCCACCGGCCTCAGCGCTGCCGCATCGGGCAATGATTATACCTATCAGGCGGCGCCGCTCAGCATTCTCCATAATGGCCACACGGTGCAGCTCAACTATGCGCCGGGCAGCAGCATGTCGGTGCAGGGCGAGAAATACGACCTGCTGCAATTCCATTTTCATGCGCCGAGCGAACATACGGTCGACGGCAAGCCCTATCCGATGGAAGCGCATTTCGTCCATAAAGACAGCCATGGCGGGCTCGCCGTGGTCGGCGTTCTGATCGAGGAGGGCGCGGCCAATGCGGCGCTGGCCGAAGCCTGGACGCATTTGCCGGCGCATGAGACGCCGGAGCAGATGATTGCCGATGTGAGCGTCAATGCCAGTGCCGTGCTGCCGGCGGACGGGCGCTATCATCATTACAAGGGCTCGCTCACCACGCCGCCTTGCAGCGAGGGCGTGCGTTGGTTCGTGCTTGCCGAGCCGATCAGCATGAGCGCTGCGCAAATCAAGAAGTTCGAAGATGCCGCCGGCCCAAATGCGCGGCCCGTCCAGCCGCTCAATGCGCGCCTGTTGATTGGTTCGGACTAAGACTCAGGCGCTTGTGATTATCTTCTGGAATGCATTTCGCATTCCAGCAAGCGCGCCTGCGCGCCCGAGCTTATGCGAGGTAGCCAAGCGAGCGGATGCAGCCGCCCGGCGTATGAGGGGCGATACAACGGGTCAAACTTTTGGCCCGTTGGTAGCAAAAGAACGCAGAATATCGATGTCGAGGTCGAGCTTCTCGCCGAGCCAAAGGGGATAATCTTCGTGATCAGGCACGGGGTTACCTGTGTCGGGGTGGACCAGAATGGTGAGCCCTTTCCGGTTGAGCATTAGCCAGGGCACAAATTCGG
The DNA here is from genome assembly GCA_018666805.1 of Rhodospirillaceae bacterium. GTDB lineage: Bacteria > Pseudomonadota > Alphaproteobacteria > UBA828 > UBA828 > PTKB01. Next base: position 8,804 of record JABIXB010000021.1, on the reverse strand, counting down.
CAAATAACTCAGGCACGAAAGCGACCTGAAACATCGCTATTGGGTGCGGGCCGACCGGCTCGTCGCGCCAGCGCCCCATGGTTACGTCGAAGCGCTCGCTGAGGGCCGCGCGAACTTCCGCTGCAACGCTCCGCGTCTCATCATCGTAATAGATATGCGCGTGATATTCCCGGATGGTCTCGGGGCTGCCCGCCATGTTCAGCCTTGTGGCTGCTGCTCGACGCCGTGCGAGGTCATGAATTCGTTCAATTCGCCGGATTCATACATTTCGCGGACGATATCGCAGCCGCCGACAAATTCGCCTTTAACGTAAAGCTGGGGAATAGTCGGCCAATCGCTGAAGCTTTTGATGCCATCGCGCACTTCCGGGTCCTCGAGCACGTCGACGCCCTTGAATTTGACGCCCATCAGCGACAGCACCTGCACCAGCGTGGCGGAGAAGCCGCATTGCGGAAAGACGGGCGTGCCTTTCATAAACAGCACCACGTCGCTGGCATCGATGGTTTGGCGGATGCGTTGGGTAACAGGATTATCGGTCATGGTGTTCATTGGTTTGTTCCTCGGGCGGTTTCATGCCGCGTAAATATTTCAGGTTTCTACCGGAACGCCGGTCTTCAGCGCCAGCGCATGGAGCTGTTCGCCCATGCGGCCCTTGAGCGCCTTATAGACAAGCTGATGTTGCTGGACGCGCGTTATCCCCTTGAAGCTGGCTGAGAGCACGGTTGCAGAATAATGATCGCCGTCGCCGCGCAGATCGTCGATGCGGACATCGGCGTCCGGGATGCTTTCCTGGATCAATTGCACGACCTCAGCCGAATCCATCGCCATTTTATTAATCTCCGCTGTATGCGGGCCGGTCGGTGGCTTCCATATAGTCCGGCAGCCAGTCCTCATGAGCACGCTGAAGTTCACTTAGGGATATGGCATCTGAACCCCTCAGTGTCAACGTAGCGCCGCCGCACAACCCTATGACATTAATGGGTATATTGGCTTTCGCTGCGTCCGCGATGATGTTTTTCGCCGAAGCCAGGTCAGCGCTGATGAGATAGCGCGCCTGATCTTCGCCGAAAAACCAGCCATGCGGCGAAACGCCGCTATCCGGCAGGTCAATGGCAGCGCCGATTTCGCGCCCTTCGGCGAGCGCGGCGAGGCACATCTCCGCCACCGCGACGAGCAGGCCGCCATCGGAAATATCGTGGCAGGTGGTAATCCGCCCGGCCTCGATCAGGGCGCGGATGAAATCGCCGTGGCGCTTTTCCGCCGCGAGGTCGACCGGCGGCGGCGGGCCGTCTTCGCGGCCGAGAATTTCGCGCGCAAAGATCGACGCGCTGAGGTGGCCTTTGGTCTCACCAATCAAAAGAATCTGCTCATCCGCCGCGGCAAAGCCGATGCGCGCCATGCGATCGATGTTTTTGAGCAGGCCAACCCCGCCAATCGCCGGCGTCGGCAAAATACCTTCGCCATTGGTCTCGTTATAGAACGATACATTGCCGGAAATAACAGGGTAATCGAGCGCCTGGCAGGCTTCGGTCATGCCCTTGATGCAGCCGACGAATTGGCCCATCACTTCGGGCCGCTCGGGGTTGCCGAAATTGAGGCAATCGGTGATCGCAAGCGGCGTCGCGCCGACGGCGGTCAGGTTGCGCCAGGTTTCCGCCACCGCCTGGGCGCCGCCGCTTTCGGGATGGGCGGCGCAGTAGCGCGGCGTGCAGTCGGTGCTGATGGCAAGCCCCTTTTGGCTGCCATGCACGCGCACCACGCCGGCATCGCCGCCCGGGCGGGCGATGGTGTCGGCCATCACCATGTGATCATATTGTTCCCACACCCAACGTTTCGCACAAAGATCGGGCGAAGCGATCAGGGTGCGCAGCACCTCAAGCGGTGTTTCCGGCGCGTCGAATTCAGCCACCGCAATCGGCGCTGGCAGGGCGTGTTCTGTATAGGGGCGCTCATAGATCGGCGCGTCGTCGACCAGCGGGCTGACCGGCAGATCGCCAACAATGGCGTTGCCGCTTTTCAGCACCATGCGCCCGGTATCGGTGATGCGCCCGACAATGGCGAAATCGAGCTGCCATTTTTCGAACACCGCGCGGGCGCTGTCCTCGGAGCCGGGTTTCAGCACCATCAGCATGCGTTCCTGGCTTTCCGACAGCATGATCTCATACGGCGTCATGCCGACTTCGCGGATCGGCACGCGGTCGAGGTCGAGCTCGATGCCGGTGCCGCCCTTGCTCACCATCTCGACCGATGAGCAGGTCAGGCCGGCCGCGCCCATATCCTGAATGGCGAGAATGGCGTCGGTCGCCATCAGTTCGAGACAAGCTTCGAGCACGAGTTTTTCGGTAAACGGGTCGCCGACCTGCACGGTGGGGCGCTTTTCCGCCGAATCATCGTCGAATTCAGCCGATGCCATGGTGGCGCCGTGAATGCCGTCGCGCCCCGTCTTGGAGCCGACATAGACGACCGGATGGTCGATATCGGCGGCGGCGGAATAGAAAATCTTTTCCTTGTCGGCCAGGCCCACCGTCATGGCGTTGACCAGGATATTACCGTCATAGGCGGAGTGGAAATTGCACTCGCCGCCGATGGTCGGAATGCCCATACAATTGCCGTAGCCGCCGATACCGGCGACCACGCCGGAGACGAGATGGCGCGTCTTGGGGTGCATCGGATCGCCAAACCGGAGCGCGTTCATATTGGCCACCGGGCGCGCGCCCATGGTGAAAATATCGCGCATGATGCCGCCAACACCGGTCGCCGCACCCTGATAGGGCTCGATATAGGACGGGTGGTTGTGGCTCTCCATTTTGAAGATCGCCGCGTCGCCGTCGCCGATATCGATCACGCCGGCATTCTCGCCCGGTCCGCAAATCACCCAGGCCGCTTCGGTCGGCAATTCCTTGAGCCACACGCGTGATGATTTATACGAGCAATGCTCGCTCCACATGACGGAAAAAATGCCGAGCTCGGTCATGTTGGGCGCGCGCCCGAGGCGCTTTTCGATCAGCGCATATTCCTCCTCGTTGAGGCCGTGCGCGGCGATTGTCTCGGCGTCGGGTGCGGCGTCTGTCGGTGGGGACGTGCTCATGCCAGCGCCGCCAGCAGGCCATCAAACATCGCCTTGCCATGTTCGCCGCCGAGGCGCGCATCGGCGAGGCGCTCGGGATGCGGCATCATGCCGAGGACCGTTCGGCCCTGATTGAAAATACCGGCAATATTGCGCGCGGATCCGTTCGGGTTGGCATCGGGCGAAAGCGCGCCATCGCCATCGCAATAGCGGAAGGCAACGAGATTGTTATCTTCCAAGGCATCAAGCTCGCTGTCGGCAGCAAAATAATTGCCGTCCCTGTGCGCAATCGGCATGCGCACCACGTCGCCGGTAGTGTAATTACCGGTGAACGGGCTGTCGTTCGATTCGACGCGCAGCAACACATCCTTGCAGACGAATTTGAGCGAGGCGTTGGGCATCAGCACGCCTGGCAGCAGCCCCGCTTCGGTGGCAATCTGGAAGCCGTTGCAAATCGCCAGCAATCGGGTGCCGCGCTTGGCCGCGGCGACGACGGCGCGCATCACCGGCGAGGTCGAGGCCATGGCGCCCGAACGGAGATAATCGCCATAGGAAAATCCGCCGGGTAAAACAATCAGATCGCAATCGGGCAGCGTGCCATCGCCGTGCCAGACCATGGCCGGCGCGGTGCCGCTTGAGGCTTCGAGCGCGACCTTGACGTCGCGGTCGCAATTGGAGCCGGGAAAGACGATAACGGCGGCTTTCAGCGTCATGCCTCCAGTTCGATGGTGTAATTCTCGATCACGGTGTTGGCGAGGAGCTGTTCGCACATCTCGGTGAGGCGCTCGCGCGCCTCCGTTTCGCCGTCGGCGGCGATGTCGAGCTCGATAAATTTGCCCTGGCGCACTTTGTCGACGCCGTCAAAGCCGAGCGCGCCGAGCGAGGTCTGAATGGCCTTGCCCTGCGGGTCGAGAACGCCTGTTTTCAAGGTAATGTGGATTCTGGCTTTCATTTTTTTCTTATAGACCAACAGAGCACAAAATGGGGATCAATTCGCGCGGCAAATTGTCCGTTAATTGGCGCGGCTGCGGCCATGCATGTCGACGACATCGGATTCGGGCAGAATGCCGAGGCGGCGCGCCACTTCTTGATAGGCCTCGGCGGCTTCGCTCATGCTGAGGCGTGCGCGGTCGCGGTCGAGACGTTCGTCCGTGGCCAGATCCCAGAAACGGCAGGAATCGGGGCTTATTTCGTCGGCCACCACGATTCTGAGCTCCTCGCCCTGCCACAGACGGCCGAATTCAAGCTTGAAATCGACCAGCCGGATGCCGACGCCGTAAAACATGCCCGAGAGGAAATCATTTACCCTGAGCGCCATCGACAGCATGTCGTCAAGTTCCTGCGGCATGGCCCAGCCGAAGGCGGTGATATGCTCCTCGGAGATCATCGGATCGCCGAGCTCATCGCTTTTGTAATAATATTCGACAATCGAGCGCGGCAGGGAAGTGCCTTCCTCCATACCGAGGCGTTTGGCCAGCGTGCCGGCGACGATATTGCGCACCACGACCTCAACCGGAATGATTTCGACCTCGCGAATAAGTTGCTCGCGCATGTTGAGGCGGCGCACCAGATGGGTCGGCACGCCGATCTCGGCGAGGCGCGTCATCAAATGCTCGGAAATGCGGTTGTTGAGCACGCCTTTGCCGGTCACGGTGGTGGTGTTGCCATCACTGTCGAGGTTGCCGTCGTCTTTGAAATATTGCACGAGGGTGCCGGGCTCGGTGCCTTCATAGACCACCTTGGTCTTACCCTCGTATATACGCCTGCGCCGCGCCATCGCCGGACCTCCATAAAGGAGAAATTCGCAAAACTAAAATGCGCCACGATGCGGGCGCAGTTTCATCCTCAGGATGGAACGTGAAGACCTTAATCAAAGAGACCCAGCAAAACAATTCCACCCAAATGGCATCGTTGAGGGTCTTTTTATCAGCCTGCTAAATAGCGCTCTGATTTGCGCTAAATATCTATGTTAACAAAGGAATTTTCATCGGGCGGGCCGGCGGAAAAGCGCCAGAGGGGGCGTCTGGCCGCCGCTTCGGGGGCGGCGAGCGCAATCAGCGAAGCATTGACGGTGCCGAATCCAAATATTGTCTTCACACACATCGCGCCTTCGTGGCTATTGCTGTTTTCAGAAAACTCTTTGCTTGCTAAGAGTTTTTCCCACTCACCCCAATCGCCGTCGTTCGGGTCGGGCACGGCGGCCTGCTCGAAGCGCGGCAAATGGTTTTGCACGCGGGCCGATTCGGCGTCATTGCGCTCGCGCGCGGTAAACATCGAGAAGCCCGGCGGTATGGCCTGGCAACCGATCGGCCCGGCGCCATCATGACGCAACCAAAAGGCGTCGCTGTTGTCGGCGACAACCAGATTAAACGGCCGGTAGGCATCGCCATTAAGCGCCATCAGCGCCTCCGCCGCGTCCGCCGCATCGCCGTGATCGAGCGCTTCCAGCACCAATTCGCCGCGCGAGCGCTTGTCATCGCTCGGGCCGAGCGAGCCCATGCGGTTTAAAATGCCGGCAATAACCCCGCTATCGTTGACGCCAAGCCAGCTTCCGCCGGCTAAATTATCGCACCCGGCAACGATATCGGCGCGGTCCGGCCAATGGCGTGCCGGGCCGGACCAATCGCGCTCAAACATTTCGTCGCGGTTGGCGGCCACCAAAATGGGCCAGTCATGGCCGGGGCGGCGCAGGATCACCAGGGTGCACATGGTCTATGCGCACCGCTTGGGCGATGCCCTGTTTACAAAGCGGGTGGCGGGTCTCATATAGATGTCATCTGTCATTCTTTTGCCGACAAATCATAGACCACAAGACGCCCGTTTGGCACAATGACAAGACGCCCCTTTGGCGCGATGACGAGACGCCAGGAGCGGGCACAATAAACAAGCGGGCGCGGTAGCGCGCCGGACAACGAAATTAAGGAGCGAACGGCCATGAGCAACGGGTTTGATGAACGGAAAACGGCGGCGGAAGCCAAGTTCAAGCATGATGAGGAGTTCAAGTTCAAGGTCGTGGCGCGGCGCAACAAGCTGCTCGGTCTGTGGGCCGCGGATCTGATGAAAATCACCGGCGCCGACGCCGACGCCTATGCCAAGCAGGTTGTGGTCTCGGATTTCGACGAACCCGGCGATGACGATGTGCTGCGCAAGGTGCTGGGCGATTTGCAGGCCAAAGGCGCAAGCCAGGACAAAACCAGCATACGCCGCCAAATGGACCGCCTTCTCGAAGAGGCCAAGCACCAATTGGCCGCAGAATAGCGCCGCGTTTGAGGGCGTTTTGACGCATATTTCAATAATTAATTAGCATGGCAATTAATTATGGTTAATTCGCCGCCGGACTGGGGCGAAGGCGCCCATAAGGCGTTGGCGGAAGCCGGTGTGCGCCAACTGCCCTACGTGCCGGATGGCGGCCTGGATGGGCTGCTGCGCCGCTGCGAGCAAGATAATCAAATGCGCCCGACCATGCTTTCTTCCGAACAGGAGGGCATTGGCGTGGCGGCCGGCGCTTGGCTTGGCGGCGAACGCTCGGCCCTTCTGATGCAGTCGAGCGGGGTTGGGAATTGCATCAACGCGCTCTCTTTGGTGCGCACCTGCCGCTTTCCACTGCTGATGATCGTCACCATGCGCGGCGAATGGCGTGAATTTAATCCCTGGCAGTTACCGATGGGGCAAAATGCCGGCGCTCACCTCGAGCAGGCCGGCGTCATTGTCGAGCGTGTCGAGCAACCGGAGACGACCGGCGAAATGGTGGCCGGCGCGGCAGCGCTCGCCTTCGAGACCATGAGCGCGGTCGCCGTGCTGATCGCTCAGCGCGCGATTGGCGTAAAGCATTTTGGCGGGGACGGTGAAGATGGCTAGAGAGCCGGATACGCAATTGGCGCGCCGCGATGTCGTGCGCGATATATTGGCCGGGCGCGGCGGCGCTCTGGTCATCGGCGGCCTCGGCTCGCCGGCCTGGGATTGCGCCGCGGTCGAAAACAACCCGCTCGATTTTCTCCTCTGGGGCGCCATGGGAAACGCCGCATCGATCGGCCTTGGTCTCGCCCAGGCACAGCCCGAACGGCGCGTCCTGGTGATCACCGGCGACGGCGACCTCACCATGGGCCTCGGCTCGCTCGCCGCTATCGGCAGCGCCGGCGTGGCCAACCTCGCCATCGTCGTGCTCGACAATGAGCGCTACGGCGAGACCGGCATGCAGCCCAGTCACACCGCACAACATCTCGATCTTGCCGGCGTGGCCGAGAGTTGCGGTTTCGCGGAAACGCGCCTGGTCAATGATCAGGCCGGGCTGGACGTGGCGCTTCCCATTATTCACCAGGCTCCCGGCCCGGTCGCAATCATTGTCAAAATCAAGGCGGAGGATTTGCCGCGCGTCTTACCGCCGCGCGACGGCGCCTTTCTCAAAGACCGCTTCCGCGCTGCCCTCCTCGGCGAAGAGCAGGCGCAGGCTTAATAGCGCCCGACCGTGAGGCCGCCGTCGACGATGATGGTTTGGCCGGTCATGTAGCGCGCGCCGTCGGAGCACAGAAAAAAGATCACATCGGCGATGTCTTCCGGCTCGCCGTAGCGCCCGAGCGGGACGTATTTCGCCGAGGCTTCGAGCCCGGGCAGGCCGACCGAATGGACGGTCGAGAGCGCCTGCGCGGTTTTGATGAAGCCGGGCGAGACGCCATTGATGCGCACGCCGCCGCGACCGAGATCGCAAGCCAGACCGCGCACCAAGCCGACCACGCCGGATTTGGCGGCGTTATATTGCACATGATCGTGCCAGCCATAGGTCGTGCCCATCACCGAGGAGAGCGCGACAATAGCGCCTTTGCCGTTGGCCATCATCGCCGTTGAGGCGGCGCGGCAGACGCGGAAGACACCGCTTAGATCGACATCCAGGGTGTGCGCCCATTTCTCATCGGTCATTTCGCTGAGCGGTACTTTGTGCGCGATGCCGGCATTGGCGACCACCGCGTCGAGCGCGCCGGTGGCGTCTTCCGCCGCCTTGACGGCGGCATTCACATTATCCGTATCGGTCACATCGACATGGTGAAATTCGGCCGAGCCGCCCGCCGCTTCGATGGCGCTCACCGTCTCCGCGCCCTCCTTGTCGAGCACATCGGTGACATAGACGTGATAACCGGCGTTTGCGAATGCGAGAGCCGATGAATGGCCGATGCCGATACCGGCGCCGGTGATGAGGACGGTGGGTTTGCTCATGTGACTTCTCCCTGTTGGCTCAAGCGCCTTTGCGGCGCGGCTTTTTTCTCTTTTTTGCGCTTCCGAATACGCGGTCAAAAACCTTATCGACATGCGCGAGATAGGGCGCCGGGTCGAAGCAGGCGGCGAGCTGTTCACGGCTCATCTGCTTACTGACAGCCGCATCGGCCCACAGTCGATCCTCAAAGCTGCCGCTTTCCTGCCACACCTGCATGGCGTTGGTCTGCACAATTTTATAGGCGTCTTCGCGTGAGATGCCGGCTTGTATCAGCGTGAGCAATACGCGCTGGCTATAAACCAATCCACCGAGGCGGTCCAAATTGGCCTGCATGGCGTCGGGATAGATGAGCAGGTTTTCGACCACGCCGGCGAGGCGCATGAGAGCGAAATCGAGCGCGATGGTGGCGTCGGGCGCAAACACGCGCTCGGCCGAGGAGTGCGAGATATCGCGTTCATGCCAGAGCGCGACATTCTCCAACGCCGGGGTGACGGTGGCGCGCACGACCCGCGCCAGGCCGGTCAAATTCTC
>JABIXB010000192.1 GCA_018666805.1 Rhodospirillaceae bacterium | reverse complement strand
CCGAGATCACCCACAGGCTGGCCATCGCCGCCGGCGGTCTCGGCATGGCCGGCGGGCAGATGATGGATTTGGCGGCCGAAGACAGCAGCCTCGATCTCGATGCGGTGATCCGCCTGCAACGCGGCAAGACCGGCGCTTTATTCCGTTTCTCGTGCGAGGCCGGCGCTGTGTTAGCGGGGCGCGGTGGCGCTGAGCGCGATGCCCTGACGGCATATGCCGATCACATCGGCTTAGCGTTCCAAATCGCCGATGACTTACTTGATCTCGAAGGCACGCAAGCCGATCTCGGCAAGGCTGTCGGCAAGGATGCCGACGCGGGCAAGGCGACATTTGTCGATCTCTTGGGTCTCGAAGAAGCACGCAGCCGCGCCGGGCAGTTGGTCGAGGATGCCATCGCCGTGCTGGAGCCATTTGGCGACAAAGCGGATCTGTTACGCGATGTGGCGCGCTATATCGTGGCGCGCAAAAACTGACGCACCCCTAGAGCAGAACATGGTTTGTCGGAATCGCTGTGGCGATCCGACAAGCCATGTGAATCTGCTCTAACTATTTGATAGCGATCGGATTCTCACGTTTAAACGGAACCATGATATGGTTCCGTTTAAACGTGATCCGACCTAGTGAAAGCATAAGCCGACGGCAAAACGCGAAAAAATCCGGCTCGACAGCCTCCTGGTTGAACGCGGTCTGGTGGAGAACCGGACCAAGGCGGCGGCGCTCGCCATGGCGGGCAAGGTCTATTCCGGCGAACGCAAGCTCGACAAGCCGGGCCAGAAACTTGGCCCCGATACGCCGCTCACGGTACGCGAGGCGCTCCATCCCTGGGTCTCGCGCGGCGGCATCAAGCTCGCCCACGCGCTCGAACATTTCTCGCTCGATGCCAATGGGGTGACGGCAATCGATGTCGGCGCCTCGACCGGCGGCTTTACTGATGTGTTGCTGACCAAGGGCGCGGCCAAGATTTTCGCTGTCGATGTCGGCTATGGCCAACTTGCCGACAAGCTGCGCCGCGACGAGCGCGTCATTGTGCTCGAGCGCACCAATGCGCGCCACCTTACCTCCGAGCAGGTGCCCGAGCCGGTCGGTGCGGTGGTTTGCGACGCGAGTTTTATTGGTCTTCGCACCGTGCTGCCGGCGGCACTCGCTTTGGCTGCGCCCGGCGCCTTTCTGGTGGCGCTGATCAAGCCGCAATTCGAGGCCGGGCGGGAACGCGTCGGCAAGGGCGGCATCGTGCGTGATCCGGATGTGCATGCGGAGGTTTGCAAAACCATCGCCGCTTGGCTGAGCGATGAGGCTGGTTGGCAGTTGCTTGGTATCACCGAAAGCCCAATCACCGGCGCAGAGGGCAACAAAGAGTTTCTCATCGCCGGAAGGCGTTAGGTTTTGACGTAACCATCGCGCGTTTGCGGCAGGCGTTGGCCGAGGATGCGTGAGGCGACCTGGGTGCGCAGCACCTGCGCCGTGCCGCCGCCGATGGTGAACATGCGCGCGTCGCGGCACATCCGCTCCAACGGCCGCGAACGCGAATAGCCGGCGGCGCCGAAAATCTGCAGCGCGTCATTGGTCACGCGGATCGCCATTTCCGAGGCAAAGATCTTGGCCTGGGCGGCTTCGAGCACATCGGGGAAGCCACCCGGTGGGCAAATTGCGGCGCGGTGGATGAGGTTGCGCGCCGCGGCAAGTTGGATACTCATATCGGCGAGCATCCATTGCAGCCCCTGAAATTCGGCGATCGGGCGGCCGAATTGTTTGCGCTCCTGGGCATAACCGAGCGCCAACTCATAGGCGCCAGCAGCAACCCCCAGCGCGACCGTCGCCGCGCCGACGCGCTGGCCGTTATAGGCGGTCATCAAATCGGCGAAGCCTTTCTTCAATCCGCGCGGCGGCAGCACCAGCGCATCGGCGCCGACCGCCATGTCCTGCATCAGAATTTCGCACTCCGGGATGCCTCTCAGGCCCATCGTCTGCTCGCGCCGCCCGACGCTCAGGCCCTCGGTTTCGTCGCGAATGGCAATGAAGCCGCCGATGCCCTGTTCCACGCCATCGGCGTCGAAAACGCGGGCGAAGATGACATGCAGGCGCGACACGCCGCCGCCGGTGATCCAATGTTTCTTGCCATTCAGCACATAGCCATTGCCGCGCTGATCGGCGCGGCTGGTCATGTCGGTCGCCGCACTGCCGGCTTCAGGCTCGGTGATGCAGATCGCCGGTTTGTCGCCGGCCAGCACCAGCTCGGCGGCCAGCTTCTTCTGCGCCTCGCTGCCATAAGTCATGATAATGCCGATCGCACCCATATTGGCTTCGACCGCAATGCGCCCGGTGACGGCGCAAGCCTTGGCCATCTCCTCGACCACCAAAGCCGTCTCCAGATAGCCGAGGCCCTGGCCGCCATATTCTTGCGGAATGGTCATGCCGAAAAATCCCGCGTCTCTCAGCAGATCGACATTGTCCCACGGATAAGCCTCGGCGCGGTCGACCTCGACGGCGCGGGCGGTGAATTTTTCTTGTGCCAGCGCGCGGGCGCGGGCTTGCAGGTCGAGCTGTTCGGGGCTGAGGCTAAAGTCCACGGCAAGATCCTATCTTTTGCATAGATGGCGAGTATGACATGGTGCCGGGCGTTCGGTCCCATCCGCAAGGTTTCAGTTATGCAAGACGATTGCTTTGGCCTCGCCATGACGGCGGCAAGCCCCGAGGCGGCACAACATTATGATGAGGTTTTGCGCGCCTATCTCGGCTTTCGCAACGATACCGGCATCCATTTAAAGCAAGCCCTGGCCGCCGATGAGGGCCTTTTTATGGGCCATTGCATCAAGGGCTATTTCTTCAAACTGTTTGCCATGCCGGCACTCGAAATAAAGGCTCTGGAAAGCGCCGGCAGAGCGCGCGAATTCGCCAAAGTGGTGAGTGCGCGCGAGTGCGAGCATCTGCTGGCGCTTGAGGCTTGGTGCGCCGGCGATATGATTGAATGCACGGCGCGCTGGGAGGGCATCCTGGTGGATTGCCCGCGTGATATTCTGGCCCTGCGTCTTGCCCATTTCTGCCATTTCTATTCCGGCAACAATGTTGCCATGCGCGATTCGGTGGCGCGCGCCATGCCGGCCTGGCAGGCGGGCGAGCCCGGCGCCGGCTATGTGCAAGGCATGTATGCCTTCGGCCTCGAGGAATGCGGTGAATATGACGCCGCTTTGAAAATGGGCGAAGGAGCCGTGAAGCAAAATCCGGGCGATATCTGGGCCGTGCACGCAGTCGCCCATGTGCACGAGATGGCGGGGCGCAGTGCGGAGGGCATCGCCTGGCTGAAGGACACGGAAGATGGCTGGCGCGGCTGCAATAATTTCACCAATCATGTGTGGTGGCACCGCGCCCTCTATCATTTCGAGCTGGCGCAATATGAAGAGGTGCTGCGCCTTTACGACGAGAATTTCCGCACCGAGCCATCCGAGGATTACCTCGATATCAGCAATGCCGTTGCCATGCTGTGGCGCCTCGAAAATGCCGGTATCGCCGTCGCTGGGCGCTGGGACGAACTGGCTGACAAGGCGGAAAAGCGCACCGCGGAACATCTCCTGGTTTTCGCCGATTTGCACTTTGCCATCGCGCTCGCGGCGGCGGGGCGCGGGACGAAACTAGACCGTATGATCGATTCGATGCGTCTTACCATATCGACCCGGCGCACGACCCAGGAACAGGTCTTGGCCGAGGTCGGGGCCACCATGGCGCAAGCCGTCCGCGCTCAGTATCAGGGCGATTTTGAGCTCGCGCTGCGTTTGATGTTGCCGCTGCGCTATCATGTGCGCGCCATCGGCGGCAGCAATGCACAGCGCGATATTTTCTCTCAGATGTTGATTGAGGCGGCGCTGAAAAGCGGCAAGCATGCGCTCGCCCGGGCGCTGTTGCACGAGCGCGTCGCCCTTAAACCGGGCAGCGTGCGCAGTTGGAATCTGCTGGCCGAAGCGCTTGACGGTGAGGGCAGGGCATCGGACGCGGCCGAGGCACGGCGCCACGCCGAACAGCTCTTGGCCGCCTGAGCTAGCGCCCCATATCGTAATATTCGGGATTGGGCTTGGCCTCGACGGCGCTGGCGAGCCGATTTGAGGCAGCATAAAAGGCGGCAACCTCGGCGATATCGAATATATCCTCATCGCTGAATTTGGCCCGCCTGAGCGCGGCGCGGTCGCTTTCCTCTATCGCCGCCGGGGTCTCGCTCAGCTTCCAGACGAAATCGAGCATGGCGCGCTGGCGGCTCGGCAGCTCAGCAGCGCGGTAATTGGCGGCCAGTTGATCGCCTAGGTGAGCATCGCCAGACAGCACCCGCACCGCCGCACCATGCGCGACCAGGCAATAGTGGCAATGATTGACCGAGGAAACCACCACCGCAATCATCTCGCGCTCGAGCTTCGTCAGGCCGGAATCGCCCAGCATCAACTCGTTATTATAGCTGCGGAATAGTTCGAGCCTGGCGGGCCTGAGCGTATAGGAGCGGAAGACGTTGGGCACGAAGCCGATCTTCTCGACGAATTTGGCGAACAGCTTCTTGGTTGCGGCGTCGAGGCGGCGCTGGTCCGGCAGCTTGAGCGCGTGGACTTTGTTCTTATCCGGTTTGGCGCGCGCCATTTAAGCCCCGCATTGGGCGCGGTGCAGCAGAAGGTGATCGGCCAGCACACATGCCATCATCGCTTCGCCGACCGGCACGGCGCGGATACCGACGCACGGGTCGTGCCGCCCCTTGGTGGAAATTTCCATCTCCTCGCCGGCCTTGTTCACAGTTTGCCGGGGGTTGAGAATCGAGCTTGTCGGCTTGACGGCGAAGCGCAAGGTGATGTCCTGGCCGGTCGAGATGCCGCCCAGAATGCCGCCGGCATTGTTGGAGAGAAATTCAATATTGCCGTCTTTCCCGCCGCGCATTTCATCCGCATTATCCTCGCCGCTGAGCGCCGCGGCGGCAAACCCGGCGCCGATTTCGACGCCTTTCACCGCGTGGATGCTCATCATCGCCGCCGCGAGGTCGGCGTCCAGTTTGCCGTAATGCGGTGCGCCGAGGCCAACCGGGGCGCCGCTCGCCTCGATTTCAACCACCGCGCCAACCGACGAGCCCGTCTTGCGCACGCCATCGAGATAGCTTTCCCATTGCGCCGCCGCTGATGTATCCGGGCACCAGAACGGATTATCGCCCGTTGCCGCCCAATCCCAACGGTCGCGGTCCACTTGTTTCTCGCCGAGCTGAATAAGCGCGCCGCGTATGGTGATGCCCGGCCCCAGAATTTTTCGCGCCACCGCGCCGGCGGCAACCCGCATCGCGGTTTCGCGCGCGCTCGCCCGCCCGCCGCCGCGATGGTCGCGGATGCCGTATTTGGCCTGATAGGTGTAATCGGCGTGGCCGGGGCGGAACTTGTCCCGGGCGTCGCTATAGTCGCCCGAGCGCGCATCCTGGTTTTGGATTTCGAGCGCAATCGGCGTACCGGTGGTCACGCCCTCGAAGGTACCGGACAGAATGGCGACCTGATCGGCCTCCTGGCGTTGCGTTACGAAGCGCGATTGGCCGGGCCGCCGTTTGTCGAGGTAGGGCTGGATGTCTTCTTCGCTTAAGGCAATGCGCGGCGGCACGCCATCGAGCACACAGCCGATCGCCGGGCCGTGGCTTTCGCCCCAGGTGGTGACGCGAAACAGACGGCCGAAGCTATTGAGAGACATTTTCTATACGACCGATATGTCCGGCGCGTCCGGGTTCTTCATGCCGACGATGTGATAGCCGCAATCCACATGGTGAATTTCGCCCGTCACCCCGGCGCCGAGATCGCTGAGCAGATAGACGCCGGCGCCGCCCACTTCGTCGATGGTGACGTTGCGCTTCAAGGGCGCGTTCAGCTCATTCCATTTGAGGATATAGCGGAAATCGCCAATACCGGAAGCGGCCAGGGTCTTGATCGGCCCGGCCGAGATGGCGTTGACGCGGATATTGTCGCCGCCCAAATCAGCGGCGAGATAGCGCACGCTGGCCTCGAGCGCCGCCTTGGCCACGCCCATGACATTATAATGCGGCATCACGCGCTCGGCCCCGGCATAGGTCAGGGTGAGAAGGCTACCGCCATCGCTCATCAGCGGCGCGGCATGGCGGCACAGATTGGTAAACGAGAAGCACGAGATATTGAGCGTCGATTGGAAATTCTCGGCCGAAGTATCGAGATAGCGGCCCTTCAGCTCGTCTTTGTCGGAGAAGGCAATGGCGTGGACGAGAAAATCGAGCTTGCCCCAGCGCGTCTTGATCGCGTCGAACAGCGACTCGATGCTGTCATCATCGGTGACGTCACAGGGCTCGATAAAATCGGATTGCACGGATTCCGCGAGCGGCGTGACGCGCTTTTGCAGGGCATCGCCCTGATAGCTGAACGCAAGTTCAGCCCCTTGTTTGGCGGCGGCGCGGGCGATTCCCCAAGCGAGCGAGCGCTCGTTGGCGACGCCCATTATCAGCCCCCGTTTTCCTGCCATAAGCAGGCTTGAATCGGTCATGAATTCCCCGAGTGTGCGTGTTCGCGTGGCCCGAATCCGGGCGCGGGCATCCTACACCAAAGCGCAAGGGGAGCAAAACATCCGTGTTACGCCAATGGCTTGCCGGGGCACCGCTTGATATAAAGCATATTCGCCACGCAACGCAGGAGACCATGAAATGGCGCAAGAAGCACAAGCCTGGGCGGAGAAATTCCGCAAGGCGACAGAGAGCGACCCGATCATTCAAAGTTATGCCAAATATTACACCTGCGATTTTCTCCTCGATATGGAAGAGCTTCGCGTCGGCGTGCAGATGCGCGACGGCCAGGTGCATAACATTGAAATCAACCCGGCACCGCTCGAGCCGCACCAATTTTCACTGCATGCCCCGGCCGAGACGTGGCGCAAAATGAGCGAAAAACACCCGCCGCCGTTTTTCCACGGCATGTGGGCGGCATCGGTGCGCGAGGATTTGCGTATCGAGGGCGATATCACCGTGCTGATGCAAAATTTACGTAATTTCACCGCGCAGTTTGAGCTCTTACGCCAAACCGGCGTGCCGGTTTAGGGGGCGGTAAAAATGGCAAAAATATCCCCGGTTATAGGACGCTACGTCACCATTGAGGTCGATGGCCTCGAATATCGCGTGTTCTGGCTCGAAAATGGCGACGGCCCGCCGCTCGTCTGTCACCACACGGCGGCAACCCATAACCATCAATGGCGCCACCTGTTGGAAGACGAGGACTTTACCTCACGCTACCGCATCATTGCCTACGATATGGCGCGGCACGGCAAATCGGATCCGCCGAGCAATGCCGAATGGTGGAAAGAGGATTACCGCTTAACGGCGGATCATTTCGTCAATTTCGTCACCGCCTTTTGCGATGCGCTCGAACTCGACCAGCCGACCTTCATGGGCTCGTCCTTCTCGGGCTGTGTGGCGCTGCATTTGGCGTTGCGCAAGGCCGAGCGCTTCCGCGCCATCATCGCCCTGCAAGCGGCGGAATATGCGCCCGGCTGGTGGCTCGACTGGTGGCGCCACCCGCATACCAATGCGGCGCAGGTCTGTTCGAGCGGTGTGTGGGACATGATGGCGCCGATGTCGCCCGATAATGAGCGCTGGCTCACCCTCTGGTATCACATGCAGGGCGCAGAAGTGCTCAAGGGCGATCTTCATTTCTATTCGATGGATCACGACCTGCGCGGGCGTCTGGGTGAAATCGACACCGCCGAATGCCCGCTGGTGATGATGACCGGCAGTTATGATTTTCTCACCCCGCCGGAAGTTACCCTGGCGACAGCCGAGCAAGTGGCTGACTGCGATTTCATCGAAATGAAAAAGCTCGGCCACTTTCCGATGAGCGAAAATTATCCGCTGTTCAAGCCCTATCTCACGCAAGCGCTTGAAATTATCGAGCGTAAAGCCGGCGCTTAATTGGCGATGCGCCAGCTGCCGTCGGGCTGGCGGCAGGCGGTACCGTAGGCTTGCTGGGTCTCGCCGCCGATGGTCACGGTCTGCTGATATTCGCGGCATGGCTGGCCGGCATCGGTATAAGAAGTGCGCGTCGGCGTGATGGTGCCGCTGTTGCCGCTGTCCGGATTGCTCCAGGTCGTGGATTGCCCGGTCGGATTGGATTCGAGCGCCTCGCCGGCGCTGCGTTCGGCATAGAGCTGGTCCGCCTTGTCGAGCGATTTTCCGACTTCCTGGCCAACGAAGAAGCCAAGGAGGGCGCCCACCGCCGTCGCCGCGAGCTGGCCCGAGCCGCTGCCCACTTGGGCGCCGGCCAGGCCGCCAAGGGCGGCGCCACCAAGCGAGCCGATGGTTTCCTTGTCGCCGGCATTCTGATTGCACGCGCTGAGCCCGGCCATGCCGAGCAAGGCGATGCCAAAGGCTGCGTTTCGCACGATTTTCATGGTCCTCACTCCTCGATCTAGGGAAATTAGCGAGCCCTACAGGTAATATTGGCGCATTGCGGATTATCGCAATAAATTGTGGCGCTTTTATGTGTTCGTGATCACACTGAATTTAGCTGGCGGGATATGGTGGGCGCTCGGGCTTGTTGGCGATAAGTTGTTGAAGCAATACAAATTTACGGAAAGTAAGCGAGATGGCGATAGCGCAAGGCAGAGACCCCTTCGATCTGTTCGGCGAATGGTATGCCGGCGCCGAGGATTGCGGCCTGAAAGAGCCGACGGCGGTGATGCTGGCGACGGCGGACGAGGCCGGGCGGCCGAGCGCGCGCATGGGTCTGTTGAAGGGCTATGACGAGAGTGGCTTTGTTTTCTTT
>JABIXB010000191.1 GCA_018666805.1 Rhodospirillaceae bacterium | reverse complement strand
GAGACGTGTCCACAGATGAAAACCGACGCCGACCGAGAAAAAGACGCCGCCGATACCAAACAGAACGAGCGCCGCCCAGTGCAGATTGGCCACCAGCGGTTCGATCGCGGCGAGGCCGGCCCAGCCGGTGGCGAGATAGAGCCCGATTGAGAGTTTTTCCAGGCGGCCGGGAAATAGCAGCTTGAGCGCAACGCCCGTAAGCGCCAGCCCCCACACCGTGCCGAACAGGCTCCAACCCCAGGCGCCCTGGATGCCGGTTAACGCTACCGGTGTGTAAGTGCCTGCGATCATGAGATAGATCGACGAATGATCGAGCAGGCGTAAAATCTTTTTGAGCGCGCCGCGGCCAACGATGTTGTAGAGCGCCGAGGCACTGAACACGAGCAGAAGGGTGCCGCCATAAAGCGAGAAGCTGGTGACGGTCAGCGCGCCAGCATAGCGGCTCGCCACCAGAACCAGCATGATTAATCCGGCAATACTGGCGCCAACGCCCAGTCCGTGGCCGATATTATCGGCCAGCCTTTCGCCATAGCTATAGACGTACGCCTGATTCACCGCGATTACCCCCTCACGAATCTGCCCAGCTTTCCATTAAATGGTTACTGAAAGCTCCCTAAACAAATCGGCGGGAGAATTATTTTTTCTCAATCAGCGACATGATCTCGGCGGCAGCCTTGGGAATGTTGCTGCCGGGGCCATAAATCGCCGCGACCCCGGCTTGTTTGAGAAAATCATGGTCCTTGGGCGGAATGACGCCGCCGCAGATGACCAGCACATCCTCCGCGCCCTGCGCTTTCAATTCCGCCAGCAATTCAGGCACCAGTGTTTTGTGCCCCGCCGCGAGGCTCGAGACGCCAACCACATGCACATCGTTTTCCACCGCCTCGCGCGCCGCTTCCTGCGGTGTTTGGAAGAGCGCGCCGATATCGACATCGAAACCGATATCGGCAAATGCGGTGGCGATTACCTTGGAGCCCCGGTCATGGCCGTCCTGGCCGAGCTTGGCCACAAGTAAGCGCGGGCGGCGGCCCTCGCGGCGCGCGAAGGCGGCGACGTCGGAGCGGATTTTGCTGAACTCCGCGTCATTGGCATAGGCGGATGCATAGACGCCCGAGACCGCCCTGGTCGCCGCGCGGTGGCGGGTGAAATGGGTTTCCAGCGCGTCGGAAACTTCGCCCACCGTGGCGCGCGCGCGCATGGCGTCGATGGCAAGCGCCAGGAGATTGGCATCACCCACCGCTCCGGCCTTGAGTGCATCGAGTGTATTTTGACAAGCATGCTCGTCGCGCGAGCTGCGGATTTGCTCGAGCCGCGCGATCTGCGCCTCGCGCACCGCGCTGTTGTCGACATCCAAGAGCTCCGGCATGTCCTCTTCGCTGTTCTGATATTTATTGACGCCGACGATAACCTCTTCGCCCTGGTCGATACGCGCCTGGCGCCGGGTGGCGGATTCCTCGATTTCCAGCTTCGGCATGCCGGCGCTCACCGCCTTGGTCATACCGCCCAAACCCTCGACCTCCTCAATCAGCTTCCACGCCTCGGCGGCAATCGATTGAGTAAGCGATTCGACATAATAGGAACCGCCCAAGGGGTCGACAACATTGGTCACACCGGTTTCCTCGGCCAAAATGAGCTGGGTGTTGCGCGCGATGCGGGCGGAGAAATCTGTCGGCAGCGCCACCGCCTCGTCGAGCGAATTGGTGTGCAACGACTGGGTGCCGCCCAACACCGCCGCCATCGCCTCATAGGCTGTGCGGACGACATTATTATAGGGGTCCTGTGCGGTGAGCGAGACGCCGGAGGTTTGCACATGCATGCGTAGCATCGACGAGCGCGCGTCCTTGGGTTCGAATTCGGCCATGATGCGCGCCCAGAGCTGGCGCGCGGCGCGCAGCTTGGCCACTTCCATGAAGAAGTTCATGCCGACGCAGAAAAAGAACGAGAGACGCGGCGCGAAATTATCGACCGGCAGGCCTTGCGCCACGGCGGCGCGGACATATTCGAGTCCGTCGGCGAGCGTAAAGGCGAGTTCCTGCACCAGCGTGGCGCCGGCTTCCTGCATGTGATAGCCGGAAATCGAGATCGAATTGTAGCGCGGCATGCGCTTGGCGGTGTGCGAGATGATATCGGCAACGATGCGCATCGATGGTTCGGGCGGATAGATATAGGTGTTGCGCACCATGAATTCCTTGAGGATATCGTTCTGGATGGTGCCGGTAAGCTTTTCCTGGGCCACCCCCTGTTCCTCGGCGGCGACGATATAGGCCGCCATCACCGGCAGCACCGCGCCGTTCATGGTCATCGAGACGCTGACATCGCCCAGGGAAATGCCGTCGAACAGGATCTTCATATCCTCGACGCTATCGATGGCCACACCGGCCTTGCCGACATCGCCGCGCACACGGGGATGATCGCTGTCATAGCCGCGGTGGGTGGCGAGATCAAAGGCAACCGAGAGGCCTTTCTGGCCGCCGGCGAGGTTGCGCTTGTAGAAGGCGTTCGATTCCTCGGCGGTGGCG
>JABIXB010000190.1 GCA_018666805.1 Rhodospirillaceae bacterium | reverse complement strand
CGAGAAGGCCTGGGGCACGGCGCTCGGTGACGCCGGCCTAACCCTCGACGATCTCGATTTCGTCGAGACGCATGACTGCTTCACCATCGCCGAACTGCTCGAATATGAAGCCATGGGCCTGACCCCGCGCGGCGAGGGTGCGCGAGCGATACATGAAGGCTGGACCGAGATGGGCGGCAAACTGCCGGTCAACCCGTCAGGCGGCCTCAAATCGAAAGGCCACCCGATCGGCGCCACCGGCGTCTCGATGCATGTGCTAAGCGCCAAGCAGCTCACCGGCACGGCGGGCGGGATTCAGGTCAAAAACGCCAAGATGGCCGGTATTTTTAATATGGGCGGTACGGCTGTGGCGAACTTTTGTTCGATCTTGGAGCCGCTGCGCTAGGTAGTAGAACTCACAACGCACAGGCTCAAAACCCTCTCCCCTGAGGGGAGAGGGCTTGGGAGAGGGGAAATCAAAGCGCGGCAGCGCTCTGCGTCATCTGCAAAAATTAGATACCCCCCCCCTTCACCGTAATAAATTGGGGTGGTACGAGATTGTTCCTCGAACGTCTACTTTGTATTCAATAACAGACGTTTTCTGCCAGCATACTTCGAGTCCACTTTTGAACCACAGCGGGAGTTTTACCCGCTCGTTAGGAGGTATCGTTACTGCTGGCCTATTAAGAATTTGAAACAGTCCGCCGGGAATTCCTTGCCTTGGTGTCTTTATTGATACCGTGCGCGAGGTAACTTATAGTTTTCTCAAACAAGAGTTGAGGAGAAGCCATGCGGATTGCACAGCAGAATATGTTTCAAAAATCACCATGGAGCTTTCGCCGTCAGTTGGTGCTACTGCTTACTGCGGCGGCTATCTCTTTGACATTACAAGCATGCATGACGAACAACGAGGATGTTCGAGAATCCGGACCAATCTACGAAATCTCCTACAAAGCTGACAGAACCGAAATTGCATACTGTGCGAGCGACCACTATGTGCTCGGAGACCATAACGCGATTCCCACAGTGACGGCGCACAAGGATCAGACCACGATATCTGGCATGGTTCATCGCAACACTGGTCACGTCTCATTGGTATGGGAGGTGATTTTGACCAATGGCACAGCGTATGTTCGTGAACATTCCCGTATTGCTGGTATTGGCAGCTGGGGTAAACCGATTGCAGATGCTATTGAGGTTTGCGACAAAGACCTAATGTCAGGTGGTTAAAATAACTGCCGCAATGTTTCCGACAAGAACCCGCTGGTTACCGGGCCGCTCAAGCGAACCGATTGCTCGCTCGTCTCGGACGGCGCTTCTGCCGTGATGCTGAGCGATGTGAAAAGCGCCCTCGCCATGAAGAAGGCTGCGGTGTTCCGCGCCGCCATACACGTCAATGATCTCATGCCCATGAGTCGGCGCAATATTCTTATGTGCGATGTTTGCTGCTAACTTAATTCCAGGTAATTTCGCCGGAAATACTATTCGCTCAACATTAGTCGCATATTGCACGTCTCAATAGCATTTGCGATAGGTTCGCCATAATCTACGATTGCCGGAAGCTGGCGAACCTGGGCAACGCCGTCTTGGAGGAGCACTTCCCAAACAAAACTTTCCCAATTAATGGGATAGCTGGCTACACTAACTGCGGATATTCTCACATGCGCTTTGGTTCGCGTGATAGCAGGGTGAGTATTTTTATCTCCTATGATAGCAAAAATATCTACCGCGCAATTAGCAACTTTCACCGCATCTGCCTCATACGGAATTACAAAGGCGGGCTCAGACTCTCGGATAACCTTGCCCGAGTTGCATGCCTGTAAAGATAACGCGATGACGGCTAAAAGCATCAGTGGGGCGATATAGATTTGCCAATGCATTTGCCGCCTCGGATATGCAGTCTTCCGTATTAGCCGCACGAAAAACCTCCAACCTTTGATCTAGATAACCATAAGTTGGCACGCAAGCGCGATCAAGCAATCTTCATTGGCGGCGATTCCCAGCGGCCTTGGCTTTCCTCGCCTAATATAGCTCCGCTATATCATCCACCGCATGCCCCCGCTTCGGCGTCAGCATGCTGCGCTCGTAGGTCATAAAGACGGTGCCGTCCGCTTTGGTGCCGGTGGTTTTCACAGTGACGATACCAGCGGTCGGGCGCGATTTTGATTCGCGTTTGGACAGCACTTCAGATTCGGCATAGATGGTGTCGCCGTCGAACACCGGCGCGGTTAGTTTGATCTTGTCCCAGCCGAGATTGGCGATGGTCTTCTGGCTGACATCGGAGACGCTCATGCCGGCGACGACGGCGAGGGTGAAGGCGCTGTTGACCAGCGGCTTGCCGAATTCGCTGTGTTTAGCGTAGTCGAGATCGAAATGCAGCGGGTGCTTGTTCATGGTGAGGAGCGTGAACCAGGTATTGTCGGCCTGCGTCATGGTCCGTCCGGGGCGGTGCTCATAAATATGGCCGACTTCGAAATCCTCGTAATAGCGGCCATAATCCTCGCGGAAGCGATTGGGGCCGACCTCTTTCATTCTGGCAACCATGGGGCGTCTCTCCTTATTTAATATTGTGTTGGGTTAGTAAGATCTTGGCAGGCCGAGCACATGCTGGGCCAAATGGTTGTAGGCCATCTCCTGGCTGACCGGCGCGATCTGCAACAGGCGCAGTTCGCGGAAATAGCGCTCGACATCGAATTCGCGCACATAGCCGTAGCCGCCATGGGTCTGCACCGCGCGGTCGGCGGCGAAGAAGGCGGCGTCGGAGGCGAGCACCTTGGCCATGTTGGATTCGGCGCCGCACGGCTCGCCGCGGTCGAACAGCCAGGCCGCCTTATAGGTCATCAGGCGCGCCGCCTCGAGGCGGCTATAGGCCTCGGCCAAGGGGAATTGGATCGCCTGGTTCTGGCCAATCGGGCGGCCGAAGACGACGCGCTCCTTGGCATATTCGACGGCGCGGGAGACGCATGTGTGGCCGAGGCCGACGGCTTGCGCCGCGACGGCGATGCGCTCCGGGTTGAGGGTGTCGATCAAATAATAGAAACCGCGCCCGACATCGCCACAAATATCGGCGGCAGGGATTTCCCAATCATCCATGAAGAACTGATAGGTCGGCACGGCGTTGCGCCCCATCTTGTGCATCTCATGCGCTTCGAGCGCACCCGTTTCCCAATTGAGATCGGTAAAGAACAGCGTAATGCCCTGGGTGCGCTTTTCCGCCTCTTCGTAGGGCGTGGTACGCGTGACCAGCATGAGAATTTGCGATTCCTTGACGCGCGAGCAGAACGCCTTTTGCCCGTTAATGATGTAAGTGTCGGCATCCTTGGCCACCGCCGAAGTGGCGACGCGGGTGGTGTCGAAGCCGATATCGGGCTCGGTGATGGCGAAGGCGATGAACTCGCCCTTGGCGATGCGCGGCAAGATGCGTTGCTTGAGTTCCTCCGAGCCATGCAGCATCAAAGGCCACGGGCCGAAGATCGAGGTGTGCACGGCGGTGGTGGCGTTGATGCCGGCATGGCGGCCGATTTCCTCGATCAGGATGCAGCCCTCGGTGAGCCCCATGCCCGAGCCGCCATATTCCTCCGGGATCAGCGCGCCGAGCCAGCCGCCCTCCGCCATGGCGGTGCAGAATTCAATCGGCCATTCGCCCTTCTCTTCTTTTTCGCGCCAATAGGCATTGTCGAACGGAAGTTTGTTGAGGAAGTCCACGATGGCGGATTGCAGGACCTTCTGATCCTGGGTGAATTCGAAATCCATGCCGCTCTCCTTCTTGTTCTTTGTACCAACGGGTCACAACAATGACCCGCCTTATGTTCCCTCAATCGCCGGGCGGTCGCATCCGCGCCCTTGGCTACCTCGCATAAGCTCGGGCGCGCGGTCGCGCTTGCCAAAGGGCAATGCGCGAGGCGCATCGCTTTTCGCTATCAGATGACGCCAAGCTGTTTGAGCCGCGCCAGCGCCTCGGCGTCATAACCAAGTTTTTGCAAAATCTCTTCGTTGTGCTCGCCGAGGTCGGGCAAATGATCGAACACCGGCGCCTCGCCGCTAACCCGGATCGGGCTGAGAAATTCCTTCAGTGGCCCAACGGAAGAGGTTAGCTCGCCGATTGCGCCGCGCGCCTTGAGCTGCGGATGGTCGAGCACCTCGCCGAGCGTGTTGACGCCGCCGCACGGAATGCCGGCGGCACGGAGGCGCTTGAGCCATTCGGATTTGGGCTTGCCCATGAACAGTTCGACCAGCCGGCCTTCGAGCGCGGCGCGGTTGGTGATGCGCAATTCATTGTTCTTGAAACGCTCATCGGCGAGGAATTCCGGCGCCTCGACCACCTCCTCGCACAGCTTGCGCCACGCCGCTTCGCTCAAGACGGCGATGGAAAACCACAGATCGTCGCCCGCCTTGTAGGGGCCATAGGGTGTCAGCAGGCCATGGCGCATGCCGGTGCGCTCGGGTTCCTCGCCGCGGTGCCAATGAAAATGCGGCACATAGCCGAGCAAAGTGGCGGCGCATTCCAGCATCGAAACCTCGAACTCGCCGCCTTCGCCGCTCTGGTGGCGGCGGTTGAGGAGACCAAGGATGCCGAGCGCGGCATAAAAACCCGCTGTTTCGTCGCACACCGAGATCGGAATTTTGGCCGGCGCCTCGGGCGTGCCGGTCATCAATATATAACCGGCCTCGCCCTGGATGATCATGTCATAGGCTTTTTCATCGCGGTACGGGCCGTCCTGGCCGAAGCCCGAGATATGGCCATAGATGATGTCCGCCTTCACCGCGCGCACATCCGCATAATCTATGCCGAGGCGGGCGACGACGCCGGGCTTGAAATTCTCAAACACCACATCTGCTTCGGCCGCGAGTCTCAGAAATATTTCCCGACCCTCGTCGGATTTCAGATTGAGCGCGAGCGATTTTTTGTTGCGGTTGAGGAAAACATGGGCGGCGGAAAGGCCATTGCAGACGCTATCCCAATTGCGCGTGAGATCGCCCTCCAAGGGCTCGACCTTGACCACCTCGGCCCCCATATCGGCGAGCATGCGCGAGCACCACGGCCCCGCCGCGCCGATCTCGACGGCCAGGACTTTAATGCCCGCAAGCGGCGTCATTGCGCCGAGCCGGCGGCGATCTTGTCGGCGATGGCAAGCGCGCGGCGCATGGCGCGCACCACCGGCATTTCAACCACCTTGCCGTCCAAGAGCGCCACGCCAGCGTCGCTTGCCTCATAGGCCGCGATCACGCGGCGGGCAAAATCGATGGTCTCGGCGCTCGGCGAAAACACCTCGTTGATCGGCGCAATTTGTACCGGGTGAATCGCCGCCTTGCCGGTGAAGCCCATGCGCTGCGCCAGATGCGCCTCGCGCCGGAGCCCCTCTTCATCCTTGATATCGAGGCTCGGCACGTCGATCAGATCGAGCCCGGCGCTGGAGGCGGCATGAACGGCGCGGCCCCGGGCATAATGCAGCGCTTCCCAATCGAGCGAGGAACCGAGCTCAGCAGACAAATCGGCGGCGCCGAACAACAGTGTATCGATGCGCGCTGAGGCGCCGGCGATATCGAGCGCCGCTTCGAGCGCCCGCCCGGTTTCGATGATCACCATCAGCCGGGTCTCTGGATATGCCGCCTCATCGAGCAGTTCCGCCACCCAGCGCACATCCTCCGCCGATTCGATTTTGGGCAGCAGCAGGGCAGGCGGCGCTGTGCCGTAATCGCCGAGCGCCAACATGTCGCGCATGCCGAGCTGGGTCTTGATCGGGTTGATGCGCATGGCGCGCGCCGCGCTCCCGCCCCCTGTGCCGCCAAGCGAGGCGTCGAACAGGGCCGGAATGGCCTTGTCGCGCGCTTCGTTTTTGAAGTCGGGTGCGACGCCGTCTTCCAAATCGATGCACACCATATCGGCGCCGCCCGAGAGCGCCTTGGCAAAGCGGTCGGTGCGAAGGCCGGGGGTAAAGAGCAGGCTGCGGCGTAGGGTTTGTTCCATGATGACGTCCTATTCGCCTTTCTTGGCGCGCCTGCGCTTCAGGTGGCGCATGACTTCCTGGTTGCGCTCGGCAATGACGGCGGCGCCGCGCTCCGGCGTCCAGGCGAAAAACCCTTGCCCGCCTTTGGCGCCGATTTTGCCGTCGCGAATCATATCCTGCAAATCGTCAGGCGCCTGACTGGTGTCGAGGTCGGGATAGAGATATTCGGCGACGCTGGCGACCAGGGGCAGGCCGGCCAAATCGGCTTTCTCGAGCGGCCCCTCAGCGGCGAGGCGGAGCGCATAGCCGTTTTTCACCACCTTGTCGATTTCCTCGGCACTCGCCGCACCGGTCCGCACCAGGGCAAATGCCTCGCGCATCAGGGCGAATTGCAGGCGGTTAAAGAGGTGGCCGGGAAGATCGCGCTTGAGGCGGATCGGCTCCTTGCCGAGGCCGCGAATAAAATCGCACAGGCGATCCATAACCGCTTCGTCCGTATCAGTACCGGGCACGATCTCGACCGCCGGCATGAGATGCGGCGGATTAGCGAAATGGGCCACCGCGACGCGGCCTTTATCGGTGCATTTTTCGGCGATGATATCGACCGCCATGCCCGACGTGGTGCTGGTCAGGATCGCTTGCGGCGGCGCGGCTTGTTCGATGGCGGCAAATATCGGCTGCTTGATGTCGGCATCCTCGGCAATCGCCTCGAAAGCGAAATCGATGCCGGCCGCAGCACCTGCCAAATCGGTGCTGAACGCCAGACGGTCGCGCCAACCGGGGCTCATTGCGGGCAGCAGACCGGCTTCTTCAAGTTCCCGGTAG
The DNA here is from genome assembly GCA_018666805.1 of Rhodospirillaceae bacterium. Taxonomy (GTDB): domain Bacteria; phylum Pseudomonadota; class Alphaproteobacteria; order UBA828; family UBA828; genus PTKB01. The sequence goes on along the minus strand of JABIXB010000190.1, from coordinate 7,631 downwards.
GCGATATCAACAGCCGATTCAGCTTGGGTTAGAGCTTCGCTCCGGCGTGCCACCAATATTGTGTGGTGGCCGGCGAGGGTCAAGCATAGGGCGAGGCTCGGCGCCATTGCGCCGCTGCCGATAACGAGTGTTTTCATGGTTTTTGAGGTCACTTTTCGAGTTTATTTTATTTTGCGCGGCAGCGTTGATTTTTCCGGCGCTGGGTGGCTAGTTTAGCCACTCACATCCATATTGAACACAGGGGGGAGCCAAATATGGCGATTGGTCTCGGCGTGCCGTGCTGGAGTTTCGGCATTCAACATCTGAAGGGGCTTCTGCCGCTTGAAGGGGCGGCGCAGATCGTCCGCGCGCTCGGCTTCGATCATACCGCGATTGGTTGGGCGCATATCGATTGGCCGGCGCTCCGCGCCGATCCGATAGCCGAGGCGGACCGCGTGCGGCGCATCATGGAGCCGCTTGGCCTCGATATCGATGACAGCTTTATCTGGTTCAAAAACAAATATTTGGATGAGTTTGTCAACGAACTGAAATGCACCGTCACGGTTCCCGACAAGCGCATGCGCGAAGACAATTTCGAGATGTACAAATCCTTCGTCGCCTTCTGCCAGGCGGTCGGTTGTCCCGGCATCACCATCAGCTCCGGCATCACGTATAAGGATGACGGCCAGACCTATGAGCAGGCCTATGAGATCTCGCGCGACGAGATGCGCCGCATGGTCGATTATGGCGGCCAATATGATGTCGAGCTCAGGCCCGAGCCGCACAGCGAATCGATGATGGGGACGCTGGAGCGGTGCCAGCGCATGCTCGACGATGTGCCCGGCCTGATGGTCAGCCTCGATTACTCCCACTTCATGCCGCAGGGCCATTCGGAAGAGGAAGTCGATGTGCTCATTCCGCGCGCCGGCCATGTCCATGCCCGCCAGGCCAACCGCGAACGCCTGCAATGCCGCCTGGAAGACGGCATTCTCGATTTCGATCACATTATCGGCGCGCTCAAGAAGCATGGCTATGAGGGCAATGTGGCGCTCGAATATGTCTGCGTGAATTATCGCGGCTGCTACGATATCGACGTCATCACCGAGACGCTCAAGCTGAAGAATGAGCTCGAAGGCTATCTTTAGTGGATAGAATCCACTGATGAGTACCGATTTCGGCCTGCCCGGGCGGGTGGCGATCATCACCGGTGCGGCGCGCGGCCTCGGCGCCGCCACGGCTGAGCTGTTCGCCCGTTTCGGCGCCCATGTCGTTGGCTGCGATATTGACGGCGATGAACTGGAGAAGACCGTCTCCGGCCTGGAAGGGGAGGGGCATCTCGCCCTCGCCTTCGACCTGTCGCAGCCGGAAAACTGCGAAAGTCTGGTGGCGCAAACCCTGGAGCGCCATGGCCGCCTCGACATATTGGTCAATGTCGCCGGCATCATCGAGCGGATAGAATTGGATGAAGTCGATGAGGCGGCCTGGGCGCGCACCATGGACGTCAATGTCAAAAGCCAGTTTTTCCTGTGCCGCGCCGCATCGGAGCCGATGAAAAAGGCGCATTGGGGCCGCATCGTCAATTTCACCAGCCAGGCGGCGCATACCGGCGGGTTTTATGGCACCAGCGTCTATGCCGTCTCGAAAGGCGGCGTGGTCAGCCTGACCAAGAATTTCGCCCGCCTGCTCGGGCCGGACAATATCACCGTCAACGCGATTGCCCCGGCGCTGGTCGATACCCGCATGGTCAGTGGCAACATGACCGAGGAGGCGATCGACAACGTCACCAGCGCCATGCCGATCGGCCGCATGACCGATGCGGCGGAAATTGCCATGTCGGTGGCATTCCTCGCTTCTGAGTCCGCCGCAACCATCACCGGCCACACGCTCGACATTAATGGCGGTCTGTTGATGCGCTGAGGCCGGTTTTACTTGGCTGATTGCCCCTTCGCCGCCACAATGACCGGCATAAACTAACAAGACGTAATTGAGGGGGAGCAGTGCAATGGCAAATGGCAATGAAATCTGCCGCATGGATGCGGTCACACTGGCCGGCAAGGTGCGCGCCAAGGAGCTTTCGCCGGTTGAGGTGATCGAGGCCAGCATCGAGCGTATGGACAAGCTCGAGCCGTTGCTGCACGCATTTTGTACGCCGGGGCCCGATCTCGCGCGCGCTGCGGCCAAGCAGCTCGAAGCCGACATCATGGCCGGCAAGGATCCCGGACCGCTCGCCGGCGTGCCGATCGGCGTCAAGGATTTGATCTGCACCAAGGATTTGCCGACCGTGTCGGGCTCCTTCGCCTACAAGGATTTCAATGGCGGCGTCGACGATGTGGTGGTCGAGCGCCTGCGCGCCGCCGGCGCCATCGTCACCGGCAAGACCAATGTGCCCGAGTTCGGCTATTCCGGCGCCGGCCATAATCCGGTGTTCGAGACGAGCCGCAATCCGTGGGATCTGGAGCGCAATCCGGGCGGCTCGAGCGCCGGCGCGGGCGCCGCGGTGGCCGCCGGCATGGGGCCGTTCGCGATCGGCAGTGACGGCGGCGGCTCGGTGCGCATTCCGGCCTCATTCAGCGGTCTCGTCGGCATCAAGGCATCGATGGGCCGCGTACCGCTCTGGCCCGGCACCAAGGACGAGACCCTGCCCGGCGTCTCAAGCTGGGAGAGCCTCGAATGCATCGGCCCCTTAAGCCGCACCGTTGCCGACAGCGCGCTGATGCTGTCGGTCATCTCCGGCCCCGATATGCGCGACCGGCGCACCCTGCCGAAAGCCGAGTTCGACTGGATGGATTGCCTGAACGGCGATCTCAAGGGGCTTCGCGTCGCTTACAGTGCGGATTGGGGCTATGCGGCGGTCGATCCCGAAGTGCGCCAGATCGTCGGTGATGCGGTCAAGGTATTCGAGAGCGAGTTGGGCTGCACCGTCGAAGAAGCCGATCCCGGCTGGGACGATCCTTTCGGCGCCTTTTGGGGCCTCGTTGCCGCCGAGACCGATTTGGTCGGCATGCGCAAAATAGTCGAAGAGCATGGCCACCATATGACGCCGCATCTGGTCGATTTCATCAATACGCCATGGACGGCGGAAATGTTGACCGACGCCGTCATGGCGCGCAAGGGCGTCGCCAACAAATCGGCCGAGTTCATGGCCAACTATGATTTGCTGCTGACCCCGACGCTGACGGTGCCGGCCTTTCCCGTGCACATTCAGGGCGTGGAAAAAATCGATGGCCAGATCGTGCACCCCTTCCAGTGGCTGTCCTTTACCCTGCCGTTCAACATGACGGGTCAGCCGGCGGCATCGGTACCGGCCGGTTTCACCAAGAGCGGCTTGCCGGTCGGCCTGCAAATCGTCGGCCGTCATCTTGACGATCCGGCGGTGATGCGCGCCTGTGCCAATTTTGAGAAAGCCCGCCCGTGGGCCGATAAATGGCCGGCGCTCCTTGACGAGATGGGGCTCTAGCCGCTCCGCACAGGCGAGTTGAGAGGAAAAACATGTCCCGAGGCCCAGAGCTTCCCAGCGTCGCGCAATTGCTCGACATCGCCGATGATTTTGGCCTCGACATGACGGCCGAGCGGGCGGGCGAATATCGCGACGCCATGTCGGGCGGTATCCGCGCGCTCAGGCGCATCGACGATATGGTCGAGGAACGGCCCGAGGTTAAGTATCCGCGCACGCCGGGCCGCCGCCCGAAGCCGGAAGAAAACCCCTATAACGCCTGGTATTGGCTGACCGATATCAAGGGCGCCAAGAGCGGCCCGCTCAAGGGGATGCGCATCGGCATCAAAGACACCGTCTCGGTCGCCGGCGTGCCGATGATGAATGGCTCGCGCGTGCTTGAGGGCTATGTGCCGCAGATCGACGCCACCGTCATTACCCGCCTGTTGGATGCCGGCGCGGTGATCGCCGGCAAGACCGCTTCATCCGATTTCTCCTTTTCCTCCGGCGGCCATACCAGCGCCTATGGGCCGATCCGCAATCCGCACAAACCAACTCATTCGCCGGGCGGCTCGTCCAAGGGTAGCGGTGTGGCGCTGGCGGCGGGCGATATCGAAATGGCGCTCGGCGGTGATCAAGGCGGCTCGATCCGCATCCCGGCTTGCTGGTGCGGCGTCGTCGGCCATAAACCGACCTTTGGCCTGGTGCCTTACACCGGCTGCATGGGGATTGAACTGTCGCACGATATCGTCGGGCCGATGGCCAACAGCGTGGAGAATGTTGCGCGCATGCTGTCGGTTCTTGCCGGACCGGATCCATACGATCCGCGCCAGCGCGGCGTGATCCCGGAGGATTACGTAGAGAATTACATGCCGGCGATCGGGCAGGGCTGCGAAGGGCTGCGTATCGGTGTGGTCGAGGAAGGCTTTGGTCATAAGGCCGATACCTGGCCTGATCTCAAATTATTGCCGAGTGACCGCCGTATCGACGCAAAGGTACGCGCCGCGCTGCGCGGTTTAAAAAAGAACGGCGCCAAGGTACGAAATGTTTCCGTGCCGATGCATTATGATGGTATTCGCATTTGGTTCGCCCTGGTGGCGGAGGGCGCGGTCGATGTGCTTTATCACGGCTCCGGTTTGGGCAGTAATTGGCAGGGCTATTACGATACGCCGATGCTTGATCATGTGGCCAAGAGCCTGCGCGCGCGGCCCAACGATATTCCGCCGACCGTGGTCAATGTTCTGTTGATGGGCGAATATCTCAAGCGCCACTATCATGGCCGCTATTACGCCAAGGCGCAGAACCAGCGCGGCAGCCTGAAGCGTGCTTATGATGCGGCGCTTGAGGAGAATGACGTGCTGGTCATGCCGACGATCCCGCAATTGCCCGGCCCGATCCCGCCGCCCGATGCGCCGTTCGGCGAATATATGTTCCGCGCCCTCAACATGCTCAACAATTGCCCGCAATTCAGCACCACCGGCCATCCGGCGATCAGCGTGCCGTGCGGCATGGTCGATGGCCTGCCGGTCGGCATGCAGATTATCGGCCGCCATTTCGACGATCTCAAAGTCCTGCAAGCTGCCGATGCAGTCGAAAAGCTCGGCGATTGGCGCACCAAGTGAGCCGATGAGTTACCGCCTGGGAGTAGATATCGGCGGCACGTTCACCGACTTTGCCTTGTTCGATGAGGCGCGCGGCGAAATGTTCATCCACAAGCAGTTGACCACGCCGGACGATCCGTCGCGTGCTGTGCTGGAGGGCGCCACGCGCTTGTTGGCACGCAAGGGCGTTGGTATGGCCGAGCTCGAATCCATCGCGCATGGCACCACGCTTGTCACCAACGCGGTGATCGAGCGGCGCGGCGCACGCACTGGCATGCTGGTGAGCGATGGCTTCCGCGATGTCCTCGATATGGCGCGCGAGACGCGCTACGACCTGTTCGACCTGCGCCTGAAATTTCCCGAACCATTGGTGCCGCGCAGTCTGCGCCGCGAAGTGGCCGAGCGGGTAAAGTTCGATGGCTCGGTCGAGCGCGAGCTTGATCTTGACGCCGCGCGGGTGGCAATCGGTGAGCTGGTGGATGCGGGCATCGAGGCGCTGGCGATCTGCTTTCTTCATTCCTATGCCAACCCGGCGCATGAGCGTGCGGCGCGCGAGCTGGCCGAGCGTGAGTTTCCCGGTCTCTATATCTCGACCTCGGCCGATATCTTCTCCAACATGCGCGAGTTTGAGCGTTGGACCACGGCGACGGTCAACGCCTATACCCAGCCGCTGTTCGACCGCTACCTGCAACGCCTGGCCGACGGCCTGGCGGCGGATGGTTTTGCCGGCCAATTGCTGGTCATGACCTCATCCGGCGGCATGCTGGTGCCCGAGGCGGCGCGGCGCTATCCGGTGCGCGCGCTCGAATCCGGCCCGGCGGCGGGTGCCTTGATGTCGGCCTTCCATGGCCGTGCCTTGGAAGTGCCGGACCTGCTCTCTTTCGATATGGGTGGGACGACAGCCAAGGGCGCCCTGGTCAACGGCTACCAGCCGCTCAAGCAATACGACATGGAAATCGCCCGTCTGCATGATTTCAAGCGCGGCAGCGGCCTGCCGGTCAAGGTGCCGGTGATCGATATGGTCGAGATCGGCTCGGGCGGCGGCAGCCTGGCCGAGGTCGATGAGCGCGGCCTGATTCGCGTCGGGCCGCGCAGTGCCGGCGCCGATCCGGGGCCGGCCTGCTACGGCAATGGCGGCACAGCGGCGGCCTTGACCGATGCCAATTTGGTGCTCGGCTATCTCGATGCGGATTTCTTTCTTGGCGGCGATATGAAGCTCGACGTTAAGGCGGCGCGCGGCGCTATCGAAACCAACGTCGCCAAGCGCCTCGACGTTTCGGTCGAGCGCGCCGCCTGGGGCATGCATGAAATCATCAATGAGGATGTGGCGCGCGCCTTCCGCATTCACGCCTCCGAGCGCGGCTTTGACTATCGCAGCGCTTCGATGGTGGCGTTCGGCGGCTCCGGCCCGGTGCATGCCATGGCGGTGGCGCGCAAGCTGAAGATCCCGCGCGTTATCTTTCCCGCTGGCGCCGGCGTGATGTCGGCGTTCGGCCTGCTGGTGAGCCCGCTTGCCTTTGAGTTGTCGCGCTCCGAGCCTTGTGCTGTTGCGACACTCAGTGCCGAGCAATTTGCCGATGGCTTCCGGGAGATGGAGGAAGAGGCGTCTTCATTGTTGGGCGAGGCCGGCGTTGAAGCGGCGGATATTCGCCTGCGCCGCCGTCTCGACATGCGCTATCAGGGCCAGGGTTACGAAATTGAGGTTGCCTTGCCGGACGGCGCGGCGATGGCGGATATATTTGCCGGCCTGCCCGGGCTGTTTCGGCAAACCTACGCCGCGACATTTTCCTCCAGCACCCTGGACGAGCCGCTGGAAATCGTCACCTGGAAAGTTGAGGCGCTCGGTCCGGAGGCGAGCCTTTCCGACGGCTTCCGGTTGGAGGGTACCGCCGATTCAGGCGATGCCCTGAAAGGCAGCCGCCAAGCCTATTTCACCGATGTCTATCATGATTGTCCGGTCTATGAGCGCGGCCTGCTCGCACCGGGTACGGAAGTGACCGGCCCGGCGCTGATCGAAGAGCGCGAATCGACGTGCGTCATCGGCCCGGGCGATGTGGTGCACGTTGACGCCAGGCGAAATCTGATCGCCGAATTGGGAGCGACATAATGGACGCCATCAGCCTTGGCATCATGTGGGACCGCATGATCTCGATCACCGACGAGATCGTCTCCACCCTGGTGCGCACCTCATTCTCGACGATTGTGCGCGAGGCCTATGATTTGACCGCTGTGGTGACCGATGCCGAAGGCCATTTGCTCGCCCAGGGCCGCTGGAGCGCGCCGCCTTTTATCGGCACGGCGCCGCTCACCATGGCCCACACCATGGCCAAATTCCCGCCGGAATCGCTCAAACCCGGCGATGTGCTGGCGACCAACGATCCCTGGATGGGCACTGGCCATATGTACGATATCACGGTGATGCGCCCGGTTTTCCAGGGGAAAAAGCTGGTCGCCTATACCATGAGCATCACCCATCTGCCGGATATCGGTGGCGCCGGCTTCGGCACCACGGCGACGGAGATTTATCACGAGGGTCTGCGCCTGCCGCTGTGCAAGCTGCTGCGCGAAGGCGAAGTCGATCAATATCTGCTCGAACTGATCGCCGCCAATGTGCGCGT
>JABIXB010000020.1 GCA_018666805.1 Rhodospirillaceae bacterium | reverse complement strand
TTGAGCCGGCGCACCGCACCTTCGCCGGCGTTTTTGCCGATTTCCTCCGGGCTGCCGAGATTTTCCTCGAAACAGGCGGAGGACCAGTCGTAATCGCGCTCCATGCCGGTGTCCTCGCCGGCGAGGACCGAGACGCTGAAGGAAAAGTTCGATGTCGCATAGCTGCCGGAAAAGCCGCCGCTCGTCGCCAGCGCTTTCATGCTACGGCCCCAGCCGGCATCGCCGCCCTCTGAGTTGGTGACGCCGGGCACGGCGCGCGCCGCTTCCTCGGCCCGTTTCGCCCATTCGATCAGCTGTTCGGGCGCCGGCTCGCCGCTATCGGCAAGCTCAAGATCGGGCCATTGCTGCGCCAATTGGTTGGGCTCAAGCAGGCCGCAATAGGGATCTTCCGGCACCGCGCGGGCCATGGCGATGGCGCGTGTGACCAATTCGTCGAGCGCGTCCTCGGCAAAATCGGTGGTTGAAACCATCGCCTGCTGGCGGCCCAACAGGACGCGCAGGCCAAGATCGTGCCCTTCCGAGCGCTCCAAATCCTCCGGCTTGCCAAGGCGGTAACTTGTGCTCAGGGAAATGCCATTGACAAAGATGGCATCCGCCGCGTCGGCGCCGGCTTTCTTTGCCTTGTCGAGCAGGGTGGCGAGCAATGAAGAGGGGTCGCTGTTACCGGTCATGGGGTCGGCCTAATCTTCGTAAAAAGGTGAACATATCGGTGCGGGCACGCCAGCGCATTGGCGCCCGGCTACATATATAGTGCGGCGCACCCGCCTATGCCAGCGCCCTCAGGCTGGGCCAAGCAGGCCCTCGGCGCGCATCCAGGTGGCGAGGTCGGCGTACATGTCTTTCAGCGACACCGGTTTGAAGCCAAGCTCGCGCACCGCCTTGGAGCAATCGATCACCTGATTGAGCGACATCAGATTGAACATTTCCGGCGACATGCCGGGATCGCGCTCTGAAGAAGCTATTGGCGCCGTGCCGCCGACCAGTTCCGCCACCGTCCGGCCGACCTCGGCAAAGCTCGCCTGGGCGCCGGCGAGGAGATATTTGCCACCGCGCGTGCCCTTGTCGAAGGCCGCGATATGGGCGCGCGCCACTTCCTCGACATGACAAAAGGCGGCGCCGCCGGTGCCGACTGTTGCCAATTCACCCTTGGCGACCGCCTGGATGAACGGCCCCCAGATCACGCCATCGAACGGCCCGACCACATTGGCCGGATTGACCACCACCACATCGAGGCCAAGTTCCAGGCCCTTCAGGGCTTCTTCCTCGGCGCGCTTCTTGGTGCGGAAATAATTGATCGCGATGCTGTCTACATTACTGGCTGATTCCTCGTTGATCTCGATATTGTCCTGCAAGCCCCAACTGGCGCCCGACGAGGTGTGAATGAAGCGCCGCGCGTTTTTCTTGATGGCGGTGGCGACCATGTTGCGCGTGCCGATGATATTGTCGTCGTTCTGCGCCGCGTCGCCGGCCGCATCAAAGCTGACATTGCCGGCAACATGGAACACCGCGTCCAGCCCGTCCGGCATGACGGTGTCGAGCGAAGCGGCGTCGGTGATATCGCCGATCACGCGCTCGGCCGGAAAGCGCGATAGATAGGCAAGGTTGGAGCTTGCCCGGTGCATGGCGGTGACGTGCCAGCCCGCGCGGCCCAACTGATCAACCAAATTAACGCCGATAAAGCCCGATGCGCCGGTCACGAATGCGGTTTTCTGTGTCACACTAATCTCCGTTGAATGAGGGCGTCGCGAAGTGGCTGAAGATGTTTTTCATAACATTTCCAGCCGCCGATCTCATCACTATGAAATTCCGGTAGCGCGATTTCCGCATTGAGCCCAATCCCCGTATGGGCTGAAATTTGCGCCGCCACCGCGCTGGCGTCGCACACCAGCGTTTCATATTCGACCGTCAAGATGCGTGCGCCGTAGAGGCCTTGCCAATGGGCCTGGAGCCTAGCACTCCCAGCCATAAAATGGGCGATATCGCCGAAATCATAGGCGTGCGTGTGGCCTTGCTCGTAGCGCTTGAAATAGATCAGGAGGGCAATGTCGAGCGCCTCGCGCCGGCACAAGATAAAGCGCGCCTCCGGCAGAGCAGCGCTGATTTCGCCGAGCGAGAGAGCATTGGTGTCGAGCGTGCTCACCATGAAGCGCGCACCGCCGGCGAGGCGGCGCATCTCGGCGCGGTAGACTTGGCCAAGCTCGGCCGAGATGTCTTGGCTGGGCGCTTTGCGTTGCATGGCGCGCCTGAGGCGTTGCCAATGTTCGCTTTCGCCGGCGGCAAACACGCTGGCCTGGCTGGCGAGCAGTGCTTCGACCAGGCTTTTGCCGCTGCGCGAAAGGCCGAGGATGAAGATCGGAACGGGAGCGCTTTGCTTCTCCGTTGCAGGCACACCTCCGCGTGGTTCCGGATTGGCTTTGATGATTTCTTCGATCTCTTGGTCGGTGGCCGCCCTGTCATAGCTGAAGCGCTGGCGGCGCGCCGCATTGGCCGCGGCGAAGCGCGCGAAGGCGCTGTCATAATCGCCGAGATCCGCGTCCGCCTTGGCCAGGGCGAAGGCGAGGCGGTTCCTATTCTGCGCGCTCTGGCCTTCCTGGCGGGAGAGCTGGCGCAGCCTGGCGAGGGTGGGGTCGTTCTTTTGAAAGCGGTGCAAAATGGCGAAATTGTAGTGCGCCTCAATATAGTTTTCGTCCATCGCCATCGCCTGGGAGAACTCGGCCAGCGCCTTCTCCTTACCGCCCTGGCCTTCGAAAACCGTACCGAGATTATTATGCGCTTCGGCATGCCCGGCATCGTGCGCGATCGCGCCAAGATAGGCGTCGATGGCGGCGCCCACTTCGCACGCCTCTTTCAGGGCGTTGCCCAAATTGTAATGCGCCTTGGCGTAGTCGGGCGCAATTTCAAGGGCGCGCCGCTGGCAGGCGATAGCCTGCTCGAGCTTGCCGAGCCGCCTGAGCGCGACACCGAGATTACAATGCGCCTGGGCATAGTCGGGCTTGAGCGTAATGGCACGGCGGAAGCACGCGGCGGCGCGTTTCGAGCGCTCCTGGAGTTGCAGCACGGCGCCGAGATTATTGTACGCCTCGGCGAAGTCGGGCCGGATGGCAAGGACGCGCCGGTAACAGCGCGCGGCATCCCCGGGCCGGTTTTGCCCGGCGCGCACATTGCCGAGGAGATACCATGCGGCGCTGCTGTCAGGCTGGCGCTCGGTCGCCGCCAGGCAAAGCGCCGCCGCTTCTTCCAGCCGCCCGGCCTTCAGGTGGCGCGCCGCCGCCTCAAGCGGTTTCATTTCCAGATTGGTTTGCCGGCGCCGGGCAGGCCGTAGTCGGCCCATTTGCGGCTGACGGTATCGATGATCTCGTCGCTCATGCGGATTTTTTCGCCCCAATCGCGGTTGGTTTCCGGCGCCAGTTTGTTGGTCGCATCAAGGCCGATCTTGGAGCCGAGCCCCGCTTCGGGCGAAGCGAAATCGAGATAATCGATCGGCGTGTTTTCGACCAGGGTGATATCGCGTGCCGGATCCATGCGCGTCGAGACGGCCCACATCACATCCTTCCAGTCGCGCACATTGATGTCGTCATCGACGACGATGACCCACTTGGTGTACATGAATTGGCGCAGATAAGACCAGATGCCCATCATCACCCGCTTGGCATGGCCGGGATAGGCCTTCTTGATCGAGACCACGGCGATGCGGTAGCTGCACGCTTCCGGCGGCAGCCAGAAATCGACGATCTCGGGAAATTGCTGCGCCAACAGCGGCACGAAGATTTCATTCAGCGCCTGGCCGAGGATGCTCGGCTCGTCCGGCGGGCGGCCGGTGAAGGTCGAGAGATAGATCGGATCCTGCCGCATGGTAATGGCGGAGACGGTAAAGCGCGGGAACTGCTCGACCGAATTGTAATAGCCGGTATGGTCGCCGTAGGGCCCTTCAGGGCCGTAATCATCCAGGCTGACATGGCCTTCGATAACGATCTCCGCCTCCGCCGGCACGGCGAGTGGCACGGTCTTGCATTTGACCAGCTCGACCTTGCGGCCGCGCAACAGACCGGCGAACTGATATTCCGAGAGCGTCTCCGGCACCGGCGTCACGGCGGCCAGAATGACGCCGGGGTCGGCGCCGATCACCACCGCCGCCGGCAGCGGCTCGCGCTTTTCCTCGGCCCAGCGGCGATGCTGCTGGGCGCCGCCGCGGTGGCGCAGCCAGCGCATCAGGGTGGTGTTCCGCCCCGTCACCTGCATGCGGTAAATGCCGAGATTGTAACCATCCTCGCGGCTCGAGCCCGGCCCGCGCGTGACCACCAGCGGCCAGGTAATGAGCGGCGCCGGTTCGCCCGGCCAGCAGGTCTGGATTGGCAGGCGGGCCAAATCAATGTCATCGCCGGTCCAGACAATTTCCTGACAGGCGCCGGCACTGACCGATTTGGGTTTCATCGCCATCACTTTGCGCAACAGCGGCAACATCTCGAACGCCTCGCGCCAGCCGCCCGGCGGCTCGGGCTGGCGCAAAAAGGCGAGCGTCTCGCCGATCTCGCGCAAACTGTCCGCGCTCTGTCCCATACCCATCGCGACCCGCTCAACGGTACCGAACAGATTGACCAGCATCGGCATATTGAAGGCTTTGCCACCGCTTGCAACGACATTTTCGAACAGCACGGCCGGGCCGCCCTCGGCTAAGAGGCGGGTCTGAATCTCCGTCATCTCGAGCTCGGGCGAGACCGGCGCTTGCACGCGGGCCAATGCACCCTGGTTCTCGAGATGCTGCAAGAAGTCGCGCAGCGAATTGTAGGCCATTGATGTTCCATGGATATTTTAAAAGCGTTATGCGACAGACTATCGCTCCGGCGCGCGCAAGGCCATACTGGCGATATGTCTGATATGTCGCCCTATCGCGCCCGTCTCGAGCGCATCTTCAACGAAATCACCGATCCGTCGGGCGCGGCTGACGTGAAGGGCATTGGCCGCATGAGTGAGGTCAACAAACGCATCGATGAGGTTAAGGATATCCTTGCCGAAATGCCGCTCCGTCTCACGCAGATAGAGGAGCGGATGGAGGGCGATCCGGATTTTTCCAGATTGAGCCGCAAGCGGCGGCTCGACGCGCTGGCCGATTATCTGCGTTTTGCCATCGGCTTGATCGATCGTGAAATCGCCACCCCGGGCGGCCATATGATTGTCGGCGCCAACGATGATTGACGGGGCGGCCGAACTGGTCGCCGCTGCACAGGTCGCCAATGCAATGGATTATCCGTTCTCGAGGCCGGACCATTCCTATCTGTTCGCCGATGGCGCGGTGCTGGCGCTGGAGTCTCCCGGGGTGGAATATTTAGATGACGCGCTTGCGCGAAAAGGCGCCGCAACCATGGCGGATCGAACCGCTGTGCTGGCGTATGGCGCGAATGCGGCGCCTGCGCGGTTGCAGCGTAAATTCGAGGCTGAGGGGCCGGGCGCGGTGTTTCCCGTCGTCAAAGCCCGGCTGTTCGATTTTGATATCGTCCATGCCTGCCACTATTCGAGCTACGGCGCGGTGCCGGCAACACTGGCGCCTTCGCCCGGCACGGTGGCTGAGGTCGCGCTGACCTATCTCGACCAGGATCAGCTCGCCCGCATGCATGAGACCGAACTATCCGGCCGCCGTTACGTCTATGGACTGCTTGGGCAAATACGCGTGCAGCCGGAAGGCTTGGCCGCACGGAATGCGGTGCACAGCTATTGGACCGGCTATGGTTATTTCGCCGGCCCGTCCGGCCCGCTCGCGCTTTCCGCCATCGCCGCCGAGGGCCGGCGCTTTGCCGCAGCCGCGCAGGAGGACATGCAAATCCAGGCGCGCGACCGCCTGGCGCCGGGCCGCGATATGCATGATTTCGTGCACGAAAATATCGCCGACCCCGGCTTGCGCCATGAGCGCAGTTTGGCGCTCAGCGCTAACGCCAAGCCCTTCGACCATCCTCATTGCCAGATTCTGGACGGCTGATTAGCCCAGTGCTTGAGCACCCGCGATGCCGGCGAAGATCACCGCGCCGACCCAGAAATTGAGCTTGAACTTACTCAGGCAATCGGCGGCGTCGGCCAATTTCAAGGTTATCACCTGCCACGCGAAAAGCAGCGCGGCGGCGCCGAGGCCGGCGTAGAACGGCCAGGCGATGTCGGTGAGCGCACCGGCGGCGGCGAAAGCCGCGAGCGCGGCGAGATAGAAAACCCACAACCAGGGTTTGGTTTTGGTGCCGAGGGCGAGTGCGGTGGATTTGACGCCGATCAGCGCATCGTCCTCCTTGTCCTGATGGGCATAGATGGTGTCGTAGCCGAGCGTCCAGGCAATGCCGCCGGCATAGAGCAGCCCGGCCGGCCAGGCCAGGCCACCCTCGACCGCCGCCCAACCGAGCAGCGCGCCCCAATTGAAGGTCAGGCCGAGAAACGCCTGTGGCCAATAGGTGATGCGCTTCATAAACGGATAGGTGAAAACCAGCGCCAGTGAGGCGATGCCGAGCAGGATGGCAAACAGATTGAACTGCAGCAGAATGACGAGGCCGAGGGCGAGGAGCAGGACGAGAAAGGCAAGTGCGGTTTTGACGCCGATCACGCCGGACGCGATTGGCCGCTCCCGGGTGCGCGCCACGCGGGCGTCGAAATCGCGGTCGACAATATCATTGTAAACGCAGCCGGCGCTGCGCATTACCAAGGCGCCGGCGGCGAACAGCGCCAGCAGGCGGATATCGGCCAGCCCGTCCGCCGCCAGGGCGACGCTCCAGGCGCCCGGCCACAGCAGCAGCCAGGTGCCGATCGGCTTGTCGAGGCGGGCAAGCACGGCGAACGGCCGTAGCGGGCGCGGCAGCAGGTTGAGGATCAGGCTCGCGGTCATGAATAATGGTGATATCTTGAGCGCGCGCGCGAGACAAGAAGGGGCAAGCGAATGGCGGGACAAAATAAGCAGGCGGCGAAGGCGAGCCGGGTGCGCTTGTTTGTCGATATGCCCATCGCCGCCGGCGTCGAATTGCCGCTCGAAAGCGCCCAAAGCCATTATCTCGGCACCGTCATGCGTCTCGCACCCGGCGATACGCTTTTTATCTTCAATGGCCGTGACGGCGAATGGCGCGCCGCCATCGCCACCCTCCGGCGCGGCGCCGGTACGCTCTTGCCGGAGGCACAAGAAAAGCCGCAACGGGCGGCAAATGGGCCGTGGCTACTGTTCGCCCCGGTTAAATCATCGCGCACCGAATTGCTGATCGAAAAGGCTTCTGAATTGGGCGCCGCCGAACTGTGGCCGGTGATGACGCAATATTGTCAAAGTAAACGGGTGAAGCCGGAACGCTACCGTGCCCATGCGATCGAGGCGGCGGAACAATGCGGGCGGCTCGAGGTGCCGGAAATCCAGCCGCTCGCGGCACTTTCGGCGGTGTTAGAGGCGTGGCCGGCGGATCGGCGGCTTATGTTTTGCGATGAAAGCGGTGGCCCGCCAGCTCTGGAAGCTCTTGCCGCCGCGCCACCAGCACCGTGGGCCATCCTGGTCGGGCCGGAGGGCGGATTCTCCACGGCCGAGCGGGCCGAGATTAAATCGCGCCCCTATTGCGTGCCGGTTTCGCTCGGCCCGCGAACATTACGCGCCGAGACCGCCGCCGTGGCGGCGCTCAGCCTATGGCAGGCGGTGCTGGGGGACTTGCGCTCGGGCAATTGAGGCCCTATTTCATATACTTGCAGCGCTCGCCCATTCGTCGTATCAGGAAGCGCACAGGGCAATTACACCGCCTTTTCTCACCTTCGGAATGTCTATGAACGAAATCGTCAGCCCGCCCCGCCAGGAGGCCATCGAAAGACGCGACCTGGTGAGCTATGTCGAATCCGGCTGCACGCCGGGGGCCGAATGGGCGATCGGTACCGAGCATGAAAAGTTCGGCTACCGCCTTGATGATTTGCGGCCGCTGCCCTATGACGGCCCGGCCGGTATCCGCGCCATGCTCGAAGGCTTGGAGAAATATGGCTGGGCGCCCTATTTCGAAGGCGACAATGTCATTGCGCTGACCAAGGATGACGGCTCCTCCGTTTCGCTCGAGCCGGGCGGGCAGTTTGAATTGTCGGGCGCGCCGCTGCCGAATTTACATCGCGTCTGTGATGAGGTGCACACCCACCTTGATCAGGTGGCAACCGTCGCCAAAGAATTGGGCGTTGGCTTTCTCGGCCTCGGCTTTCAGCCCAAATGGAAGCGCGACGACATTCATTGGATGCCCAAGGGCCGCTACGGCATCATGCGCCGCTACATGCCGACCAAGGGCGATCTTGGCCTCGATATGATGACGCGCACCTGCACGGTGCAGGTCAATCTCGATTTCGACAGCGAGATCGATATGGTGCGCAAGCTGCGCGTTTCGTTGGCGCTGCAGCCGGTTGCGGTGGCGCTGTTTGCCAATTCGCCCTTTTACGAGGGCAAGCCGAGCGGCTATTTAAGTTTTCGTAGCCACGTCTGGACGCGCACCGATCCGGAGCGCTGCGGGCTGCTGCCGTTTGCCTTTGAGGACGGCATGGGATTTGAGCGCTATGTCGATTATGCCCTCGATGTGCCGATGTATTTCGTCCTGCGCGACGGCAAATATATCGATGTCTCGGGCTGTTCCTTCCGTGACTTTATCGCCGGCAAACTGCCTGGCCTGGAAGGCGAGCGGCCGAGCATCAAGGATTGGGAAGATCATATGACGACGATCTTTCCCGAGGTACGTATTAAGCGTTACATGGAAGTGCGCGGTGCCGATGGCGGGCCGTGGGGCCGGCTCTGCGCCTTACCGGCGCTTTGGGTCGGGCTGCTCTATGATTCGACCGCGCTTAACGAGGCCGAGGCACTTTGCCGCGAATGGTCTTATGACGAAGTTGCCCGCGCTCATGTCGATGTGGCGAAGAACGGCTTTAAGACGACGCTCGGCGGGCGCGCCATCGGCGATATCGCGCGCGACGTGGTGCGTATCGCGCGCGATGGGCTGGAGCGCCGCGCCGTGGCGGGAAACCATGACCCGGACGAGCGTAGCTATCTCACGGTGCTTCAACAGGCCGTCGATGCGGGCCGCACCCCGGCGGAGGAATTGCTTGAGGCCTTTGAGACGCGTTGGCACGGTAATATCGATCCGCTGTTTGAGGAATATGCCTATTAAGCGCCTGTGGTGAGGATATGAACTACCGCGTCAATCCGCTATTTTCGGCCGTCGCGCCGCCGCCCATCGCCGAGGCATGGGGGTGGGTCGAGGGCCGCACCTTTCCTGAAGACAAACCGCTTATCGATCTGGCGCAAGCCGAGCCGAGCTATCCGCCGGCGCCCGAATTGCTTGCTCATCTGGCCGAGGAAATCCACCGGCCCGAGCTATCGCGCTATACCGATATCCTTGGAACGGCAGAACTGCGCGCCGCCTTTGCCGGCCATCTCAGCGAGTTCTATGGCGCCGATGTCGCGCCTGCATATGTCAGCATCACGGCTGGCTGCAACCAGGCTTTTTGCCTGGCCGCGATGGCGCTGGTGGGTGTTGGCGATGAAGTTATTTTGCCCGCGCCGTATTATTTCAATCACGATATGTGGCTCAAAATGCTCGGCGCAAAGGCCGTGCCGCTCAGCTTTCAGGCGGTAAATGGCGGCGTGCCGGATGTCGCGGAGGCAGCGGACAAAATTACCGCGCGCACCCGCGCCATCGTTCTGGTCAGCCCCAACAATCCGACCGGCGCGATTTATCCGCCCGCGGTGATCTGGCAGTTTTTCGAGCTGGCGCGGGAGCGCGGTATCGCCCTGGTGCTGGACGAAACCTACAAGGATTTTCTCCCCACCGACGGCGCGCCGCATGACCTGCTTCGCGCACCGGACTGGCCCGCTACGTTGATCCAATTATTCAGCTTCTCTAAAGCTTATTCCCTGACCGGGCACCGTGTCGGCGGCCTGGTGGCCGGGCCGGAAATCACGGCGGAAATTACCAAGGGCATGGACTGTGCGGCAATCTGTGCGCCGGCCGTGGGCCAGGCGGCGGCGCTCTTCGGGCTCGAGAATTTGGCGGGCTGGAAAGAAGAGAAGCGCGAACTCAGCCTGCAGCGTTTGGCGGCTTTGCGCCAGGCGCTGGCGCGCAACGATCTCGGCTATGAACTGGTCAGCGCCGGCGCATTTTTCGCCTATATGCGCCACCCTCACCACGGCAAAGGCGCAGCCGAGGTGGCGCGGCGTTTGGCCGATGAGCAGAATATGCTGTGTCTCCCGGGCAACTTTTTTGGTCCCGGCCAGGATTCCTATCTGCGCTTTTCCTTCGCCAATGTCGAAGCCGACAGGATGGACGAAATCGCCAAGCGGCTGGCCGATAGCCAGGGCGAATTCTAGGCGCGGTCCCAATAGGGGTGGTCGCCAAAGCGTTCGACGAAGAAATCGATGAATACGCGAACTTTCAGCGGTAGGTGGCGGCTGTGCGGATAGATGGCATGAATACCGTGCGGCTCCGCCTCGAAATCGCTGAGAATGCGGCGCAAATTACCGGCCGCTAATTCATCGCCGCATATAAAGGTCGGCGCCAGGGCAATGCCAAGCCCGGCGAGTGTGGCTTCCAGAATCACATCGCCATTATTGGTATGCAGGCTGCCCGAGACCGGCACGGCGCGGCGCTCCCCGTCGAGTTGAAACTGCCAGGCACCCGGGTTCGGCAAATAGGCGTAGGTGAAGCAATTATGGTGTGCCAGCGCCTTGGGGTGCGCCGGTGTGCCATGGCGCTCGAGATAGGCGGGCGCGGCCACCGTGACCAGCCGATTGGGTGCGAGGCGCCGCGCGATGAGCGATGAATCATCCAGTGCGCCGCTGCGCACCGCCATATCGTAGCCTTCCTCGATCAGGTCCACCCGGCGATCGAGGAAGTCTATGTCGACCCGAAGCTCGGGATAGAGCGCCATGAATTCGGGCAGTGCCGGTCCGAGATGACGTAGCCCGAAACTGAGCGGCGCATTGACCCTGAGCGTGCCACGCGGCGTTTCCTGCAGGTGATTTACCGCAAGCTCTGCAGCCTCCGCTTCTTCGACAATTCGGCTGCAACGCTGGTGAAAGGCGCGCCCCACTTCGGTCAGGCTAAGCCGCCGCGTGGTGCGATTGATGAGCCGCGCGCCGAGACGCGCCTCCAGCCGCGTCACACTTTTGCTGACGGAAGATTTTGACATGCCGAGGCGCTTGGCCGCCTGGGTGAAACTTTGAGCGTCCGCCACAGCGGTAAAGACGGCAATGCCGGAGAGAGGGTCCATATCTCCATTATAGCGAAATTAGAAACAATATTGTGATTAATTATCTTATTTAATTAAAAATAGAAACATCCATATCTCTTCCTAAGAAGCATTTGCCAGACATCAATTAGGGAGAAGGACCGATGACGAATATTCTCGTGCTTTATTACAGCGGTTACGGCCATACCGAGCAGATGGCGCAGGCCATTGCCGAGGGTGTGCGGTCGGCCGACAACGGGGTGGCGACAATCAAGCGCGTCGCCGAACTGGTGCCGGAAGAGGTGGCGCGAGAGGGCGGCATGAAGCTGGACCAGGAAGCGCCCGTCGCCGATCCTACTGAATTGGGCGATTATGACGGGATTATATTCGGCACGCCGACGCGTTTTGGCAACATGGCGGCGCAAATGCGAAATTTTCTCGACCAGACGGGTGGTCTCTGGGCGAAGGGTGCGCTGATTGGCAAGGTCGGCAGCGTCTTTACATCCACCGCCACCCAGCATGGCGGCCAGGAGAGTACGATCCTCTCCTTTCATAACACCCTGTTGCATCACGGCATGGTCATTGTCGGCCTGCCCTATTCGGCGGCGGATCAGACCCGTATCGATGAGATCACGGGGGGGTCGCCCTATGGGGCGGGCACGATCGCCGGCGCTGACGGCGCGCGCCAACCGAGCGAAAACGAGCTTGCTCTTGCTCGTTTTCAGGGTCGCCATGTCGCGGACATAGCGCGCAAAGTGGCGGCTTGATATTGTGTGTCTGGGGAAGCGATTGGAGTGCAGGCGATGAAGCTGCGTAGCGTGAACAATCTTGTGCCGGCAATTGCCACCAGCGACGGCGCAGGGGTGAAACTGAACCGCACCATCGGTGGGCCAGTGCTTGATAATCTCGATCCCTTCCTGCTGCTCGATGAGTTTGGCTCGGAGGAGGGCGCGGATTATATCGGCGGCTTTCCGGATCACCCGCACCGCGGCTTTGAGACCGTCACCTATATGCTCAATGGCCTGATGCGCCATGAAGACAGCACCGGCGCCGGCGGCACGCTCGGGCCCGGCAGCGTGCAATGGATGACGGCAGGGCGCGGCATCGTGCATTCCGAAATGCCGCAACAGGAAGAGGGGCTGATGCGCGGCTTTCAGCTCTGGGTCAATTTACCGGCGGTAGATAAAATGTGCGCGCCGCGTTACCAGAATATCGAGCCGGCGGAAATTCCGGAGGTCGAAGGCGCGGATGGCGTGCGCATCCGCGTGATCGCCGGAGAGGTCGATGGCACCCTGGGCGCGGTGGGCGGCATCGCGGTCGAGCCGACCTATTTGGATATCCTGCTGCCGCCCGATACGTCGCATAGCCAGCCAGTGGCAAGCGGACATGCGGCGTTCTGTTATGTGTTTGAGGGCGAAGTCTCGATTATTGCGGCGGAGGATGGCGCAGCGACCCAGGTGCCGCATCACACCCTCGCCATTTTGAGCGACGGCGAGGGCGTGCGCATGCGCGCCGGCGCCGAAGGCGGCCAGGCGTTGCTGATTGCCGGCAAGCCGTTGGGCGAGCCGGTGGTGCGCTACGGACCGTTCGTGATGAATTCGCGCGAGGAAATTCAGCAGGCAATTGACGATTACCGCGCCGGGCGCTTTTAGGGGTATCAGGTTATGGGCGTGATGATCGAAGGCGTCTGGCATGCCGAGGAGCCAGCCAGCGGTTCCGCCGATGATGGCAAATACCGCCGTTCCGTCTCGGCCTTCCGCAATTGGGTCACGCCCGACGGCGCGCCCGGCGGTGAGGGCTGCGTGGGTGGCTTCGCGGCGGAGGCTGGGCGCTACCACCTCTATGTTGCGCTCAACTGTCCGTGGGCGCACCGCACCATGATCGTGCGTGTCCTGAAGGGCCTCGAAGATGTGGTCTCGCTCGATGCGGTGCTGCCAAGGCGCAGCGCCGAAGGCTGGATCTTCGCCGCGCCGCCTGAGGCAAACAGCGATTCGCTGCTCGGCAGCCATGCCTTGCACAAGATCTACGCCGCCGCCGATACGGCGTTCTCGGGCCGGGTGACCGTGCCCGTCTTATGGGACAAAAAGCGCCGCACCATCGTCAGCAATGAATCGTCCGAAATCATCCGCATGCTGAACAGTGCCTTTGATGATGTTGGTGCGAACGGCGCCGATCTTTATCCGACGGAACTGCGCGGCGATATCGACCGAGTGAACGAGCGCGTCTATCGCAGCGTCAACAATGGCGTCTACCGGGCCGGCTTCGCGCGCAGCCAGGAAGCCTATGAGGAGGCATTCGACGAATTGTTTGAGGCGCTTGATATGTTGGAGGCGCGTCTCGCCACCCGGCGCTATCTCTGCGGTGATATGCCGAGCGAGGCGGATTGGCGCCTTTTTCCCACCCTGATGCGCTTCGACGTCGCCTATTTTGGCGCTTTTAAGTGCAACCTCCGGCGTATTCAGGACTACCCCAATTTATGGGGCTATGTGCGCGAGCTCTACCAGATGCAGGGAATTGCCGCGACCTGCGATCTGGACGTTTACAAGCAGGGTTATTATTCCATAAGCGAATTGCGTAACCCATTGGGCATTGTTCCAAAAGGGCCGGCGGTCGATTTCTCCACGCCGCACGGCCGCCGGAACGTGAATGACAGGATCGGGCAAAGTGCCGCAGTGTCTTGAATTTTAGCTTATTCGCGAATATGTCTTGCTCTTATTCTCCCGTCGATCACAATCAGGGTCAGATAACGCCAATTGCATAAAAATTGGGAGAATCGGAGATGAGAAACATGCGGCCAATGAAAATTATACTTTACCCGCTGATGGCGGCTTTAATTCTGGGGGCCTGGGCTGTGGTGCCCAATTCGATTGAGCAAGCCGTCGCGCAACAGGCGGACGATGACGAAGAGCGGTTTCGCGCCCGTTTTGCCCGCATCGATATAAATGGCGACGATGCGATGACGCGCGGCGAATACACCGTCTATCGGGTCGCCACCTTCAACGCGATGGACAATGACCGCGATGGAATTCTTGCGCTGCCGGAATTCCGCGACCGTGGCCGCAAACCATCTGAGCGCCGCGCCAGTCGGCGGACAAAAACATTCGAGCGCATCGACCAGAGTGCCAATGGCTCTGTCGAGCGCGCGGAATGGGACGGTTATGCCAACCGCCGGTTCCAGAGAATGGATGCGGATGAAGACAACGAAGTGAGCTTCGCCGAATTTGTTGCCTACGTGAAATAGCCGGCGAATAAATGTCGCGCGTGAGAATAGCCGTTATCGGCCTTGGCTGGTTCGGCGAGATTCATTGTCAGGCGATCGCCGGCATACCGGGGCTTGAACTCGCGGCGCTCTGCACCCGCACACCGGAGCGTCTTGCAGAGCTTGGGCAAAAGTTCGGCGTCGAGAAAACATTCACCGATTATCATGAGCTGCTGAAGGATCCCGAGATCGACGCGGTGAGCATCACCACCATGTGGGATCAGCATACCGACCCCGCCTTGGCGGCGCTGGCTGCCGGCAAGCATGTGTTTCTCGAAAAGCCGATGGCGCACACGGTCGAGGATTGCCAGCGCATCTGTGACGCGGCGGCGACGGCCAAGGGAAATCTCATGGTCGGACATATATGCCGCTTTAATCCGCGCTTTGTCGCCGCCAAGCGGGAGATCGAAACCGGCAGCCTGGGGAAAATTCTCTCGCTTTCCGCCCGGCGCAATATTCCTGCTGCCTGGACGCCGGAAATTCTCGACAAAATCGGCCCGATCATGGGCGACACGATCCATGACACGGATCTGATGTTGTGGCTCACCGGCGATAAAGTAGTTAGCGCCTTTTCCCAGACGGTCGATCTGCGCGGCCGCAAATATCCCGATGTCGGCCAGACTATGTACCGCTTTGCTTCCGGCGCCAGTGCGATTATCGAGACCGTCTGGTGCATGCCGGAGAAGACGCCCTTTGCCATTGATGAGCGCATGTCGATCATCGGCTCGGATGGCTTCCTGCATATCCAGGACACCTTCCCAAATATAGGCATCTGTGATGCCGATGGCTTCCGCAGCCCGGATACGACCTATTGGCCCGAATCGCACGGTGCCATGGGCGGCGCGCTGCGCGATGAGTTTCTCTATTTTATCCGTTGCATCAGTGAAGGCCGGCGGCCCGACATCATCACGCCGGAAGAATCACTCGCCGCCGTGCGCACCACACTTGCGGCCGAGCAATCGGCTGCGAGCGGCCAAATGGTGATGCTGGATTAAATTCGCTTTAGAGCAGGTCACGCTCGCATGCGCTCACGCGAAATGCTCTGTTACTTTGGATTTGAAGCAAATCGTCGTCGCAGGTGATTCCACCTGCTCGGGTTTTGCTCTAGCCGCGCGCGCTGTGAAGCGCCCGGCTTACCGCGCCCAGCGCACCGTCTAGTTTTTCGGGTGGCGGATAGCCGAAACCGAGGCGGAATACACGCCCGACCTCGCCAAACCAGCTTCCCTTGGCGACCAAAACGCTCTCCTGCCCCAACGCATGAAAAAACGCTTCGACGCCGGCCTCATCGAACGGTCCGGGCCTAAGCCGCACGCAGCAGAGCGCGCCGCCATCGGGCCGCACCCATTCGACCAAATCCGATTCGCTTTCGACCCAGCGCTCGACTTTGACGATCGCCTCACCGAGGACGCGCCGGCGTTCGCCGAGAATATCGTCGGCGCGGCGCAGTACCTCGAGCGCGAGAAATTCATCGACCCGCGAGCACGAGATAACCGTATTGAGCTTGGCCAGCACCAGCTGCTCGGCCAGTGCCGGGTCCTGGCAGGAGAGCCAGCCGATGCGAAGGCCCGGTGCGCCGTGGCATTTGGACATCGACGCAATGGTAATCAGGCGCGGCGACAGGCCGGCGAGCGAGGGCGGCACGTCACCGTCGCCATAGACCGATTCGCGGTAGGTTTCGTCGACCACCAAATAGGCGTCGGGGCAGACCTCGCCCATCAGCGCAAGCAACGCCTCGCATTCCTCGCGCGCGAACGCCACGCCGGAGGGATTCTGCGGCGTGGTCATGCTGACCAGCTTGGTGTTGGCTGTGAGCGCCTGGGCGAACGCGCCAGCCGCGGCCCGGTAGCCGGCATCGAATTCGAGCCTGACCGGGCGTATGTTGGCGCCAAGCGCGCGAATGGCCTCGGTCGTCGGCGGGAAGTTGGGGCTCGTGACGACGACCTCGTCGCCCGGTTTGCACAACACGAATGTCGTTGCGAACAGCGCCGAGGAGCCGCCGACGGTGACGATCACATCGTCCGGCGCAACGCCCAAATTGGCGGCGATTTGCGCGCGGAGCTCGGGCTCGCCCTGTGACGGACCATAGCCGAGCGTCAATTTCTTCAGCCGCTCGAGAACATCGCCGTCGAATATTTGACCGAGCATGAGATCCTGGGAGGTGCTCTCGCCTAAATTATGCTCCGGATGTTCGTCCAACAGCGCAATGATTTCGCTCTTGCGAAAACGTCCCATTCCGTCCCCCTCGTTATCGCGGCCGTTAGGTCTGGGTGCCGCCGACGGTAATACCGTTGACCAATATGGTTGGCAGGCCGACGCCGACGGGCACGCCCTGGCCCGCCTTGCCGCAGGTGCCGACGCCCGGGTCGAGGGCGAAATCATTGCCGATGGCATCCACCTTGGTCAGCACGTCCGGCCCATTGCCGATCAGGCTGACGCCTTTCAGGGGCGCGGTGGTTTTGCCGTTTTCGATGAGATAAGCCTCGGAGGCTGAGAAGACGAACTTGCCCGAAGTGATATCGACCTGGCCACCGCCAAAGTTGCGCGCGTAAATACCGCGCTTGACGCTATGGATGATCTCCTCCGGATCGCGTTCCCCGGCCAGCATGAAGGTGTTGGTCATGCGCGGCAGGGGCGCGTGGGCAAAGCTCTCGCGCCGGCCATTGCCGGTCGGCGCCATGCCCATCAGGCGCGCGTTCATGCGGTCGTGCAAATAGCCGCGTAAGATGCCGTTCTCGATCAACGTGGTGGTGCCGCTTGGCGTGCCCTCATCGTCGATGGTGAGCGAGCCGCGCCGCGCGCCAATCGTGCCGTCATCGATCACCGTGACACCGTCCGCCGCCACGCGTTCGCCCAACAGCCCGGCGAAGGCCGAGGTTTTCTTGCGGTTGAAATCGCCTTCGAGGCCGTGGCCGATGGCTTCATGCAACAGAATGCCGGGCCAGCCGGGGCCGAGAACGACGGGAAATTCGCCCGCCGGCGCCGGCACGGATTCCAAATTGACCAACGCCTGGCGCAGCGCCTCATCGACCTGCGCCTGCCAATTTTCCGGCGCGATATAAGTGCTGTAGTCCGAGCGCCCGCCGACGCCATGCGAGCCGGTTTCCTGGCGCTCGCCGTCACGCACCATGAGCGAAACATTAAGCCGCACCAGGGGGCGGATATCCGCCGCGCGGCGCCCCCCAGCGCGGATTATCTGCACTGCCTGCCACTCTCCGGTGAGCGACGCCATAACCTGATCGACCCGCGGATCAAGCGCGCGGGCATAGGCGTCGATTTCACCAAGGAGAGCGACTTTTTCCTCGAACGCCGTTCCATTGAGCGGATTGGCATCTGAATAAAGCGATTGATTTGTCGCTTGCGGCCCTTCCGCCGCGACGCCCGAATGGCCGGCGCGCACCGCTTTGACGGTTTCGCCAGCGCGCCGGATGGCATTTTCATTGAGCTCAGAGGCATGCGCATAGCCGGTCGCCTCGTCGGCGATGGCGCGCAGACCAAAGCCTTGCGTGGTATCGAAGCTGGCGCTTTTGAGGCGGCCATCGTCAAACGACAGGCCCTCGCTCTGGCGGTATTCGAGAAACAATTCACCGTCATCCGTGCCGTCGAGCGCCTCCTCGACAATATGCTCCGTTTTTGCCCGGTCGAGTCCGGCGCGGGTAAAGAACAGGTCGTCGGTGGCGGCGAATTCACTCATTTCGGTATCCTGATGCTGGCGTTGATCGTCCCTGTGCAGCTCAAGATATGGCAGCGATTTCACCCCGCGCCAAGCGCCGCGAGGTGATTTTTTGCTTACTTTCGCCCCGCCAAGGCGGGCAATCCAATCGCAAAGCGCGACAATTCGACGCAGGCAGGGCCAAATCCAGGTAATTTTTGAGCTGTTTTAAGTGCCGATGGTTACCAAAAATAAACCTTAATATCAGATAGATAGGCCAAGTTTTCGGGCTATGTTTGTGGGCGTGGGCCTGTAACTAGAGTAATTCAAAGAAACTTTTGCCCGGTGGTCTCGTAATGGCTTACATCCTGGGCACTCTCCCACTATAGTCTGGCCGCGCCGGACCAGGATTCGGAGTGTTCCGTCCTGGAATGGCGTCAAGCAAACTGGCCGCGCACGCGGGTCAGTGGGGTGGAGGAATACCATTATGTTGAAGAAGAAGCTGACCGCTCTGGCGGTCTTCTTGACGACCATTATGATTGGCGGCGGCGTCGCCATGGCTCAGGCGCCGAAAGAATGGCAGATGGGCTTCCAAGAGGCGCACAGCCCGACGATGGAACGGATCATCAGTTTCAATTCGATTCTATTCTGGATATGCGTTGCCATGTCCATCTTCGTCATCAGCCTCATGGTCTATATTATTTTCCGCTTCAGCGCGAAAAGAAACCCGACGCCGTCGAAGACATCCCACAACTCGCTAATCGAAGTGCTGTGGACCGTCATCCCGGTGATCATTTTGGTCGCGGTCGCGATTCCGTCCTTCCGCCTGCTCTATTTTATGGACAGGACCTCGGAAGCCGAAATGACGATCAAGGCGATCGGACAACAATGGTTTTGGACCTACGAATATCCTGATTTGGGCGAGGATATCTCCTTCGACGCCTTCATGATCGCCGAAGATGAATTGGAGGAAGGGCAGATCAGACTGCTCGCGACCGACGAAAGTGTCGTCGTTCCCATTGACACCAATATTCGCCTTCTCGTGACCGCCACTGACGTCATCCACGCCTGGGCCATTCCCTCCTTCGGCGTCAAGGTCGACGGTATTCCGGGGCGCGTCAACGAGACCTGGTTCCGTGTCGATGCCGAGGGTACTTATTACGGCCAATGCTCCGAACTGTGCGGAAAAGATCACGCGTTTATGCCGATACAGGTCAAAGCGGTCTCGAAAGAGGCCTATGCCGAGTGGGTTGCCTACGCCAAGGAAGAATATGCCAGCAATGACAGCGATAGCGATGCGGACCAGCCGGTCGCTCGTCTCGCGTCGGCTGATTGAGCCGGTAAGGAAGGAAGCGTTTCATGAGTAGCAGTGCAGCAGGGCACGACGCGCACGCCCATCACACCCCGCGGGGCATTACCCGTTGGCTCTATTCCACCAACCACAAGGACATCGGCACGATGTATCTTGTGTTCGCCATTATCATGGGCGTCGTTGGTGCGGCTCTTTCAATCCTTATGCGGATCGAACTCACCTCTCCCGGCATGCAGATTTTTGCCGACAATCCGCATTACTTTAATGTCTTCGTCACCGCGCATGGCCTGATCATGGTGTTCTTCTTTGTCATGCCGGCCTTTATCGGCGGCATGGGCAATTGGATGGTGCCACTGATGATCGGCGCGCCGGATATGGCGTTCCCGCGCATGAACAATATTAGTTTCTGGCTGTTGGTACCGGCTGGCGCGCTTCTCGTCGGCTCACTGTTTGTGCCAAGTACGGCGGGAGGTGCCACCGGTGTGGGTGGCGGCTGGACGGTTTATGCGCCGCTCTCGACCAGCGGGCAGCCCGGGCCGGCGATGGATATGGCGATCTTCGCCCTCCATCTTGCCGGCGCTTCGTCGATTTTGGGCGCGATCAATTTCATCACCACGATTTTGAATATGCGCGCACCCGGCATGACACTGCACAAGATGCCGCTCTTCTCCTGGTCGATCCTGGTGACCGCATTCCTGTTGTTGCTCTCCTTGCCGGTTCTGGCGGGCGCCATCACGATGCTGCTGACCGACCGCAATGTCGGCACCACATTCTTCGATCCGGCCGGTGGCGGCGATCCGGTGCTGTTCCAGCATCTGTTCTGGTTCTTCGGCCATCCCGAAGTTTACATTCTGATTTTGCCGGGCTTCGGCATCGCCAGCCATATCGTCTCGACCTTTTCCAAGAAGCCGATCTTCGGCTATCTCGGCATGGCTTATGCCATGGTGGCGATTGGCTTTGTCGGCTTTGTTGTGTGGGCGCATCACATGTACACGGTCGGTCTGGACGTCAACACACGCGCCTATTTCATTGCCGCGACGATGGTGATTGCGGTGCCGACCGGGATCAAGATCTTCAGTTGGCTGGCGACCATGTGGGGCGGCTCGATCGAGCTTAAAACACCGATGCTTTGGGTGTTGGGCTTTATCTTCCTCTTTACCGTCGGCGGCGTGACGGGTGTCGTGCTGTCCAATGCGGGCGTCGATATTGCCCTGCATGACACCTATTATGTGGTTGGCCATTTCCACTACACCATGTCGATCGGTGCGGCGTTCCTGATTTTCGCCGGCTTCTATTACTGGTTTGGCAAGATGAGTGGGCGGCAATATCCGGAGATGCTTGGCAAGCTCCACTTCTTCATTTCCTTCATCGGCGTCAACATGACGTTCTTCCCGATGCATTTCTTGGGTGCGGCCGGCATGCCACGCCGTATTCCGGACTATCCGGATGCCTATGCCGGCTGGAACCTGATTGCCTCGATTGGCTCTTATATTTCGGCGGCGGGCATCATCTTGTTCATCTTCATCGTGATTTACACGCTGACCAGGGGCAAGAAGTGCGCGGCTAACCCGTGGGGCGAAGGCGCGGATACGCTGGAGTGGACGGTGGATTCACCGGCGCCTTTCCATACCCACGAAGAACTGCCGCGCATCCGTTGATCGGGGCCTGAGGGCAGGGGGGTTGATCAGGTGACGGCGACATATCAGTCAAATGGCGCGGCATCCGCCGCTTACGGGCAGGAGATTGCGCTCAAGGATTTCGTCGCGCTTCTCAAGCCGCGCGTCATGTCGCTTGTCGTCTTTACCGGTGTGGTCGGCATGGTGCTGGCGCCGGGTACGTTGCATCCGGTGTTGGCTATCGTCGCCATCCTCTGCATTGCCGTTGGCGCGGGCGCGGCCGGCGCCATAAACATGTGGTACGACCGCGACATCGATGCCCTGATGTCGCGCACCAAAAATCGGCCGATCCCGGCAGGCCGTGTGCCGCCGGGCGCGGCACTTGGTTTCGGCATCACGCTGGCGGTCGCTTCGGTCGCCATCATGGCGCTTGCGGTGAATGGCGTGGCGGCCGGCCTGTTGGCCTTCACCATCTTCTTTTACGTTGTTATCTACTCCATGGCGTTAAAACGCCGCACGCCGCAAAACATCGTTATTGGCGGCGCCGCCGGCGCTTTCCCGCCGATGATCGGCTGGGCCGCCGTGGGCGGCGATATCGCCCTCGCTTCGATCGTCCTGTTCGCCATTATCTTTCTCTGGACGCCGCCTCATTTCTGGGCTCTGGCGCTCTACAAGAAGGGCGATTATGACAAGGCTGGCGTGCCGATGCTGCCGGTCGTTGCCGGGCGTGAAACCACCGCTTGGCAAATGTTCGTCTACACAGCGGCGCTGCTGCCGGTCACCCTGCTGCCATGCATCATTGGCCTTTCGGGCATGGTTTACGGCGCCGGCGCCCTGGTGCTCGGTGTGCTGTTTCTCGCCTGTGCCGTCAATGTTATCCGCGACAAAAGCGATCGCAGTGCGCGGCGCATGTTTCCCTTTTCGATCCTATATCTCTTTCTGATCTTCGTCCTTCTCCTGGTCGATCAGAGCCTTTGGATCGCAGTCTAGAGCGATGCATCGAATCATGGATGATAAAGAATATCACCGCCGCCGCCGCTGGCGGAATTATGCCTTGGCCGGCGTTTTGCTCGGTTTGGTGGTGTTGTTCTTCTTCATCACCATGGCGCGCATGGGGGGGCAATAGATGGCCCTCAGCAAGCAGCGCAAGAGCGTGATGCTCGTCGTTTTGGGCGGCGTGGTGTGCGGCATGGTTGGGCTTTCGTTTGCCGCGGTGCCGCTTTACGACCTCTTCTGCAGCGTCACCGGCTTTGGCGGCACAACGCAAACCGCCGATGCGGCGCCGGAGACGATTGGCGAACGCACCATTGCGGTGCGCTTCAATTCCGATGTTTCGAATGACATACCGTGGCGCTTCAAGCCGTCTCAATTGGAAGTCCAATTGCATGTCGGTGAGGTTGGGCTCGCTTTTTATACGGCGAAGAATGAATCGGACAGGACCATATTGGGCAGTGCCACCTTCAACGTAACGCCGCTAAAGGCGGGCATATATTTCAACAAGGTCGATTGCTTCTGCTTCGAAGAGCAGGTGCTCAGGCCCGGCGAAAGTGCGGAACTTCCGGTCACCTTCTTTGTTGATCCGGATATCGTAAACGACCGCAATTTGGACGATGTGACGACAATTACCCTCTCCTACACCTTTTTCAATCAGGGTGAGGAGGCTTTGAAAGACTATCTTGGTGAAGAAGCGCAACTGGCCAGCCGTGAATTAGACGGCGGGATCAGACAAAACTAAAACGGAACCGGCATCATTCCGGCGGCTGCCGGAATATGACCATGGAGTGACGATATGACCGATACATCACATTCAAAGGGCCACCAATTTCACATGGTCAAACCGAGCCCCTGGCCCTTTGTCGGGTCCATGGCGGGCGGTCTGTTGTTGGGCGGCAGTATCCTTTATTTCCGCGAAAATCAGGTCTGGCTGATGGCCATCGGATTCGCGCTCACCGTCGTGACCATGTTTGGCTGGTGGCGCGATGTGGTGCGCGAGGCGCATGAAAAATTTCACACGCCGGTCGTCACCCGCGGCCTCAGATTTGGCATGGTGCTGTTCATCGCCTCCGAGGTGATGTTTTTCGCTGCCTTTTTCTGGGCCTTCTTCAATTCCTCCATCATGCCGAAGGAGGCGATCGGTTTCACCTGGCCGCCGCCCGGTGTCGAAGCCTTGCATGTCTGGGAATTGCCGTTCCTCAATACGCTGATTTTGCTCGCTTCGGGCGCCACGGTGACCTGGGCGCATCATGCGCTGAAGCATGGCAACCGCAAACAGCTGACATTGGGATTGGCCGTAACGGTTTTGCTCGGCGTTATATTCCTCTGCATTCAGGGCTATGAGTATGCCAGCGCCGCGTTCGGTTTTCGCGAAGGCATCTATTCCTCAACCTTCTATATGGCGACCGGTTTCCATGGCTTCCATGTGATGGTCGGCGCCATCTTCCTCGGTGTTTGCCTGTGGCGCACGATGAAGGGCCATTTCAAACCGGAACAGCATCTCGGCTTTGAGGCGGCAGCCTGGTATTGGCATTTCGTTGATGTCGTCTGGTTGTTCCTGTTCATCTGGGTCTATTGGTGGGGCGGCTCCTGAGCGCGCCTTTCCTGCCGCTGCCGCAATAGCAGCATCCGGCAAAGAATACGACGCCCGCGGCCCACGGATAGGGCTCGCGGGCGTTGCCTTGTTGGCATATGTTACAAATCACTCATAAATAGGTTCAGTAGGGGATTTCTGAGCGCATGGCAGAAGCGCCACTTCAACCTGTCTCATCCTTTCGCGCCGGGCTTCTGTGCCGTTGTCCCAAGTGCGGCAAGGGCCGGCTCTATTCGGGCTATCTGAAAACTGTCGAGAAATGCGCCCATTGCGGGCTCGAGCTGCGCAAGCACGATGCCGGTGATGGCCCGGCGGTATTTGTCGTTCTCATCGTTGGCGCCGTCATCGTTGGCCTCGCACTCTGGGTCGAAATATCCTATCAACCGCCCTATTGGGTGCATGGCGTTATCTGGGCACCGGCTATTCTCGGTGGTTGCCTTGGCGCGCTCAGGCCGGCCAAGGCATGGATGGTCGCACAACAATTCAAACACAAGGTTCTGGATTTTGACCAAGAGTCATAATACGTCTATGCCGCGCGCCAAGCGCTGGCTGATATTCATCGCCATTCCCGGCATCCTCATCATGCTGGCGCTCGGCGCCTGGCAGGTGCAACGCCTGATGTGGAAAAACGAGACCAACGCGTTTCGCCAGGCGCGCGCCCAATCGGAGGCAATCGCGCTGCCGGCGTCGGTCGAAGATATCCCCGCCATGCTGTTTCGCCCGGTTTGGCTGGAGGGCCGTTTTCAGCACGACATGGAGATGTTTCTGGCGGCGCGCTCCTACCGCTCCAATCCCGGCTACCATGTCATCACACCGTTCGAGCGCAGCGATGGCAGTGTCCTGTTGGTCAATCGCGGCTGGATCCCGGTGGCCAAAAAGGATCCGGCGACGCGCACTGAGGGGCAGATCGAGGGGGTGGTTCGCATTGAGGGGTTGCTCAATTCAAGCGTTGAGCCCGGCTGGATGACGCCCGAAAATCTACCGCAGGAAAAATTCTGGTATTGGCTCGACATGCCGTCGCTCTCCGCCGAGGCCGGTATAGAGCCGCGCGACTATTTGATTGATGCCGGGCCGGCGGCCAACCCGGGTGGCTTTCCGATTGGTGGGCAAACAAAAACCGAGCTGAGAAACTCGCATGTGCAATATGTCGTGACGTGGTTCGCGCTCGCGGCCACGCTTGGCGTCATTACCTTTCTTATGTTTCGCGGCGCGCGCCGACGGGCAGCGCAGCCCACAGAACAGCCCAATGGACAGCCCAATGGTGAAGCAAAGCCATGAGCTCTTACGCGGCGCTTGAGCAACGTTTCCGGCGCATGGCCAACCTCGGCGGCGCGGCTGCGGTGTTGCAGTGGGATTGGGCGGCCGTAATGCCGACCGGTGGCGCCGAGGCGCGCACCGCCCAGCTTACCGAGCTCGATCTTATCCAACATGAATGTATGGCCGATGCGGAATTGGCCGATTTGCTCGACAGTGCGGAAGCCGCGCGCGCTGATTTGAACCCATGGCAGAATTCCAATCTCACCGAAATGCGGCTGCGTTGGTCGCACGCCAATGCCCTGCCGGCCGATTTGGTGGCAGCCCTCAGCAACGCCGCCGCCAATTGTGAAATGGTGTGGCGCGAGGCGCGCGCGTCGAGCGATTTCGCCGCTTTTTGCCGCGCTTTCGAGCCGCTGCTTGTTTTGGTGCGGGAGAAAGCCGCGGCAAAATCGGCGGCGCTTGGCCTCGCCCCCTATGATGCCCTGATCGATGGTTATGATCCCGGTTTCCGCAGCGCAGAGATCGACGGAATTTTTGCCGATTTGGGTATTTTTTTACCGGAGTTTCTCGCCCAGGTGCTGGAAAAACAGGCGCGCGATGCGGCGCCGCTTCAGCCGGACGGTCCGTTTCCGATAGCGCGCCAGCGCGCGCTTTCGCAGACATTGATGGAGAAAATCGGCTTCGATTTCGCCCATGGCCGGTTGGATGAAAGTCACCATCCGTTTTGCGGCGGAGTGTCGGAGGATGTGCGTATCACCACGCGCTATGACGAGAGCGATTTTGCTTCCTCCGTGATGGCGGTGCTACATGAAACCGGTCATGCGCTTTATGAACGTGGCCTGCCCACGGATTGGCGCAACCAGCCGGTTGGCGAAGCGCGCAGCATGAGCCTGCATGAGAGCCAGTCCTTGCTGATGGAAATGCAGGCTTGCCGCAGCGCTGAATTTTTTCAATTCGCCGCGCCGTTGATGCGCGACGCTTTCGATCATCCCGGGCCTGAAGCGGCGGATGTTTTTGCGCCTGAAAATCTGCATCGCATGGCGGTGCATGTGGCGCCGGGCTTTATCCGCGTCGATGCCGATGAGGTCACCTACCCGGCTCATATCATGCTGCGTTACCGGCTCGAAAAAGCGATGATCACTGGCGATCTGCAAGCGCCGGATATCCCCGACGCCTGGCAACAGGGCATGCAGGAATTTCTTGGCCTCACACCGGACAATCACGCTGAGGGCTGTCTTCAGGATATTCACTGGGCGTGCGGCGATGTCGGCTATTTCCCGAGCTATACATTGGGCGCGCTGATTGCGGCGCAGCTGTTTGACTGCGCCAGCCGCGAGATCGGCAGCCTCCGCCCAACTCTTTCCGAAGGCGATTTTGCGCCTCTGTTGACTTGGCTGGGCGAGAAAATCCACAGCCAGGCATCGCGCTATTCAAGCCATGAGCTAATCGAGCGCGCCACCGGCCAGGCGCTTTCCGCAGATGCCTTTAAAGCGCACCTCAAGATGCGCTATCTTGGTTAGGGCCAAGGAGTGACAACAATGACCCATGCGGTTCAGCCATGCGCTATGTGAGTACGCGCGCTGACAGCGCCGCCGCCAGCGAGTCGTTTGAAGACGTGCTGCTCGCCGGTTTGGCGCGCGACGGCGGGTTGTTCGTGCCGGAGAGCTGGCCGGCGCCTTTCTCCGAGAGTGATTTGGTGGAGATGGCATCGCTCAGCTATGCCGATCTCGCGGTTCGTCTCACCCAGCCCTTTATCGGCGATGCGGTCGAGCCGGCGGCGCTGGAACGCATCGCGCGGGAAACCTACGCCGGATTCGAGCACCCGGCGACGGCGCCGCTCACCCAGCTTGGCGCCCGTTTCTGGCTGATGGAGCTTTATCACGGGCCGACGCTGGCGTTTAAGGATTATGCCCTGCAGTTTTTGGGCCGCCTGTTCGATCATGTCGTGGCGCGGCGTGGTGAGCGCCTGACCATCGTCGGTGCCACCTCCGGCGATACCGGCTCGGCCGCTATTGAGGCTTGCCGCGGGCGGAAATCGCTCTCGATTGTTATTTTGCACCCCGAAGGCCGGGTCTCGGAAGTGCAGCGCCGGCAGATGACGACCGTCGATGAAGCGAATGTCCACAATGTGGCGGTCGACGGAACCTTCGACGATTGCCAGGCGATGGTCAAAGCGATGTTCAACGACCTGCCGTTCCGCGATGCGCTGAATTTGGCCGCCGTAAATTCTATTAATTGGGCAAGGATTCTGGCCCAGACGGTCTATTACGCCTATGCGGCGCTGGCCCTGGGCTCGCCGGCGCGCCCCGTGACCTTCGCCGTGCCGACGGGGAATTTCGGCAATGTCTATTCCGGCTATGTCGCCGCCCGGCTCGGCCTGCCGATCCGCCATTTGCTGGTTGCGACCAATGCCAACGATATCCTGGCGCGCTTCTTCGCCAGCGCCGGCTATTACAAGAATGACGTCATCGCCAGTATCAGCCCGAGCATGGATATCCAGATCGCGAGTAATTTCGAGCGCCTGCTGTTTGAACTGTACGGTCGCGATGGCGCCGCCGTCCGGGCATTGATCGGAAGACTCGACCAAGGCGGTGGCTTTGATGTTGCGGCGGATAAACTCGATGCGGTGCGCGGCCTGTTCTCAGGCCGCCGCGTTGACGATGATCGCGCGCTTGAATGCATGGCCCGGGTGTGGCGCGAATGCGGTATGTTGATTGATCCGCACAGCGCCGCCGGTGTGGCCGCGGCCGAAGACGCGATGCAGGCGCAGGATGCCGGCGCCGCAGCGATGATTTGTCTTGCCACCGCACATCCGGCTAAGTTTCCTGATGCGGTCGAGCGGGCGACCGGTATTCATGCCGCGCTGCCGGATCGGTTGGGCGATTTGCTTGAGCGCCCGGAACATGTGACGCATCTGCCGAACGATCTGGCGACGGTGAAGGAATTCGTCCGGGCATGCGGCAGCGGCCAAAGGGAAGGGAAGGTTGCGTGACGACTGAGGTTTCGACATTGCCGAACGGGTTGCGCGTGGTGAGCGAGAATATGCCGCACCTGGAGACGGCTTCGGTCGGCGTTTGGGTCGATGTCGGTGCGCGCTACGAAAGTGCCGAGATTAACGGCGTCTCGCACCTGCTGGAGCATATGGCCTTCAAGGGCACCGAGCGGCGCAGCGCGCTCGAGATTGCCGAGGAGATCGAAGCGGTGGGCGGCCACGTCAATGCCTACACCTCGCGTGAACAAACCGCTTATTACGCCAAGGTGATGAAAGAGGATGTTGGCCTCGCGGTCGATATTCTCGCCGATATTCTGCAGCATTCTGTATTTGCCGAGGACGAATTGGAGCGCGAGCGCGCCGTGGTTATTCAAGAGATCGCCCAGGCGCATGATACGCCCGATGATGTCGTCTTCGACCAGTTTCAGGAAATCGTCTATCCCGACCAGCCGCTTGGCCGCACCATCCTCGGCCCGGCGGAACAAGTGGCAAATTATTCGCGCGATGTGCTGGCGAGCTATATGGCGCGCCACTACAGCCCGTCCCGCATGGTCGTGATCGGCGCCGGCCGGCTGGATCATGAAACATTCACCGGCATGGTGGGAGGCGCCTTCGACGCCTTGCCCCCGGTCCAGCCGGCGGATGATTTGACGGCGAATTATAGTGGCGGCGACGTGCGCACGTCGAAGGATTTGGAGCAGGCCCATCTCGTATTGGGTTTCGATGGAATCCCTTACGACGATGATGATTTCTACACCGTACAGCTTCTTTCGACTTTGCTGGGTGGCGGCATGTCGTCCCGTCTGTTCCAGGAAATCCGTGAGCGGCGCGGTCTGGCCTATACCGTATTCAGCTTTGCCTCATCCTATGTTGATGGCGGCGTGTTTGGCGTCTATTGCGGCACAGGGCCGGATAAATTGCAGGAATTAACGCCGGTCATCGCCGATGAACTACACAAGGTTTGCGACAAAGTGAGCGACGAGGAGGTGGCGCGCGCCCGCGCCCAGGTTAAATCGAGCCTGCTGATGTCGCTCGAATCCTCGTCTTCGCGCTGCGAGCGCTTGGGCCGGCAATTGCTGATATTCGGCCGCGCCATCCCAATCGACGAGATGGTGGCGGAAATCGACGCGATTACGGCGCAAGACGTCGTCCGTGTCGCCGGGCGGATATTCAAGCGCAGCCGGCCGAGCCTGGCGGCGCTCGGTCCGGTATCCGGCCTTGAGGCTTATGACCGCGTCGCGGAGCGTTTTATCTGATGTCGGTCCTTCGAACCACGCGCACCGATCGCGACGAATCGCAATTGCTCGGCGCCAATGTGCGGGTGCGCCCGCCGGAGCTGCGCGATTGGCAGGATTGGGCCGAGTTGCGCACCGCGTCGCGCGATTTTCTCGTCCCGTGGGAGCCCGCCTGGGCGAGTGATGCACATAGCCGCGCTGCCTATCGCCGGCGTCTCCGCCGTCAGCAACGCGATGCCAGTGACGATATCTGTTATTCCTATTTTCTTACCCGCCTCGCGGATAATGCGCTGATGGGTGGGATCACCTTGAGCAATATCCAGCGCGGCGTCGCACAGACCTGCAATGTCGGTTATTGGATCGGCGAGCCCTATGCGCGCAGCGGCTATATGACCGAAGGTCTAAAATGTGCGCTGCGCTATTGTTTTGGCAGTCTTGGATTGCACCGCGTTGAGGCGGCCTGCATGCCGAACAACAGCGCCAGTCAGGCGCTATTGCAGCGCTGCGGTTTCCGCCGTGAAGGCTATGCCAGAAAGTTTCTCAAGATCAACGGCGTGTGGCGCGATCACCTGCTGTTCGCCGTTATTGAGGATGAATGGCGGAGACCCGACTGAATCGCTCCGGCTAACCGGCTCAGGCGTGCCCGACATCGCCTGAGAGATTGGAGATATCGACGCCGAGGCTGGCGACCGCACTTTGCCACTTGGTGTCATTTTCCTGGCGAAAGACGAGATCTTCACTGGCCGGCACCGTTAGCCAGCCATTGCCTTGCACCTCTTCGTCCAACTGCCCTGGCGCCCAGCCGGCATAACCAAGCGCCAACAGGCTGTCGCGCGGCCCATCGCCTTCGGCCAGCGCTTTCAGAACATCTACCGTTGCAGTTAATGCAAATTCTTCATCGACCATCATCGTTGCGTCATGGACGTAATCGGCCGAGTGCAGCACGAAGCCGCGCGCCGCTTCGACCGGCCCGCCGAAATGCACCCGAATGCGCTCGTCGACGCTTTCGGTTTCGATTTCTAATTGTTCGAGGAGCTCCGAAAAACTTAAGGATTCCAGCGGTTTATTGACGACGATCCCCATCGCACCCTCTTCCGAATGGGCGCATAAATAGATCACGGATCGTTCAAATCTCGGGTCCGGCATGGCCGGCATGGCGACCAGTAACTGACCCTCAAAATAGAGCGACGGCGCTGTCATGCTTGCATTCTCCGGCCCGCCTGATGCGTGGTAACGAACATCAATGAGTGTCTCAATTCGCCATATAGGTGACAATAGTTTCCTTAATGAATTGATAGTTTTTACCTGTCACGGCGTGTTTTTTGGTAATTGCAATCATACCGCCGGCCACCCATATTATCTCTGTGAAACGCTCAGGTACTCAGCGGACGCGGCCTGGAGCAATGAATTTTTTCGTATAACGCCAAGCATGGAGCCAATAAATGACGATTAAAGTAGGCGACAAAGTGCCTTCAGTGAATTTCAAACAATTGACCGCAGATGGCCTTTCGGACATTTCCTGCGACGATTATTTCAAGGGGCGTAAAGTGGCGCTGTTTTCCGTGCCTGGCGCGTTTACCCCGACCTGTTCGGCCCAGCATGTGCCGAGCTATATTGGCAATGCGGATGCATTGAAGGCCAAAGGCATAAGCGCCATTGCCTGCGTATCGGTGAATGATGCGTTTGTTATGCAGGCATGGGGCGAAAATTTGGGCGTCGGCGATGCGGTCGAGATGCTGGCTGACGGCAACGGCGAATTCGCGCGAGCCACCGGCCTTACACTGGACGGTAGCGGCTTCGGTTTGGGCGAGCGCTCTACCCGCTTTTCCATGCTTGTCGACGATGGCACAGTGAGCGCGCTCAATGTCGAGAGCAATCCGTCGGAATTGGATGTGAGTAGCGCTGAACATATGCTCGGCCAGCTTTAGGCCGGCCTGGCGTTACGGGTTTTCGGGGCGGGGGGCCGGCCCCCCGTTTTGATTCATATCTCCGCGATACCGCGCCGCGCCAGCTCGTCGGCGCGCTCATTCTCCGGGTGGCCGTTATGGCCCTTTACCCAGTGCCAATTGACCTCATGCGTGCCGCTGATCTCATCCAGGCGGCGCCATAAATCCTCATTCTTCACCGGCTTTTTTGACGCCGTGCGCCAGCCCTTGGCCTTCCAGCCGTGAATCCATTTGGTGATGCCGTCCATGACGTAGCGGCTGTCGGTATAGAGATCGACATCGCTGTGCCGTTTGAGGGTCTCGAGCGCACGGATGGCGGCGGTCAACTCCATGCGGTTGTTGGTGCTCTCCGCCTCGCCGCCGCATATTTCCTTGCGCTGGCTTTTGTAGATCAGGATGGCGCCCCAGCCGCCCGGCCCCGGATTACCGCTGCACGCGCCGTCCGTAAAGATTTTAACCGTCATCTATTTCCATCGCTGATGCCATAAGCGCCCAGGCCTTGCAGGCCGCGATGAAAGCGCAGTTTTTTGAGAAACTCCATCGGGTCCTTGGGTTTCACCAGGGCGCCGTCGACCTGATTGAGCCAATCATAGAGGCGGGTCAGGAGAAAGCGGAGCGCCGCGCCGCGCGCCAACAAGGGCAGGGCGTCGAGCTCGGCGGCGCTGCACGGCCGCACTTTCTGATAGCCGCTGATCAGCAGACGGGCCTTGGTCACGTTAAAACTCACATCGGGCTCAAAGCACCAGGCGTTGAGACATATCGCCAGGTCATAGACGAGGAAGTCATTGCAGGCGAAATAGAAATCGATCAGGCCGGAGAGCTTTTCTTCCTCGAAAAACACATTGTCGGGAAATAGGTCGGCGTGAATGACGCCCTCGGGCAGGTTACTCGGCCAGGCGTCGGCGATTATTTCGAGTTCATCGGCCAATTCCGCCGCCAGTCCCGGAATCACCTCGTCGGCGTTGGCTTCGCACTGATTGAACAGCGCGCGCCAGCCTTTGACCGATAGCGCGTTTTCGCGCCGCAGCGGATAATCGAGGCCGGCGACATGCATTCTTGCCAAGGCTTCGCCGAGCGGCCCGCAATGGGCCGGCGTCGGCCTGAGCGGCCAGACACCGGAGAGAAAGCTGGTGACCGCCGCGGGCCGGCCGCAGAGCGTGCGCAGCACCTCGCCGTCACGCCCATGTATCGGCGTCGGGCAGGCCAGGTCGCGGCGCGCCAAATGCTCCATCAGGCCGAGAAAAAACGGTAAATCTTCCAGCGCCACCCGCTTTTCATAAAGGGTGAGAATATGCGGTCCTTGATCGGTCAACAGGAAGTAGTTGGAATTTTCCACCCCTTCCGCAATGCCCTTAAAAGAGACGGCACGGCCGATATCGTAATCGGAAAGGAAGGCGGCGAGTTCCTGATCTGATACTTCGGTGTAGACGGCCATGCGGTGGATCTTGATGTTTTTCCTGGAGCGTAAAGTGGCATAGCGCGCCCGGTGGCGCGGCGCAAGCGCCCAAATGGCCGGCCGCACCTCAACCTTGCCGCGCGCTCTTGTGCGTGCATTGCCGGGTAGCTACATTCGGCGCTCAATATGATTCGTTAATGCAGGTAAATTCGAACATGAGCGAAGCTATAATTGCCCAAAAGGCACCGTTCGAAGCCGAATTGGAAGCCGGTAAGAAATATGCCTGGTGCCGTTGCGGGCTTAGCGCCAAGCAGCCCTTTTGTGATGGCGCGCATTCGAAGACGGATATCAAACCGATGGTATTTACCGCCGAGAAATCGGGAACAAATTGGCTGTGCGGTTGTAAGCAGACCGCCGGCCAACCCTATTGTGACGGCACACACGGGAAGCTTTAAACTTTGTCTTTTGTCCCCTCGATTATCTCCCGGCTGAACCGTGGCATGGCACCGTCACTGCTGGCGGTGAGCGCGCTTTCGCTCTTTCTGGCATCCTGCGGCCTGTTTGGCGATCCGCCGCCGCCTTGTCCCCAGGTCGCCATTATGGATCAGGCCAAGAAAGTAACCCTCTATCGCCCCGGTCCGGGACGGGATCTGACCGATGTGACCTTTGAGATCGAAATGCGCGATCTCGCCTATGAGTGCAGTTATGATTTTGACGATGCGGGCGACAGTGTGCAGGTCAATTTCAATATTCTGTTCCTCGCCCGGCGTGGCCCGGCGGCAGAGATTGGCCGGGTAGAAGTGCCGTATTTTTCCGCCGTGACCGATGCCACCCGGCAAATTTTGGCGAAGCGCTTGTTCACCGTGGTGCTGGAGTTTGAAGACAATGAAGTGCGCAGCCAGGTTGTTGAGGAATTGACCCAGGCCATTCCCTTTCCGGCCGGCGCGGACGCCTCCGCCTATCACAGTTTCGTCGGTCTACAGCTAACGCCAGACCAGCTTGAGGAATCGAAGCGCAGCCGCGCGCGATGAAGCGGTTGACCCGCGCTGCCAAGGCGTTACACTCGCGCACATCCGGTCTACACAGCTGAACCTTGCGGGAGAGACCGGCCAGCCACGTGGCTGGCAGGCGCCGAAGGAGCAATCGTCCCGAAAACTCTCAGGCATCAGGGACCGCAAGGGAATGTGACTCTGGAAAGCAGGCAAGGACCAAGAATTGGTTCTCGGCCTCACCGAAGAGGAAAGCCGCACGGGATATGCAGCATGTGCTGCGCCTAACGTGTTGGTCAATCTTTCAGGTACGGAGACAGAGGGGACGCCGGGCGATCCTTTTTTGGGATCGCTGGCGTTGGTGTTTTCGTAGCTGGAGATTTCGATGGACGGGACGAACGGGACAGATTCCGAATCAATCAAAACCACACCGCTGCATGACAGCCATGTGGCGCTGGGCGCGAAAATGGTGCCCTTCACCGGCTATTCAATGCCGCTGCAATATCCGACCGGCATCCTGAAAGAGCATTTTCATACGCGCGAAAGCGCCTCGCTGTTCGATGTCAGCCATATGGGCCAGATCAGCATTTGGGGCGACGGTGCGGCGCATGCGCTCGAATGGCTGGTGCCGGGCGATATCATCGGTTTGGCGCCCTGGTCCTTGCGCTATACCCAGTTCACCAATGCCGAGGGTGGCATTCGCGACGATCTGATGGTGACCAACGCCGAGGGGCGCCTGCTCCTGGTGGTCAACGCGGCCTGCAAAGATGCCGACCTGGGCCTATTGGAAATCGGCTTTCGTGGCGCGGTGGATGTCGCCATGCATAACGACAAAGCACTGATTGCCCTGCAGGGCCCGGCGGCGGCGGCTGTCATGGCGCGCCATGCGCCGGCCTCGGCGGCGCTGAAATTCATGACCGCCGGGACGATGAAAGTGGCCGGTGCCGACGCCATTGTCTCACGCTCCGGCTATACCGGTGAGGATGGCTTCGAGATTTCCGTCTATGGCGAGGATGCGCGCCATGTCTGGGAGGCGCTTGCCGCCGCGCCCGAAGTCGCGCCGGCGGGGCTTGGGGCGCGGGATTCGCTCCGCCTCGAGGCCGGGCTTTGCCTCTATGGCCATGATATCGATGAAACCACATCTCCGGTCGAGGCGGGATTGCTGTGGTCGATCGGCAAGCGCCGGCGTGAAGAAGGCGGCTTCCCCGGCGCCGAGAGAATTCAGGCCGAAATTGCGGATGGCGCCACGCGCCGCCGCGTCGGCATCCTGCCCGAGGGCCGCGCGCCAGTGCGCGAAAATACGGAAATATTGAGCGCCGGCGATGAACCGATCGGCAAAGTCACCAGCGGCGGCTTCGGCCCGAGCGCCGGCGGCCCGGTGGCCATGGGCTATGTCGATGCCGCCCATGCCAAAGCCGGCAACGCCGTTGGACTTATGCTGCGCGGCAAGAAAGTACCGGCCAGCATCGTCAAATTGCCGTTTACGGCACACCGTTATCACAAAGATTAGAAGACAGGGGTAGGCATGAGCGATCTTAAATTCAGCAATGAACATGAATGGGTGGATGTCGAGGATGGCATCGCCACGGTGGGAATCTCCGACTATGCCCAGGAGCAATTAGGCGATGTCGTCTATGTCGAGTTGCCGGAAGTCGGCCAGCAGATCGCCCGCGAGGGCCAGGCCGCAGTGGTCGAATCGGTCAAGGCGGCGAGTGAGATTTACGCGCCGGCAAGCGGTGAGGTGGTCGAGGTTAATAGCGCGCTTGAGGACGAGCCGGGGCTGGTCAATGGCGACCCGACCGGCGGCGGCTGGTTTTTCAAACTCAAGCTCGACGATGAAGCGGAGCTTGCCGGGCTGATGGATGCGGACGCCTATCAGGAATATGTTGAAGAGCTGGGTTAATACCAAGGAGCGGAGATAAAGAATGACAGTTGGCAAGCTCGATTTGGCGGCTCTGGAGGCCAAGGACGCGTTTATTCACCGCCATATTGGCCCCAGCGTTTCCGATATCGCCGAGATGCTGGAGCTTCTCGGGCTCGATTCCCTCGACGCCCTGATGGACCAAGCGGTGCCCGAATCTATCCGCGCCGAGTTTCCGGATAGTCTTCCCGGCGCGCGCAGCGAGCAGGATGTGTTGGCGGAGCTGGCAGACCTCGCGGCGCGCAACAAGCTTGCCACATCGATGATCGGCATGGGCTATTACGATACCTACACGCCGCCGGTGATCCTCAGAAACCTGCTTGAAAATCCCGGTTGGTATACCGCCTACACGCCCTACCAGCCGGAAATCAGCCAGGGCCGCCTCGAGGCTCTGCTTGCCTTTCAGACCATGGTAATGGATCTCACCGGCATGGAGTGCGCCAACGCCTCTTTGCTCGATGAGGCGACGGCTGCCGCCGAGGCCGCGCATATGAGCCGCGCCGTGGTGAAAAAACTCGGCGACCGTTTTTTTGTCTCCGAACTTTGCCATCCGCAAACCATCGCCGTGATGCGCACCCGCGCCGAAGCCATCGGTATCGAAATCGTCGTTGGCGATCACAGCACGGCGCTGGGTGACGGTGTTTTCTTTGGCGCCCTGTTGCAATATCCGGCGAGTGGCGGCGCGCTCAATGATTATCGCGCTTTCATCGCGGCGGCGCACGAAAAGGGCATGTTGGTGACGGTGGCGACTGATCTCCTCAGTTTGGTACGCCTTGTTCCGCCGGGCGAATTCGGCGCCGATATTGTTGTCGGCAGTACGCAGCGCTTCGGCGTGCCGATGGGCTTCGGCGGGCCGCACGCCGCCTTTTTTGCTACCCATGAAAAATACCGCCGCGCCATGCCGGGGCGAATCGTCGGCGTTTCGCTCGATGCGCGTGGTAAGCCCGGCCTTCGCCTCGCATTGCAAACGCGCGAGCAACATATCCGGCGCGAGAAAGCGACCAGCAACATCTGCACGGCCCAGGTTCTGCTCGCCGTGATGGCGGCGATGTATGCGGTCTATCACGGCCCGGATGGCCTCGGCATCATCGCCGAGCGGGTGCAACGCCTGACTTCGATCCTGGCTGCGGGTCTGGCGCGCCTTGGCGTTACGGTGGAAAACGCAAGCTGGTTCGATACCCTGACCGTCAATATTCCCGGCCAGGCGCAAGCGGTCCTGGCGCGCGCCGCCGATGCCGGAATCAATCTCCGGCCCGTGAATGATGACAGGCTGGGTATATCTCTCGACGAAACGACGGTGCCGGCGGACGTCTCCGCATTGCTTGAGGTCTTCGTGCCGGAAGGAGCTGCCGCGCCCGATCTGGCCGAGCTTGAGCAGGCGCAGACGGGCGGCGTGCCGGAGGGCCTCGTCCGCCAATCCGATATTCTGACCCATCCGCTGTTCAATACGCAGCATTCCGAAACCCAGATGCTGCGCTATCTGCACCGCCTCGAAGTGAAAGACATCACGCTCAACCACTCGATGATCCCGCTTGGCTCATGCACCATGAAGCTCAACGCAACGAGTGAGATGATGCCCGTGACCTGGCCCGGCTTTGGCCGCATCCACCCCTTTGCGCCGAGCGATCAGGT
Source organism: Rhodospirillaceae bacterium (assembly GCA_018666805.1). GTDB lineage: Bacteria > Pseudomonadota > Alphaproteobacteria > UBA828 > UBA828 > PTKB01. Next base: position 1,967 of record JABIXB010000020.1, on the reverse strand, counting down.
GCCGGGCTATCTGGAAATGATCAAAGGGCTTGAGCGCATGCTGTGCGAGGTCACCGGCTTTGCCGCCGTCTCGCTGCAACCCAATGCCGGCAGCCAGGGCGAATATGCCGGCCTCTTAGCAATCCGCGCCTACCACGCGGCGAATGGCGGCGGCGAGCGCGATATCTGTCTCATTCCAAGCTCGGCGCATGGCACCAACCCGGCGAGCGCGGTGATGGCCGGGCTCAAGGTGGTGGTGGTCGGTTGCGATGAAAACGGCAATGTCGATGTCGCTGATCTCAAGGCCAAGGTGGCGGAACATGGCACAAAGTTGGCGGCGCTGATGGTGACATACCCCTCGACCCATGGCGTGTTCGAGGAGGCGATCGTCGAAATCTGCGAAATCATTCACGCCGCCGGCGGCCAGGTCTATCTCGATGGCGCCAATCTGAATGCGCTGCTGGGTGTCAGCCAGCCGGGCGCCTTTGGCCCGGATGTGGCGCATATGAATCTGCATAAAACATTCTGTATTCCGCATGGCGGCGGCGGGCCCGGCGTTGGGCCGATCGGCGTGCGCGGCCACCTTGCGCCGCACTTACCGGGCCATCCGCTGGATTCAGTTTCGGCTGCCGGGCCGGTTTCCGCCGCACCGTTTGGCTCGGCCGGCATTCTGCCGATATCTTGGGCCTATATCGCCATGATGGGCGCGGCCGGCCTGAAGAAGGCGACGCAGACCGCAATTTTGAGCGCCAATTACATTGCCGAAAAACTGAGCCCCTATTACCCGGTGCTCTATCGGGGCAAGAATGGCCGGGTCGCGCATGAATGCATCATCGACCTCCGCCCGCTCAAGGAAAACTCCGGCATCACCGTCGACGATGTTGCCAAGCGCCTGATGGATTACGGCTTTCATGCGCCGACCATGTCTTTCCCGGTGGCCGGCACCCTGATGATCGAGCCGACCGAAAGCGAACCGCGGGAAGAGCTCGACCGTTTCTGCGAGGCGATGATCGCCATCCGCGGTGAGATCAAGCGCGTCGAGGATGGCGACTGGGAGCTAACCGACAATCCCCTATGCGGCGCGCCGCATACGCTGGAAGAAGTCACGGCAGGCGAATGGCAGCACGCCTATAGCCGCGAGGAAGCAGCATTCCCGGTGGAATCATTGCGCGCGGGAAAATATTGGCCGCCGGTCGCACGCATCGATCAGGTTTACGGCGACCGACATCTGATCTGCGCCTGCCCGCCGGTCGACGCCTATAGAAACGCGGCGGAGTAAATTTGCCGCTATAGCCAAAAGGCCGATGAACGGAGACAATGAAAAAAATCGACCGATAGGGAGAATGGAAAATGTCGGAGAAAGTGTCACTCGTCGCGTATTTGCATGCCAAGCCGGGTAAGGAACAGGAGCTTGCGGAGGGCCTCATGGCTCTGGTCGGGCCGTCACGTTCGGAGGCCGGCTGTATCGACTATCACCTGCATCGCAGCACGGAAGACCCGCAATGTTTTATGTTTTACGAAAATTGGGTGGCCATGGCGGATTTGGACGAACACCTCAAAATGCCCTATTTGGAGCCGCTCCTGACCCGCAAGGATGAACTTCTCGAAGGCGATATCAAGATCGAGTTTTACACCATGTTGAGCGCCCCCGGCTGAATGCCGAGCCAGGAGTATTGAGCAATGAATATTGCGAAAACCGAGCCGACCATCGTCAAGGCGGAAGATATCGAGCCCGGCTTTAACTGGGACCGGGCGATTCCCGCGCCCGGCCATATGGCCGTCGATTTTGAGGAGCGGGTGAATTTCCGCCGCCTGCACGATTACCGCCTGGGGCGCGCCAAGCAGGCGCTGGCTGATTCCGAACTCGGCGCCATCATGTGCCTGGATGCCAACAATATCCGCTATATCAGCGGCACCGTGATCGGCGAATGGTCGCGCGACAAGATGAGCCGCTATGCGCTTTTAACCGGTACCGGCGACCCGCACAT
>JABIXB010000189.1 GCA_018666805.1 Rhodospirillaceae bacterium | reverse complement strand
TCCATATTCTCAGCGCAATTGGTCATCACGGCACGTGCGCCGCGATAATGAGCCTTAAGGGCGTGGCGCTGCGCCTCTCCTTCGGGGAGAAAATGCGGCGCCACAACACCCTCGCGGATCACATAAGGCAGCCCGCCCGCGAGTGCCACATCGATGGCGGCAAAAGTGCCGAGCGGATGGCCATTCATGAAAAAAATCAAATCGGGGCAACTTTGAGCAAATATGCGCTCCGGCGTCACGCGGTCATTGGCGAAAGCGCTGAAATCATCGTCCGGATTGCGCTCGAACCACAAATAACGGACGCCCAAATCGGCAAGGTGGTTTTGCGCCGGGGTCTGTTCACGCCGTTGGGCGCAGAAAACCTCATACCCGGCGGCAACAAGCTGCTCTAACAGCGCCGCCATATTGATGCCGACACCGCAGCCACTATGGCTGTCGGTAAAAACAAGAATCCGGCCCGGCAAACTGACTTCCCTCCCCCGCGCGCACAACGAAAGCCTATAGCATAGCTCGATGGGGAGAGGTCGTGGCTTTATTCGCCTTCCGGGTACTCCATGCCGCGCCGCGCCGCCATGTTGCGGCCGATTTTAACGAGTTCCTCGGCATCAAGGCGCTTCTCGGCGAGCGGCAGCAAGGTGTTGTTCTCCCAATTCAGGTGACGCTCCTGCAATTCGGCTAACGCACGCGCCTTGGCGGCGAACCCGGTATGACTATCAAGGGAGCCGCCATCAGCCAAGATACGTAAATCCGCCTCTAATAATTTGGCCAGGGCATCATCCGTCACATGCTCTTTGGAGAGTTGCGCCCGCATGCGCTCGAATTCATCTTCTCCGGCGCAGTGGCGCGCCAGGGCGGGAAAGAGGTCTTCCTCCTCATCGGCGATATGGAGCGGCAAATGCTCTTTAAGACTGGTCAACACCGCCTGTGCATCCGCCCGTGCGGTCAGGGAGCCAGGTTCATCCGCGAGCGTGCGCAGAATGGTGAACGTGACGGACTGGCGGTAATGTTCAAGATCGAGAATACCGATGGGATCGAGCAACTGCCGGCTTTCAACCTGATATTCGGCCACCGCATGAGAACCTTTGGCCGCCATTCCCGCATGTATCTCGCGCATCGAAATCCCTCTGCCACAAATATTTATGTCATGAACGACACTGGGCTCTGTGGTTTTTCACTGCCTTGATTTGGGTCAAGAGAATTGCCCCCGGGCCCTGCTATTGAACGGCCTCTTGGCCTGTCGTAGGTTGCACGGATGACGCTAGAGAACGAAATGACTAAAAGCGAATTGTCCCCGTTTGCGGCGGCGGTCTACACCCCGGACGCGGCCGAGCGCGATGCGCTGGTGCGCTTCGTCGCTGAGCTTAGCGCCGGCGGCATACGCGTCGGCGGCCTGTTACAGGAAGCGCGGCACGGCCCCGCCGGCGAAAAGGCCGGCATTGACCTGGTTGAAATTACCAGCGGCGAACGCTTCCCGATAAACCGCCCGACGAAAGAAAATTTGGCCAGTGGCACCTGCTCGCTCGATACCTCCGTGCTGGCCGATTCGAGCGCCGCCATGCGCCGCGCCATCGCCGCGCGGGTCGATTTAATCGTGCTCGAAAAATTCGGTGATCAGGAACAAAAGGGCCAAGGCCTGAGCGAGGAAATTTTCACCGCCATCGCCGAGGAAATCCCGCTGCTCATCGCCGTGCCGGAAGACGCCTTGGAACTCTGGCGCGAACGCTCGGGCGGCCTTGGCGAAACCCTCGATTTCACCCTGGAAAATTTCCGCCGTTGGTGGCAAGGCGTCAAAAAAAACTAGTTAAACTGGCACCGAACAAGCAAACGGCACCACCCTCCGGAATGCATCATGCATTCCGGCAAGCGTGACCACGCGCCCGAGTTAATACGAGGTAGCCAAGGGTGCGGATGCACCCGCCCGGCGTTTGAGGGATCGAACAAAGAGTAATTTCTAACTCTTGACGCCTTGCCACCAACGGCGGAAATTTTCCAGGGTGAAATCGAGGGTTTCGCCAAGGCCGC
>JABIXB010000188.1 GCA_018666805.1 Rhodospirillaceae bacterium | reverse complement strand
CCCTGGCCCATGTCGTGCAGTAGGAGGTCGCTATAGGGGGCGATTTTTTGCCCGGCGAATGGCGGGCCGGTTTGGGCGCTGGGGATGTGGCAGGCGGCGCAGCCGGTGGCGTGGAATAACTTTTTGCCGCGCTTCACTGCCGGGTTTTCGGCGTTTTGGCGTGGCGGTGGGGCGAGATAGCGTAGGTATGCGACCAGCGCCGCCAATCGTTCAGCGCTCAGTTCCGGGCCCGCCGCCGCCGGGGCGGCTTGGCAGGCGTGCTGTGGCGGCGGGCAGGATTGCTCCGGATGGAGGGCAGAGGTGAGCCCCATATCGCCGAAGGCGGCAGCCGCCGTCTGCTGCATTAGGCCTGCCTCGCCGGCCTTCCAGCCGAAGCGGCCGAGGCGCTCAGCGCCGGCCAGCGGGTCCCAGACATAGTTGGGACGGCCCGAGATGCCGTCGCCATCGGCATCCCCGGCGTCGGCGCGGGCGAGGATATCGGCTTCGGGGATGGCCTCGAGCAGCCCGGCGCCAGGCAGGGCCGGGGCGACGCGGGGCGAGAGCATCGCCGCATCGCCCAAGGGGCCGAACGACAATTGATAGGAAACGTAAACTGGATGACGCAATTGGTAGGGCGTGCCGTCGCCGTATTTGCCGGGCCGGGGGGTGTATTCGACAAATAATTTTGCCTCGCGCGGCACGCCCGCTATCGCACGGCCGGCGAGCTGGCCGCCATAGGCCGGGTGTGGGCGCGGGCCGCCATGTGCTCCTACGCCGGGAATGCTGAGGCGGATCAACAGCGAGCTCAGCGCCTCGCCCTGGCGCATGGGCGGGCGGCCGCGCCCGGCGCGAACATGGCAGGCGGCGCAGGCAACGGCATCGAAGGTTGGGCCGAGGCCGGCGAATGCCGCGTCGCCTTCGCCAACCGGCGACCAGCGCTGGCGGAATATCGCCGCGCCATGGAGAAATTGTTTTTGCCGGGCAGCGCTTAAGCCAACGATTGGCCGGCTGAAGCTGGCGCGCGCAGCCCCGGTGTCCGCTTCCGCCGCCTCGCTTGACGCGGCGGCCACAATTATGGCGCCCGGCGACAGCAACAACAGCATCGCCATTCCGATCAACAAAATCAGAAACAAAGAAAATTTCATACCAGCCGAGATGTATTCCGATCGAATTGGCCTGCCCATATCGCATGTCGCCATGTCACCGCCTTAGTGGCAAACCGGCGGCGCAAAGGCCACCTCTTATCGCCGTCATGTTACGAAAGGCGCCACGATAACACCGCGCACCAGATCAGGATGATGGCAAATTCGGTAAATATTTTGCCGATTATATTATCTCTATAGTCCCTTTCCGCACTAGGAATTAGGTTGTATTTGTGACGGTGGATACATTAGATACCAGTCCCACAACGGAAAGTATCCGACGCTTACATAAGGTAGGCAGGGCGAACACCGCTATGAGTATGAGCATCCACCAGTTCGACAGCGCCGCAAACCGCTTCCTCCCTCCGGATGGTTCTCTGGATTTGGATGTCAGGCGGCGCGAGCGCATGTTCGTCATCGCCCATCTTATTTCGCCCATATGTGTCGCCATTTTGGCGGCCATGGTCTATGGCCTGGCCGATATTCAGAGCCCTCAATTCTTCGCCCTTGTGGCCGGATTTGCCAGCTTCTACGTCTATCCGCTCCTGCTTAACCGCTATCTGTCATTTCGCACCGCCAGCTATCTGTCGACCGCACAACTGACTGTATTGGTGATTTCAACGGTCTATTTTTTCGGCGGCTGGACCTCTTTCGCCCTGCCCTGGATCATGGCGTTGCCGATGGTGGGAATGCTGTATTTGGGCTTTCGCGGTGCTTATTCCACCAGCGCCTTGGCCTTGGCCGGTGTGCTGATTCTCCTCGCCCTGGATTTGTTTGGGCAGAGCTTTGCCAATCCGATTTCTCCGCCTGGGCAAACGATCATGCTGATCACGTCGATCGCGCTTTGCATTATCTTCAACACCGGCATCGCATTTTTTCATGTCCGCTTGAACAATCTGTCCAAGATCGAACTGCAGGAACGGGATCGGCTTTCCGTGCATGTGCAGAGGCTGGCCCATCTTGGCGTTTGGGAGATCGACTACAGCACCAACAAAATGACGTTTTCGGACGAGGCTTTTAGAATCGTCGGCCTGGCGCGCGCGGCGTTCGATGGAACGCAGGAAAGCTTTCTGAACTGCATCCACAAGGATGACCGGGCGCAGGCCAAACGCAATAGCGGGCGCCTCGCGCTTCGGCAAAAAATCGATTTCACCTGCCGAATTGTCCGCCCGGACGGCGTGGAAAGAGTCGTCAATATTCAGGGCGACGCAACGCAGATTAAAAACGACAAGGCGCTCCAGGCGCGCGGGTTTATTCACGACATCAGCGAAAGCGCCGAGGCGGAAGCCGCTCTCAGAGCCGCCAAGCGCGAATCCGACCTCGCCAATCAGGCAAAATCGGAATTTCTCGCCAATATGAGCCATGAATTACGCACGCCGCTAAACGCCATCATGGGATTCTCCGAGATGATCTCGCTCGAAACGTTTGGGCCGGTGGGATCGCCGCGCTACCGCGAATATGCCGATGATATCCATCAGAGCGGCGCCTATTTACTCAACTTCATCGGCGATATCCTTGATCTCTCCAAGATCGAAGCCGGGCGCTATGTGCTGGATAAGACGGAAATCAAATTGGCCGATGTTGCCGCCTCGTGCCTGCGCATGGTCGATGAACAAGCGGAAGCCGCAGAATGCGCGATCGAAACGAATATTCCCGATTTCCTGCCCTTGCTCAGGGCCGATGAGCGGGCGTGCCATCAAATTATTCTCAATCTGCTCTCCAACAGCATTAAATTCACGCCACCGGGTGGCCGCATCTCGCTCAAAAGCGGCGTCGTCAGCGAGGGTGGCCTGTGGTTTTCGGTTTCGGACAGCGGCATCGGCATTCCGGCGGATGAAATTTCCCGCGTGATCGAGCCCTTTACCCAAGTCGATGGCTCACTCTCACGGAAAAACAAAGGAACCGGCCTCGGACTTTCCCTGGTTCATTCCCTCTGCACCCTGCACGGTGCGGCGCTGCAGATCGAAAGCGAAGTGGGAAATGGAACCGAAGTGACGGTGCGATTCCCCGCCCGCCACGTCATTTCACTCGGCGGGGACAGCGGACTGGCCATCGCCAATTAGAACGGCCCGCCCCAGCCGGCCCCAGCTTTTTCCAGGTTAGGTCGGGCGGCGGCGGATTAATTAAGGCGCCTCGGAAGCCGCAGCCGCGTCCGGCCGCTTGTGGCCCGGCAGCCACAATGTGGCGAAGGCGACAATCAGGGCCATGCCGGCGAAGGCGAGGAACAGCCAATGGAAGCCGCCATCCGGATTGTGCAGCAGAATGATCAGCCACGGCGCCAAGGCAAAGGCGCCAATGCCGAACAGGAATTTCACACCATAAATTCGTGAGCGCCAGGCATCGCTGGTGTGGCGCGCCACCAGGGTATCCGAAATCGGCACCTCACCGACGACCATCAGCATCGCCGCGAAGGTGACGAACAGCATGCCGCCCTCGGACATCCAGCCGAGCACGCCCAACAGCGGCACCTGGATAAACAGCATCACCGCCCAGACAAGTTTGAGCGAAATCTTTTCGATCAAATGGCCGACGAGGATTTGCGTGAAGGCCGCCACGGCAATCACCAACGAGACCATCAGGCCGACATCGACAACTGACGTGGCAAGCGATCCCAGCCCTTCCTCGAACATCTTGGGCAGCGCGATGATCGAGCCCTGAAACACCAGGCCGCTAAGAATGGCGGCTATCGCGACAACGCCGAACACCCGCCACATCACCCGCGGGTTGGAGATCGGTTTTCTCACTTTCTTAGGCACGCCAGCGCTGCGCTGGCGCGCGGCGTGGGCGGAGATGGTGTCCTTCGGGCGCAGGGCTAAATAAATGACATAGAGAATGCCGGTCACCACGCCGACGATTCCGGGCACGATAAACGCCGCCTGCCAACTCACCGAGGACATCAGGCCGGCGGCGATAATGGCGGCGGCGGCAACGCCCAGATTGCCGAACACACCGTTGAAGCCGAGCAGCTTGCCGACTTTTTCGCGGCCCTCGACGACCATCGAGATACCGACCGGGTGATAGATCGAGGCGAAGATGCCGATCAGGGTCAGCCCGCCGGCAATTTCCGCCGGCGTGCTGGCAAATCCGGTGAGAATCGACGACGCGCCGATGCCGATGAAAAACACCGCGATCATGCCGGAGCGGCTCCAACGGTCGCCGAGCCAGCCAGCCGGCAGGGTGCCGGCGGCAAAGGCAATAAAACCCGGACTGGCAAGCGCCAAAAGCTCTTCATAGGACCGCTCGAACGTGCCTTCCAGACCCAGAACCACGGTTGGAAACAACAGCATGAAGAGATGGTCATAGGCATGACCAATGTTGAGAAAGCCGAAGCCGACGCGGTTGGAGACGGTTGGAGACATGACCTGCTCTGGTGCCGAAGGGAGGTTGTTTCATAGCGCATGCGCGTGCGCTTGCCAAACAGTCGCGCAGCGGCGGCACAACCGCTAAACTGGGCCAAGGAACAACGCCAGCGCAGGAGAGAGTGGTCCGCATGACAAAAATGAAAGCAATACAGGTGAGCGCTCCCGGCGCCGAGATGGAACTGGTCGAGGTCGATATGCCCGAGCCCGGCCCGGGCGAGGTGCGCATCAAGGTCGAGGCCTGCGGCGTTTGCCATAGCGACGTGTTCGTCAAGGAGGGCGTCTTTCCCGGCATCGACTATCCGCGTATTCCGGGCCATGAGGTTGCCGGCACGATCGACAGCCTGGGCGCGGGCGTCAGCCATTGGGCGGTCGGCACTAGGGTTGGCGTCGGCTGGCATGGCGGGCACTGCTTCCATTGCGATCCGTGCCGGGCGGGCGATTTCGTCAATTGCGAAAATGGCGTCATTACCGCGATCAGCCGCGATGGCGGCTACGCCGAATATATGACCGCCAATGTCGACGCGCTGGCCCGCCTGCCGGATGATTTACACAGCGCCGAGGCGGCGCCGCTGCTCTGCGCCGGGGTTACCACGTTCAATTCGCTGCGCAATTGCGCCGCGCGGCCGGGCGATCTGGTCGCCATTCAAGGCGTTGGCGGGCTCGGCCATCTCGGCATTCAATATGCCGCCCGCATGGGCTTTAACACGGTTGCGTTGTCACGCGGGCGCGATAAGGAAAACCTCGCCAAGAGCCTCGGCGCGCATGCCTATATCGATACTGCGGCGCAGAATGTCGGCGAGGCGCTCAGCGCCATGGGCGGGGCGCGCATCATTCTCGCCACCGCGCCCGATGCCACTTCGATGACGCCGCTGCTGGATGGCCTCGGCGTTGACGGGCAGATCATCATCGTCGGCGCCGATGCGGCGAAGCTCGAGGTCTCGCCGATCCAGCTCATTCCCGGGCGGCGCTCGATCCGTGGCTGGCCGTCCGGCACGGCGATGGATTCCGAGGCGGCGCTTAATTTCAGCAGCCTCGCCGGCGTGCGCCCGACGATCGAGGAATATCCTCTCGCCCGCGCCGGCGAAGCCTACGCCCACATGATGGCCAACGAGGCGCGCTTCCGCGCCGTGCTAAAAATAGCCTAAGGAGCCCGTTATGTCCGACCTGCCAAGCGTTGTCAGCGAGAGCGAACTGAGCAATTCCTTCCTCAGCGAGACGATTCAGGTGTGCGTCGTTACGCGCGACCATAAGCGCACCATGGAAGGCATGGTGCGCCTCGGCATCGGCCCGTGGCGGGTCTATCACTATCTCGATGCACCGGGCATCAAGGACACGGTCTATCGCGGTGAAGACGAAAACTTCAAAATGACCCTCTGCCTCGCCTGGACCGGCGCGATGATGTGGGAAATCGTCGAACCCCGGGGCGGGCGCACGATCTATGATGATTTTCTCGAGGAGCATGGCGAGGGCGTCCATCATGTCGCCTTCGCCGGGCGCGAGGAGGACGGCGAAGAGATGGATTATGACGCGCAAATCGGTGAATTCGCCAAGCGCGGTTTTCCGGTGATTCAGTCAGGCCTGATCAAGGATATCGCCAAATTCCACTATTTCGACACCGAACAGGCGACCACCACGACCTTCGAAATCTACAGCCTGAAAGGCCGCGACCTGCCCGAGCCCGACGCGTGGTACCCCGGCCCGCCGCCCAAATAGGCGCCGCCGCGCCGCGCCGGGCCAATTCGCGGTTGCGAATCGGGCCCTCCCGGGCTACGCCATTCACAGCATATCAACCCGGCTTTGAACGGAGGACGGCATGAGCATTCGTGTGGGTATTAATGGGTTTGGCCGCATTGGCCGCAACATCTTGCGCGCCATCCATGAATCGGGGCGGGACGATATCAGCGTCGTCGCCGTCAATGATTTGGGGCCGGTCGAGACCAATGCCCATTTGCTCAAATATGATTCGGTGCATGGCCCCTTTGCCGGCGATATTTCGGTGCAAGGCAATGTGCTCGATATCGGCGGCGGGCCGATCCAGGTGCTCTCGGAGCGCGATCCGGCGAAGCTGCCGTGGGGCGATCTTGGTGTCGATGTGGCGCTCGAATGCACCGGTATTTTCAGCAAGCGCGACGATGCGGCCAAGCACCTCGCAGCCGGCGCGCGCAAGGTGCTGATCTCGGCGCCGGGCCAGGATGCCGATTTGACCGTCGTCTATGGCGTCAACCACGACAAGCTGACGGCAGCGCATGAGGTGGTCTCGAATGCGTCGTGCACGACCAATTGCCTCGCTCCCGTGGCGAGCGTGATCAACGAGGCGTTCGGCTTCGAGCGCGGCTTTATGACCACGGTGCATGCCTACACGCTCGATCAATCGATCCTCGATACGCTGCACAAGGATTTGCGCCGGGCGCGCAGCGCCGGCACCTCAATGATCCCGACCTCGACCGGTGCGGCGCGCGCGGTTGGCCTGGTGTTGCCGGAGCTGCAAGGCAAGCTCGACGGCACCGCCATACGCGTGCCGACCGCCAATGTGTCGATGATCGACCTCACGGTGGTGACCAAGCGCGCCACTTCAGCGGAAGAGATTAACGCCGCCATGAAGGGGGCGGCGGACGGCCCGCTCAAGGGCGTGCTCGGCTATACCGACGAGCCGCTGGTGTCGATCGATTTCAACCACAATCCGGCCTCTTCGACCTTCGATTCGAGCGGCACCACGGTGATCGACGGCACGTTCTGCCGCGTGCTCTCCTGGTATGACAATGAGTGGGGCTTTTCCAACCGCATGGGCGATGTCGCCGCCGTGCTCGGCGGGCTGTGAGCGCCTTTCGCACCCTCGACGATCTTAAGGTAAGCGGCAAGAAAGTCCTGGTTCGCGCCGATCTCAACGTGCCGATTACCGATGGCGCGGTAAGCGACTCGAGCCGCATCGACAGCGTCGCGCCGACCCTGGTGGAACTTGCCGATAAGGGCGCCAAGGTGATCGTCCTCAGCCATTTCGGCCGCCCCAAGGGCCGCCGCGTGCCGGCCATGTCGCTCGCCCCGCTGGCACCCCATGTGAGCGCGGCCCTCGGCGGGCGCAATGTCGCCTTCGCACCTGATTGCGTCGGCAGTGAAGCGCGGCAAGTGGTCGAAGCGCTCGGCGACGGCGATGTGGCGCTGCTGGAGAACACCCGCTTTCACGCCGGCGAAGAAAAAAACGATGCGGAATTCGCCGCCACCCTGGCCGCGCTCGGCGATATATACGTCAATGACGCCTTCTCGGCGGCGCACCGCGCGCATGCCTCGACCACCGGCGTCGCCCACCTTCTGCCCAACGCCGCCGGGCGCTTGATGCAGGGCGAATTGGAGGCGCTCGAAAGCGCGCTCCTCACGCCCGAGCATCCGGTTGTCGCCGTGGTCGGCGGGGCCAAGGTCTCGACCAAAATCGACCTGCTGGTCAATCTGATCGAGCGTGTCGATGTGCTGGTGATCGGCGGCGGCATGGCCAATACCTTCCTCCATGCTGGCGGCACCGATATCGGCGCATCGCTGTGTGAGAAGGCTTTATCCGAGACCGCCAACACAGTGCGCGATAAGGCAGCCGCCAGCGGCTGCCGGCTGTTGCTGCCGAGCGACGGCGTGGTCGCGCGCGAATTCGTGCAAGGCGCGGCGAGCGAGATTTGCGCCATCAGCGATATTCCGCCCGACGGCATGATCCTCGACCTCGGGCCACAGACGGTCGCGGCAATCGAGGATGCCATCGGCAATGCGAAAACTGTGGTCTGGAACGGCCCGCTCGGCGCCTTCGAAATCCCGCCCTTCGATGCCGCCACCAACGCCGCCGCGCGCGCCGCCGCCAAGCACACGCGGGACGGCGGGCTGTTGTCAGTGGCCGGCGGCGGCGATACGGTGGCAGCGCTCCGCCATGCCGGCGTGACGGATGATTTCAGCTATATCTCGATGGCCGGCGGGGCGTTTCTGGAATGGCTGGAGGGCAAGGCGTTGCCCGGTGTCGAGGCATTGAAAGATCAAGGCTAAAACAGATACGCACATCGTCCTGGTCCATACCCTGGCGCATGCCGAAGCGGCACTGCGCGCTGGCCACGCACATTCTCAAAATATCACGCTGCGCTCGCCCCCGGGGGCGGCGCATTATGTTGGCCTCAGCTTCCTCCAGGCGCTGTTTGAAAACGCTGGCCAAGCCTGCCCGGAGGCCAAACATTCCATCATTATCGATTGCGGCGCCGACGCCGCGCTGGCGCACCGCGCCATGGTGGCGGGATTTCGCCGCATCGCCTTCTCCGGCCCGCGCGCCATGCGCGACAAGCTCAGCCAGATCGGGCGCAAATGCCGCGCCGAGATGGCTCCGGCGCGCGCCCCGGCACACACTCTCGACCTGCTCGATTCGCCCGACCCGGAGGTCTCCTGCGGCATCTATCTCGAACGACGCAAAGCGCAGAAATCTAGGAAAAACACGGGCTTGCGCCAGGGCGATTGAAATGGCTCCCGCGCTGCGCTAATCAGGGTCATTATCACCGCTCCTTGGTATTACACGCTCAACAAATAAGGGTCAGAAATCATGAAAGTTACGCAGCGCGTTCGCAAGATTCTGGCTAATTATGAGAGCGACAATCCCGGCACCAAGGCGAACCTCGCTCGCATTCTGATGCAGGGCCGCCTCGGCGGCTCGGGCAAGCTGGTGATCCTGCCGGTCGATCAGGGCTTCGAACATGGCCCAGCGCGCAGTTTCGCACCCAATCCGGCCGGCTATGACCCGCATTATCACTGGCAGCTCGCCATCGATGCGGGCCTCAGCGCCTTCGCCAGCCCGCTCGGCATGATCGAGGCCGGGGCCGACAGTTTCGCCGGCGCTATTCCGACCATCCTCAAGGTCAACAGCGCCAACTCCCACGCCGTCAGCAAAGACCAGGCGGTGACCGCTTCGGTCGAGGATGCGCTGCGCCTCGGCTGCGCCGCGATCGGCTTTACCATCTATCCCGGCTCGGAAGAGCAGTTCGAGATGATCGAGGAGTTACGCGAACTGGCGCTCGAGGCCAAGGCGCATGGCCTGGCCGTGGTGGTGTGGTCGTACCCGCGCGGCGGCAACCTCTCCAAGGAAGGCGAAACGGCGCTCGACGTCACCGCCTATGCCGCCCATATTGCGGCCCTCTTGGGCGCCCATATCATCAAGGTCAAGCCGCCGGCGGCGCATCTTGAGCAAAGCGAGGCGGCGAAAGTCTACGCGGCGCAGGATATCGACGCATCGAACCTCTCGGCGCGGATCTCCCATGTGGTGCAATCCTCTTTTGCCGGGCGCCGCATCGTCGTTTTCTCGGGCGGCGCGGCGAAAGGCCTGGATGGGCTCTATGATGAAGTGCGCGCAATTCGCGACGGCGGCGGCTCAGGCTCGATCATCGGCCGCAACACCTTCCAGCGCCCGCGCGACGAAGCCCTGGCCATGCTCGATACGATCATCAAGATTTATCAGAACAAGGCCTAAGGTTCTGGCACCTGTTCCACAGTAAACAGGCGGACGGGTTCGCGCACGCTGCGCAATCCATGGCGGCCGAGCGGCAAAAGGTCCGGCCCATCCTCCGGCATGGCATTTGCGAATGCTTCTGAAATCAGCAGGCGGCGCTCGAGCGAATCACACATGCCTTCGAGGCGAGAGACCTCATTCACCGCCGGGCCGATGACGGTAAAATCGAGGCGCATCGGCGAGCCGACATTGCCGTAAGCCACATTGCCGAGATGGAGCGCAATATTGAGCGCCATGGTCGGCTGCCCGGCGGCGCGGCGTGTTTGGTTTAATTCAGAAATACGCGTCAACACATCCATTGCGGCTTCCAGCGCCGCGATGCCGGTCTCACCACGCGCCTTGGCACCGCCCTCCCCCGGCAGCTCAAAGGTACCCAGCATGCCATCGCCCATGAATTTCAGCACCTGGCCGCCGCGCGCTTCCACCGGCTCCGCCATACAGGCGAGATACTCATTGAGCAGTTCGACCAACTCATGCTGGCCCAGACGATCGCCAAGCGCCGTGAAGCCGCACAGATCACTATAAAACAGCACGGCGGAGACAGTTTCCACATGGCCGCGTTCGATCTCGCCGCTCAACACCCGGCGCGCCGCATCGCGCCCGAGATAGGCATCCGCTATGGCTTGAGTAAAACGCCGGTTAATGGCGACGCGGAGCGTGAGTGCAAGGGTGGGCAGTATGGATCTGAAAAAATCGAGTTCGGCAGCGCTGAAGCCGTCCTCACGATCGGTGGTAAAAGTGAAGACGACACCGAAGCGCTGATCACTGGCAAATTCAACCGCATAGCCGCAGATCATGGCAAAATAGTCGGTCGCCCCTTCCTGGCGAAAATCCTCAAGTACCGGAAACTCCTCACCCGCTTCCGGGCCGAGCAGGCGGCGGCGCACCTCCGGTTCGCCATCATCGACCATGACCTTAAAAGTGCTGCGCTGCCAAATTTCGGGACTTACCCTGTCACCGCTGTAAATTTCCTCTTCCACAGTGCCCTTCGCGCGCCGCCAGATTAGGCCAAAGCCCTTGTAGAGCGGATGCAGCACCCGCATGGCACTGAGGCCGCGTTGAATTTGAATGCCACCGGCAGACACGCGCGTGCAAAAGCCTTTAAGCACCACCTCTGCGGTAATGCCGTCCAGGCCCTGCTGAACAATCCATCGCTCAAGCGCGACAGCGTCGGGCAGGCGGTGTTCGGTTTCGTTTGCGAGAGTTGCCATGATCCTCAAAAGCGATATGTTGTCGCGCCCGGCCATTGTAAACCGTACCGGGCGAAAACTCATACGTTGATAGCGCCACCCTGCCCATGACCGATACATGCCGCCTCTATCTCATCACCCCACCCGAAGTGGAATTGACGCCCTTTGCCGACAGGCTCACGGCGGCACTGGACGGCGGCGATGTGGCTTGTCTGCAACTACGCCTGAAGGGCGCGGATGACGACACGATCCGCGCCGCGATTGATACGTTGATGCCGATCTGCCACGCCCGCGAGGTCGCTTTTATCATCAATGACCGGCCGGATCTGGCGGCACAAGCAGGTGCCGACGGCGCGCATATCGGCACCGAAGACGGCGATTATGCGAGCGCCCGGCAGCTTGTCGGCGACACTGCCATTGTCGGTGTGACCTGCCATGATTCGCGTCACCTCGCCATGCAAGCCGGCGAAGCGGGGGCGGATTATGTTGCCTTCGGCGCTTTTTACCCGACCGGCAGCAAAACGGCCCGTTCGCGTGCAGAAGCCGAAATTCTCGACTGGTGGCGCGAACTCACGGTCGTGCAAAGCGTCGCCATCGGCGGTATCACGGCTGAGAACTGCGCACCTTTGGTAACGGCCGGTGCGGATTTTCTGGCCGTTATCGCTGCGGTGTGGGATCATCCGGACGGGCCAGCAGCCGGCGTCAAGGCGATCAACGATGCCATTGCCGAAGCCGCCGCTAGTTGATATAGCAGCGCCCCCGGCCAGACACAGACCAGAATAGATTTCGAGATATTTTTATGAGAATTAACGGCAACGCAATTCGTCCGGGCATGGTGATCGAGCACCAAAAGCGCCTTTGGGTGGCGACCAAGATCCAGCATACCCAGCCGGGCAAGGGCGGCGCCTATTTGCAGGTCGAATTGAAGGATTTGCTCTCCGGCAGCAAGCTCAACGAACGCTTCCGCGCCTCGGCGAATGTCGAGCGCGTGCGCCTCGATCAAAAAATCCACCAGTTTCTTTTTGCCGATGACGACATGCTGACCTTCATGGATATGGAGAGCTACGAGCAGATTTCCCTGCCGCGCGACCTGATTGGCGAGCCGGTTGCGTTCCTGCAGGACGGCATGGAGGTGACGGTCGAATCGCATGAGGGCACGATCATCGGCGTCGAGCTGCCTGAAACGGCGGTGCAATCGGTCACCGAGACCGAACCAGTGGTCAAGGGACAGACGGCAGCGGCCTCCTACAAGCCGGCCGAGCTTGATAATGGCGTGCGCACCATGGTGCCGGCCCATATTCACCCCGGCGACCGGGTGGTGGTGAATACCGGCGACGGCAGCTATGTCGAACGCGCGCGCGACTGAAACCTTAAAGTAGGCCTGCCCCATGCCCCGCCGCTCCCCCCTCATTACCGTGATGGCCAACGCCGCCTATAAGGCGGCGAAGGGCTTGGTGCGCGATTTCGGCGAGGTCGAGCAGCTTCAAGTATCGCGCAAAGGTCCGGCCGATTTCGTCTCGTCCGCCGATCACAAGGCCGAGGCCACCCTGGTCGAGGATTTACGCAGATCGCGGCCCAAATTCTGTTTCCTGCTTGAGGAAGGCGGGGTTATCGAGGGCGAGGACAGCTCGAACCGCTGGATTATCGATCCGCTCGACGGCACGACGAATTTTCTGCACGGCATTCCGCATTTCGCCATCTCCATCGGCCTCGAGCGTGACAGCAAGATGTATGCCGGGGTGATTTACGATCCGCTGCGCGATGAGCTGTTTTGGGCCGAGACCGGCATCGGCGCGTTTATCAACTCAAAGCGTCTGCGCGTTTCCTCGCGCCGCAACATGGGCGATGCGGTGATCGCCACCGGCATGCCCTTCAAAGGTCGGGCCAGCCATCCGGAATATTCTGAAATGCTCGACACGGTCTCCGGCGAGACCTCCGGCGTCCGCCGCTTTGGCTCGGCGGCGCTCGATTTGGCCTATGTCGCGGCCGGGCGCTTTGATGGATTTTGGGAATTTGCCCTCTCGCCCTGGGATATTGCCGCCGGGCTGGTGATTTTGCGTGAAGCGGGCGGCCTGGTTACCGAAGTGGATGGCGGCGATCAGATGATGAAATCGGGCGATGTCCTGGCCAGTAATGGCGTGCTGCACAACCCATTGCGCGAGCTCCTGGCAAAAGCGGCCGATTCGGGCAAATAGCGCTCTTGTTCGCGCCTCTGTTCGCGCCTGTGACGACCCGGTTGTCGGCGGCAGCCCGCTATACTATTGTAAGCATGCTACAAAACGGGAGAGCGGATATCTCTATCACTCGCACCATCTCCGGCAAAGCCGCCAGTGTGATCTCCGGCAAAGCTGCCGCCCGGCCGCGCTTTGGGCGGCCCCTCCTTATTGTGCCCGCCGTCATTGCGCTATTTGCCACGGTGTTTGCTGTGGCGCCGGCGCTCGGCCAGGAGACTATCTTTATCGGCGGCAGCGGCCAGACCGGCGTCGAAATCGACCTCGGCGCGCTCGACTATCGCGCAACAGCACCGCGCCCTGTCATCTTCGGCCTGCGCCATCCCGGCGATAGCGGCGCCAACCTGGCGCCGGTAACGCTGCGCCGGCCGAGCGATACGCCGAGCAGCGCCAAACCGGCGGCGCCGATCGAAACGGCGGCAATAGAGCCGCCCAAGGCGGAGATGGTGACCAAGCTTGAGCCGCCGCCGGCGAAGGTTCCCACGGTTGTGGTTTCGCCCGCTGCGGAGATTGCCGAACCGGCGCTGGCGCCAGAGCGGGCCGCCGAGACCGATCCGGATAAAATGACGGCGGAGGAACGCGCCGCCGCTGTCGCGCGCAACAAAAACATGGTGTCGAGCACCTCGTTCGCCAACGAAATTGCGCGCGGCGGTGAGAGCGGCGCAGCACCGGCAAAGGCGGCCGAGAAACCGGCGCAGAAAAGCAGTGCCAAAGCGGCACAGAAAAGCAGTGCCAAAGCGGCACAGAAAAGTAGTGCCAAGCCGGCGCAGAAAACCGAAATGGCGGCGCTCTCCCCGGCCGATGTCCCGACCCTGCCGGGCCAGAGCATGCAAATTACTTTCGCCGCCAGTGAATCGGTGCTGCCGGACGGTGCGCATGTGCCGCTCGCCGCAATTGCCGCCACGCTTGCCAACGACGATACGCTCCGCCTGCAACTCAAGGCCTATGCCGGCGGCGGCGCCGATTCGGCTTCGCACGCGCGCCGCTTGTCGCTCTCGCGCGCGCTTGCGGTGCGCTCCCAGCTCATCGAGCAGGGTGTGCGCTCGACGCGCATCGATGTCCGCGCGCTCGGCAACAAATCCGAAAGCGGGACGAGCGACCGGGTGGATGTCATCCTGGTACAGCGCTAAGCGACGTGGCGTAATACCAAGGAGCGGTGATGAATGAATTGCGCCCCTTTCTGATCCGCATGAGCGCCTTTTTGGTGATCGTCGTCGCCATTTGCGCCGGCCTGTTCGCCACTCTCCTCGAAGCCTTCCTCGCCAATCCGGCATTGAACGGCGTAATCCTCGGCGTGCTCGTCATCGGCATCGTGTTCATCTACCGCCAGGTGCTGCGCCTTGCCCCCGAGGCGGCGTGGCTCGCCGCCGCCCGGACCAACGTGCCTGGCCAATCGGTGCAGCGCGCGCCGCGCCTGCTGGCGCCGCTCGCCACCATGATTGCCGAACGGCGCGGGCGGGTATCGCTCAACGCCGTCTCGATGCGCAGCGTGCTCGACGGCATCGGCTCCCGGCTTGACGAAAGCCACGAGCTGGCGCGTTACCTGATCGGCCTGCTGATTTTTCTCGGCCTGCTCGGCACCTTCTGGGGCCTCTTACAAACCGTGTCCTCGGTCGGCGACGTGATTGGCGGGCTTTCGGTCGGTGGCGAAGATTTGGGCTCGGCCTTTGACGACCTCAAGGGCGGTCTGGAAGCGCCGCTTGCCGGCATGGGCACGGCGTTCAGTTCGTCCTTGTTCGGACTGGCCGGCTCCTTGGTGTTGGGCTTTCTCGAATTGCAGGCCTCGCAGGCGCAGAACCGGTTTTACAATGATTTGGAAGATTGGCTGTCGTCGCACACCCGCCTCACCGGCGGCACGCTCTCGGTCGAGGGCGGCGATCAATCGGTGCCGGCCTATGTCTCAGCACTTTTGGAGCGTACCGCCGACAGCCTCGACGATCTTCAGCGCACGCTGGCGCGCGGCGAGGACAACCGCGCCTCCTCGAGCGCCAATCTGCTATCGCTGACCGAGCGCCTGGCGACGCTGACCGATCAAATGCGGGCCGAGCAGGATCTCATGGTCAAGCTGGTCGAAAACCAGATGGAAATGCGCCCGGTACTCGAGCGCCTGGCCGAATCGGGCCGCCAGCCGGTCACCCTCGACGAGGCCAGCCGCGCCCATTTACGCAATCTCGATGTCTACGTGAACCGATTGCTGGAAGAGATGGTGGCCGGGCGCGAGCAAAGCGTGAACGAGCTTCGAAGCGAGTTCAAACTACTCGCCCGCACGATCGCCGCCGTCGCCGAAAACGAACGGCGCGACGGGCGTAAATAGCGCGGTCCGGCCGCGGTGTCATTCTCCTCCCGCTCACGCCGCCGCCGCGGCACCTCGACGGATATTTGGCCCGGCTTCGTCGATGTGTTGTCGACGCTGCTGCTGGTGATGATTTTTCTCCTCGTCGTCTATATGCTGGCGCAATATTTCCTGCAACGTTCGGTATCGGAAAAGAGCGAAGCCTTAAGCGAGCTCGATCATCAGGTTGCCGAGCTGGCCGATCTGTTGTCGCTCGAACGCCAATCCAATAGCGATATGCGCAGCAACATCTCGCAACTTTCGACTGAGCTGCAAAGTTCTCTCTCGGAGCGCGATGCGCTGACGCTCGCGCTCAGCCGGGCCGAGGACGAGACGGATACGCTGCGTCTCAGATTGCGCGACATGACGTCCGAAGCCCAAACCGCCCTGGCCGAGGCAACGGAAGCCAATAGAAAGTCTGCCGAGGCGCTGCTGCGCGCCGAAGCGGGCGAAGCGAAAATTAGCGTGATGTTGAGCGACGTCGAGCGCTTGCGCCGCGATATTGAGGCACTCCAAGCGGTGCGCGACGAGTTGGAAGGAGACGTCAGTCAGCTCGCCGCCACATTGCAGCTCAGCGAAGACGAGGCCAAACGCCTTGGCGCCGCGCTGGCCGACAGCGAAAACGAGAAAACCGCCCTCGATAAAGCCTTCACCGCCCAGCGCGACCGCTCGAGCGAGCTCTTGGCCGAGCTTTCCGACGCGGGCGAGCGCACCGCGCTGGCGCAAAAAGAGCTCGAAGAGCGCAGCATCCGCCTGCGTGAATTGCAGGATCTTTATCTGCTATCGGAAAACCAGCTCATCACCACGCGTGACCTCAGCCAACGGCAAACAGACGAGATCGGCGTCCTCAATCAGCAGGTTCTGGCCTTGCGCACCCAGCTTTCGCGCATTGAGGCGGCACTCGATGCCTCGGAAGCGGCAACGGCGGAACAAGATGTGGTGATCGCCGATTTGGGCCGGCGTCTCAATCTTGCGCTCGCCGCCAAGGTCGAGGAATTGGCCGAATACCGCTCAGAATTTTTTGGCCGCTTGCGCCAGGTTTTGGCCGGCCGCAAGGGCTTTACCATCATCGGCGACCGCTTTGTCTTCCAATCGGAAGTGCTGTTCGGCTCGGGCTCCGCCGATCTTGGCGCTGCCGGCAAGGACGGGCTCGGCACCTTCGCCGAAGTGCTGAAAGAGGTGATGGAGCGCATTCCCGAAGACCTGCCGTGGATCCTGCAGGTCGATGGCCATACCGACCGCATCCCGATCAAAACGCCGCGTTTTCCCTCCAACTGGGAATTATCGGCCGGGCGCGCGATTGAGGTTGTCAATTATCTGGTGAGCCAGGGCATTCCACCGTCGCGCCTGAGCGCCTCCGGTTTCGGCGAATTTCAACCGATCGACGCACGCGACGACGAAATCGCCTACCGGCGCAACCGCCGGATTGAGCTTAAGCTCACTCAGCGCTGAGCAGCTTGACCGCTCTCACCAGGGGTCTCTGTGGGGGTCTCTGTGGCGCTTTCCGTGCCGTTGCTGTCGAACTGAAGCGCCGCCAGGCGCGCATAGAGGCCATCCTCGGCAACCAGGGCATCATGCGTGCCTTCGGCAACGACGCGGCCCTGCTCCATCACCACGATACGGTCGGCCTTTTGCACGGTCGCCAGACGGTGGGCGATAACCAGGGTGGTGCGGCCCGCCATCAGGGTTTCCAACGCCTCCTGCACGGCGCGCTCGCTTTCGGCGTCAAGCGCGCTGGTCGCTTCATCGAGCAACAGGATCGCCGGGTTGCGTAGAATCGCCCGGGCAATCGCCAGGCGCTGCTTCTGGCCGCCGGAAAGGCGCATGCCCTTTTCACCGAGGAAGGTCGCGAAACCATCCGGCAGCGCATCGAGAAAGGCTTCGGCGCCAGCCGCGCGCGCCGCCGCACGAACCTCCTGATCATCCGCCTCGGGCCGGCCAAAGCGGATATTCTCCCACCCGTCGGCGGCAAAAATCACCGGCTCCTGCGGCACCAAACCGAAACGCGCGCGCGCCTCCTCAGGCCGCACCCGGCGCAAATCCATGCCGTCGATCTGGACCTCGCCCGCGCCCGGGTCGTAAAAGCGCAGCAGCAGGTTGAAGACGCTCGTCTTGCCGGCGCCGGACGGCCCGACCAGCGCCACCCGCTCGCCCGGCGCAACATCGAGCGTATAGGCGTTAAGCGCCGGCTCATCGGGGCGTGAAGGATAGTTGAAGGTGACATTCTTCAGGGCAACGGCACCGCGCGGCGGCTCGGGTAGCGCCGCCGGGTTTTGCGGCGCGGCAATATCGGATTCCTGGCGCAGCAGCTCGACCAGGCGCTCCGCCGCACCCGCCGCATGTTGCAGGTCGCCATAAACCTCGCTTAACGAGCCCATCGACCCGGCAACCAAGGCGGCAAAGAACAGGAATGCGGAAAGCTCTCCCGGGCTCAGACTCCCGTCGAGCACGTCACGCCCGCCGAGCCAGAGCACAAAGGCGATGCCGGTGAAGACAATCAGGATGACAAAGGCGGTGAGAAAGGCGCGGGCGCGCACCCGCGTCAGAGCGGTGTGAAAGGCGCTGTCCACTTTTTCGCCCAGGCGGTTGTCAATATTATTTTCCTGGCCGAACGCCTGGACGGTATGAATGGCATTGAGCGCCTCCTCCGCCTGGCCACCGAGATCGGCAATACGGTCCTGGCTGAGGCGCGAGCGCTGGCGCACCCGCTTGCCCAGAATAATGATCGGCAGCACCACGACGGGAACGAGGATGAACACCAAGCCGGCCAATCTCGGGCTGGTGACAAACAGCATCGCGATGCCGCCGGTCAACATCAGCAGATTGCGCAGTGCCGAAGACGCCTGAGAGCCGATTACGGTTTGCAGTAAAGTGGTATCGGTGGTGATGCGCGAGAGCAATTCGCCGGTCTTGTTGATCTCAAAAAAGGCCGGGCTAAGGCGCAGAATTCGAGCGAGAATCGCGCGCCGGATATCGGCCACCACCCGCTCTCCGAGCCAGGAAACGAGATAAAAACGCGAATATGTGCTGGCCGCGAGCAGCACCACCATGCCGATCAAATAGACCAGCGCTTCGTTAAGCTGGTGGACATCGTCGCCGCCGAGACCGTCATCGATCAGCAGCCTGAGGCCAACGCCCATGGCCAGCACCGAAGCGGCGGAAACGGTTAGCGCGACCAATGCGCCGACGACCATCGGTCGGTATGGCCGGACAAACCGCAGAAGCGGGCTTATCTGCTTGAGATTCTTGCTTTTTTTGCGCTCACCATGGGACTCGCGGCGCGCGCCGCCGCCGGGGCCGAAGATGCTCATGCGCCGAAGCCCCCGCAACAGGCCGCGCCGGCGCCAAGCGGGCCGCTATTCACAATCGAGTGTGGCAAATTCTTCTACGCCATCAGTTTCGCATAAGTTTCGGAATGTGGACTGGGTATATCAGTCGCGGCAGGGGCGGCCAACCACAACAGGCGCTTAACCTTCACGGGGGGCTTGCCAGAAATCGGCGATGGCTATATATAAGCGCCCTCATCGAAGGGCCGAAGCCATGAAAAAAGAAATCCACCCCGACTATCACGAAATCAACATCGTGTGCACCGACGGCAGCACGTTCAAGACGCGCTCGACCTGGGGCAAGGAGGGCGACACCATGACGCTCGACGTCGACCCCCTGTCACACCCGGTGTGGACCGGCGGCAATCAGCGGCTGGTGGATACGGCAGGCCAGGTTTCACGCTTCAACAAGCGCTTCGCCGACTTCGGCATCAAATAAGCCACCCGACGCCGACTCTCTCTATTCTCAATAGCTAATCGGGCGCCTGCCGCGCTCCGTTTCCGCGCGCCTAAAGCTTGACGCCGAATGTCAGCCAGATTTTCTCGGAATCGGTCGAGAAGTCCTCGGCATCGAAGTCGGCATATTCAAGCGAAAGTTTGAAATGCTTGTGGAAAGAGCTGAACACGCCAACATTGATCTCGTTGCCGAGATCGCGGCTGCTGTCTTCCGCCGAAAAGTCGTGATAGACGGCAAGCGCGGTTAAACTGTCGAGGAAGCCGATCTCGCCAAAACCGTATTTGGCGGTGACGTAAGCATCCTCAATGCCATCCGCCGGGGTGGTGAGGAATTTGTCGGCCCAGCCCTGGAATTTATGCAGGGTCGCGAGCGGTGTCTGGAACGCGGCGGTGGAATTTCCCTCGAGCACCTCATAGTCGAATTTGAGGGTCAGGCCTTCATATTTGATACCGGGTTCGATCAAATAATAATTCAGCCCATAACTGTTCGGATTGCTGGCGTAATCGGTTTGATGGGCATATTCGCCGGTATAAAGCAACGTGAGTGAATCGCCGAGCGCCCGCTTACCACTGGCGCGCAGGCCAAGCGTGCCGGACGACAGCGTCGGCACGTCATCGTCGACATCAAGAAAATAGCCGTAACCGACAATATTGGCGAAATCGAGGCCGCTATAAGCGGCGTGCAGCACATGGCTGTTGGAGTTGAGAGTGCCAAGCGCATTATCGTCACCGAAGATGCGCAGGATCTGTTTGACATAAACATAGGCCAAGCCGAGATCCGGCAACGAGCTGTTGGCCACGGTCAAAGCATCGAAGGTTTGCTGGTTCTGGCGAAAGCCGACATCGCCGACGAAGCGCGCATTGTCGAGCACCAGACGCTGACGCCCAACCGTCACCACCGTGTCGGGAATATTGTGATAGGAGAGATGCACCCGATTTATTTCGGAATTTTCCGGATCCGCCACGGTCGGGAAATTGGTTCTGCCGTTGGTCGTGCTGTTGTAATCGCCCGACCCAATGGCTTCGACATTCTCGAGCTCAATCAAGCCGCTTACGCCGTAATGAATATCGCTCTTGTAACCAAGGTGGGTTTGAATGGTGTGCGCATTGGCGTTCTTGGTGAAGCCCTTGTCATCAACATGTTCAAAGCGGTAGCGCGCGCTGAAGAACACACCAGTCGCCTTGACCGCCTCGATCCATTTGCCATGTTCGGTCGTTGCACCGCCATGCTGATCGGCGCTCAAGGTGGAAGAAAAAGCGGCAAGACCGAGAACAATGCCGAGCACGCCGGCAAATACCGGCAAGAACCGGCCGAAGATTCGATAAATCATAATCCCCCCTGAGAGATAACAGATGTGCCCCTGCGGCATGACCGCAAGAAGTCAGCAGCGGTCATGTGAAAATATATAAATTATGGTTAAGAAATACTTACCAGACTTGCTAATGGGAGTGGTGCAAATTGTCGCGCTCCGCCGCGATTAATGCGTGATCTAGGCAAATGTCACCTCGCCCTGGCTGGCAAGTTCAGCTTTATCATTCGCTGCCCATACGGCGGTGCCCGGACCCTCCTCGGCAGGCGCGGCGCCGAGCATCATGGAATGGTCAACGAATAGAGGCGCGAGCGCGCGAAAGGAAAATTCCTTGACCTCGCCATCCGGGCGGCTACGCCGGCAGAGGTCGACCATCAATGTCGCGATCAGCGGGCCATGCACAACCAAGCCCGGATAACCCTCCTGCTGAGTGACATAGGGCTGGTCGTAATGAATACGGTGCGGATTGAAGGTCAGTGCCGAATAGCGGAACAGCAGCACCGGGTCGGGCCGGAGCTCGCACTGCCACACCGCTTTGCCGGGCGCCGGGCGTGGCGGCGGCGGCGCGGCACCCGGCTCCGGCGCTTCGGTATAGACGATATTCTGCTCTTCCTCGATCGCCACTTCATCGCTGCTGTTCAATACCGTATGGCGCAAATTGACGAACACAAGCTGGCCGCTCTTGCCGCTCTTTGGCGTGATGCTCTCGATCTCGGAGCGCTTCACCGCCACCTCCCCGAGACGCAGCGGCGCGTCGAAGCGAATCCGGCTGGCCGCCCACATGCGGCGCGGCAAGGGCACCGGTGGCATCAGAGCGCCGCGCTCGGGCAGGCCGTCCGTACCCAATTTGGATTGCTCGGTGGAATCGCGGAAGAACATCCAATGCCAGCACGGCGGCAGCGGATCGCCGTCGCGCGGCGCTGGATCGTCACGGTCGAGCGCCGCGCTCATGCCGGCGGTAATCGCTGTCTCGATACGCTCGCGCTGCTCGCGCGATTTTCCCACCCATTCTTCAATGTTCGGCATTTCTTCGTTCACAGTCGGCGCCTCCAATTTATCCGCCGTCCGCGAACTCGGCGCGGATGGCATCGCTATGCTCGCCCAATGCCGGCACGGCGCCAAGCCCGCCCGTATCGCTGGCGAATTGCGCCGGCGGGGCGATGATCTCGACCGGGCCGGTCGGGCTCGCCACCGTCATACGGCGCAATTGCGCATGGGCCGCCAAATCCGCCACCTCGTTGAGACGGCCAAAGGCGATGCCGGCCTTGAGCAGGAGAGCGCCAAGGGATTCGGCGTCGTGCGCGGCAAACGCAGCGGCGATCAGCGCATCCATCTCGCCCCGGTTGGCAATCCTGAGCGCATTGCTGCAAAAGCGCGAATCTTGCGCCAGCGCCGCATCGCCCAGCACTTGCGCGCAAAAGCGCGCCCATTCGCGTTCGTT
>JABIXB010000187.1 GCA_018666805.1 Rhodospirillaceae bacterium | reverse complement strand
CGGAAACCGCGCCTTTTCCTTCATCGACAGCACGGCGAAACCGACGATCACGGCGCCGATGATGCGCATTACCAGCACGGTCTGCAGCGGGCCGTATATTTCGACCGCCTGGTCGGCGGCGGTGGCGAGCGCGGAGGCATAGATGGCGGCGGCGAGGAAAGAGTAAAGCGCGGTGCGCTTGATCACCGCCGGGCTATATTCCGCCGGTTTATCGCCGTCGCCATTGGACGTTGCCACGCGCGCGACAAGCCAGACGCCGGCTAGCGTAACGGCCATGGCGACCCACGAGATCACATCGGGCCGGGCGCCCATGATCACCGATATGGGGAGCGCAATGGCCGGATAGCTGGCGACCACGGGTGCCGCAACCGTCACCGGCCCATGCGTCACCGCATGATAAAACAGGATGGCGCCGAGCGCTGTGGCGGTGCCGATGCCGAACAGATAATGCAGGCCGTCGGTGCGCAATATAAGATCGGCGCCGGTAATGCCCATCGCCGCGGCGACCAGCACGCCACCGACGGTCATCAAGGCAAAGGTCGCCGCCATGGCGCCGACCGAGCGCCCGGCAAAGCGCGCAATAAAGTCCGAGATCCCCCAGACCACAGCGGTGCTCGCGCCCCAAAAGGCAGCGTTTTCTAGCATGGCGTAATAGTCACAATGTCATGCCTCGAATGCCGTTGCGGGCTTGCCTGTCATGCGCTCGGCGTGGCGGATAATGATATCGCCGTCGAGGCGCCCCTCTACCGCCTGGCGGAGCTGCGCCATCAAATCCTCGGCGCTCCAGGTGCCGAAGACGCGGACCGGCAGGCCGCTTTGTTCCAGCCCTTTTGCCGTCCAGCTATTGCAGGTGTTGAACAGGTGAAAGCTGCCCGTTGCCGGGTAGAAGGCGCTGAAGCTATGCAGTCCCGGCGTCACCGCTTGCGCTCGCGCTGCGCCGTCGCGGGCAAAGCTGGCATCGAGATAGGCGGTCAGGGCCCGAAATCCCTCGGCAGAAATTTTCAGTTCGATCAATTCGTTACCTGAAAATATATCGCTTGGGTGGCCCGGCAGGCCGGCCAGGTGGACGACGGCGGGGGTCGGCAAAAGCGCGGCGCTCAGCGTCATACCCAGGTCTTTGTCGGGCGCTGGATAATATACCGCATCGCCCCAGCCAAAGCTGAGGTAAGGCGCGCCGGGAAAGTCGGCGGCTTCCGGAACGGCGCCGGCGGGCAGCTCTGCCCGGGCGACGACGATCTCCGAATGCCAGCCATTGCTCATGACGTAGATCACAATTTCACTTTCGTCCACGCCGGCCGGCTGAACCGGCGCTGTTTCACTTGCCGGAAGCGCGACCCAGGAGGGTTGGCATGCGGCGACCGAAATAGCGGCGCAGAATGCCAGCAGCCGGGCGATGGTGATTGTTTTGCCGGGGCGCATGGCAAAGCCTCTTATAAGCGGCACCACCAACCGGAATGCGGTCGGCATTCCGGCAAGGGCGACTGCCCGCCCGAGTTAATACGAGGTAGCCAAGCGCGCGGATGCGCGCGCCCGGCGCTTGAGGGCTAAACCAAAAAATCCAGCCCCCAAAAAAAACCTTAGTCCGTGCGGTTGGTCACCTCGAGCAGGTGATAGCCGAACTGGGTCTTGACCGGGCCCTGAACTTCGTTGACCGGCGCGCTGAACACCACGGTGTCGAATTCCTTGACCATCTGGCCGGGGCCGAAGGTGCCGAGGTCACCACCGCTTTTGCCCGACGGGCAGGATGAGTGTGCCTTGGCGAGCTCGGCAAAATCCTCGCCGCCGGCGATTTTTGTCTTCAAATCTTCGCAGAATGCCTCGTCATCGACCAAAATGTGGCGTGCGCTGGCTTCAGCCATGGGAAATCTCCTTAAATCCGGATGTGATGTAATGGGCGGGGTGTGGGATTGGTGGCCGCCCGGTTGAGCTTTGAATCTGGGGCCATACATATACCGATGCAGCGGGTATAGACAATGGCTTTGCCGGGTGCTGGAGGCACCACCAATCGGAATGCTTGATGCATTCCGGCAAGCGAGACTTCGCGCCCGAGTTAATACGAGGTAGCCAAGGGGGCGGATGCCCCCGCCCGGCGCTTGAGGGACCTAAAAAAAGCGAGACTTCGCGCCCGAGTTAATACGAGGTAGCCAAGGGGGCGGATGCCCCCGCCCGGCGTCTGAGGGACCAACTAACAAGACAAGAACCCAGAAAAAATCCCACCAGGCGGAACCTCTTTTTTAAGAAGCCCTCAAATGCCGGGCGCGCGCATCCGCGCGCTTGGCTACCTCGCGCATGCTCGGGCGCGTAGTCACGCTTGCCGGAATGCGTGATGCATTCCGGAGGGAGGTTCCGCTTGGTAGTTAGGAGCCTGGTATCGCTACAGCGCTAAAAATCTCCCGCCGCGCGAGCCCGTCCTCCAACAGCTTGTCACCCGGCCCAACACCGAGCATATCCGCCACCTGCCTGGCCTCATCCACGGTCGTCCAACTGGTGCCGCCATAATCCGAGCCGCAAACCGCGCACTCGACGGCGAGCCGCCCGGGCGAGAACGAGATTTTCTGCTCGGCCAGGAAGCGGTCGCGCGCGGCTTGGGGCGATAGGGTGGGAGGCATGGGGAGTGGCTCCTTTGGTCGCGCTTATCGCTCGACTACGCGATCGGTAGCGGCTTCAGCATGTTGGGGTAGTCACCGAATTCGTTAAGAGCGTCCCAGCGGTCGACCAGTGCGGCGCGAAAAAATTGATAAAAGCCATTTTGCTTGAATTGGCGGCAATCAATATTCAGGCGTTCTGCTATCGCCTTCTCGAAACCCAGCATATCGTCCAGCAGCGGGCGGATTTCCTTGAGGTTTTTTTGCAACTGTTGCGGCTCGGGCTCGCGGTAACCAAAGCGCTGGCTGAACGGGTAGAAAAGCGTCCCGAGAACGAGCTGGTCCTTGTCACCGAATACCGCCCCGGTGGCGCGGTTAATGGAAGACATTTCAAAAGGCGACGGGGGTTTTTGCCCATCATAATCAGGGCTGGTTGGATCGCCCCACCATTTTTTCCCCTGGGCCGTCATTTCGTAAAGGCTTGGCGCCTCCTCAACCCCCAACCAGCCGCACAGGGCGCGCAGGGTTTTCTGGGGCTGCGTTTTCAAATCTTCGAGCCGGATGCCGACCGAATCCTGCATGCGGAACATGATCTGGTCGACGGCAAAGAGCATGGTAATTATTTTCTGCACCACATTTGAATAATTGTTTTCATTAAAAGAAATGCGTACCCATGATTCGCAACATTGGATTGGCTCACGAACCATCATGATTATCCTGGCCTCCGGAGCATGCCGGATAAAGTTCAATTTGGTGGAATCGACGGGGTTATGGATGTGATAAAAAATCGTATCTTTTCTCGTTTTCGTCCCGAGAAGCTTTTCAAATACCGCATGGATGATGCGGAAAAATAACTTCTGATCGATTTTCTCAAACTGCGCCATGAGCTGAGTTGCCTCGAAACAAAACCTCTCCCGGTCCAGCAAAAGCGACTCGTTGCGGTTTTCGCCAACATTGGCCATCCCTTCTTTTTTGCCTAACAATAAGGAATCCTCGCCCGGAAATCCGGGTGTGGTTTTAGCGGAATTGGCATCGAACAGAACCGCAAACTCGTCCGCGAAGCGCGCCGGCAAAGCGCGCCAGCCAGCGGCGGAAATTTTTTCCCAGACGCCGTCATTGAAGAAACCGCGAAGATAAATGCTGGGCAGGGTGGAGATTTCCGGATGGCCGTCGATCAGGCTGTGCAGAAGCCCTGTCCCACTTCGGCCAAAGTGAAAAAGGGCAACCACTTTCTCTGCAAGTTGAGGCGGTTTCTCGGGCTTCTGCTCAATTGCGATAACCCCGACCGCTTCGCCGCTCAGGGCCGGCAACGCCGCCATGGCGCGGCGCAAGCTTTCACCGGCTGCATGTGGTTTAAAGCCGGCCAGGTGATATTCGAACATGGCGAAGTCGCTGGCGGCGAGCGCGGCGGCGCCGAGCCCATCTCTATCGGAAACAGCTTTGCGCTTTTCCCGCGCCTGTGAAAAGCGCAGTGCCTTTATGGCGATCGCCAGGTACAGCCAGGTCTGCTTGCTATCGGGTTTTATGCCCAGCGCTTTGTGGCAACATGCAACAGCCTCTTGCAGGCGCCCCAATCCGGTGAGTGCACCACCAAGGTTGCCAAGCGCTTCGACAAAATCGGGCCTGATGGCAAGGGCCTTCTGATAGTGCGCGACGGCCTCATCCTGGCGCCAGATAATTTTGTAGGCGTTGCCAAGGTTACAATAGGTCTCGGCCGAATCGGGTTTGATGGCGAGAGCTTTGCCGTAGCTTTCAATCGCTTGTTCCGGATTGCCCAGGTCTTGCAGCAAAATTCCAAGATTGTTGTGCGCCTCGGCATAGTTGGGTGCGATGGCAACGGCTGCTTTATAGCTGGTGACGGCCTCATCGAGGCGCCCCAATGCTCCGAGCGCATAGCCCATATTGTAATGTGCGGCGGCAACATCAGGCTTGATCGCCAAGGCCCTGGTGATGAGATCGACGGCCATGTCGTATCTCTCCACTTGAATGGCGATCGCGCCAAGCATATGCAGGGCTTCGGGCTGGTTTGGCTCGCCCTGCAATATCTCTTCACAAATGCGCTCAGCCTCAGACAAGCGGCCCGCATTCTGATGCTGCACGGCGAGGGCCAGGGCTTGTTGCAGGTTTGACATCTATTGCCCGGAGGAAGGGTTTGGCGTTTTTACAGGCTTGGCATTCTTGGCCGCTTTCTTAGCCAATTCCTGTTGGCGCCGCCTTTCAGCCCTATTCACTGCTGTACATCCCTCTGCAAGCTCCGACGCGAGACAACCCTAAACTGTACAGATAAGGTATTCACCTGACACCACCGCCCCGTTTCCACACGTTCGTGCGCGCACGCGGGGCGGGGGGTGATTAAGCGGCTTTCTTCGCTTCGTTGTTCGCCATCTTGTTACGCTTCTCCGTTTTCGGCAAGCCGGCGAGGAAGGCCTGTGCCGGTGTCCTTCCCTTCATGCCTCGACCATGGTGCGGCCAACTGGTGCCGCCATAATCGGAGCCGCAAACCGCGCACTCGACGGCGAGGCGGGGCGGGGCGAAGGAGGTTTTTGCTCGGCGAGGAAGCGGTCTCTGGCGGCTTGGGGAGATAGTGTAGGGGGCATGGGATGTGACTTTCTAAGTTGTCGTTAGCTGCTAGCCCAATATATTTCCAAGCGGCTCATATCGCATGAATTCGAATGATGTGATTTGAGTAATGCAAGTAATTACATGAAGATACAATCAAGTCATGTATTTGAACAAATCAGGGATGGATCAGGTTAGTGCATCAACAATTCAGAGATAGAGTCGTTCAACCTGTCTCATAATCTGATTGTAGGCCTATAATAGCGGTTTTTGTCAATTACATATTTACATCAAGTGTAATAATGTAATTGACAAAAATCATTTTACAGGCTACATAACGAAACACCATGGAAGTCGAATTTGAGGATGATGGTCTGGATGACCTTGAAACCAACCCTCAGGCAGGCGGAAGATTCCCGCCGGGGGTAGTGAAGGGCTATCGCAAGGCGATGCAAGTTATCCGAAGTGCGGTCGACGAACGAGACATTTATGCCATGAAAGGTCTGAGGTTTGAAAAGCTTGAAAGGGATCGGAAGGGGCAGCATTCGTTAAGATGTAACGATCAATACAGATTGATAGTCGAAATCATAGGTGATCACCCAAAATAGGAGGAAAAAATGACAGATAGAGTTCCTGCCGAAGTATTTCCTCCGGGTGAATTTCTTCGTGACGAGCTGGAGGCGCGAAATTGGACACAGACAGAGTTTGCCGAAATTATTGAAAGGCCTACTCGCCTAGTAAACGAAGTTATTGCTGGAAAAAGGGGTGTTACTCCTGAGACTGCATCTGAGTTTGCTGCCGCTCTCGGTACGAGTGCACAATTTTGGATGAACCTCGAATCTAGCTATCAACTTTCAAAGATATCTCCTGCTTTAGAGCGCATTTCACGCACAGCTAATCTCAGAGAGAGGTTTCCCGTGCGTGAAATGTTGAAGCGCGGCTGGATTGAGGGGTCAGAAAACGTTGAAGTCGTTGAGCAACGCGTTCTCAATTTCTTTAACGTGAAAAGCGTGGAGGATGAGGTGAGATTTTCCCACGCTGCGCGCAGAAATCACGAGGAAGAAATATCAACTATTCAGCTCGCATGGTTGTTTCGCGTTCGCCAGCTCGCTTCTGCACTATCCGTTCCTCAGTACTCTAAGAAATTACTTCAAGCAGCACTTGGTGATTTAGAGGCATTGATGACTGAACCGGAAGAAATTCGCCATGTTCCAACAATCTTGCATGAAGCTGGCGTACGCTTTGTAATTGTTGAACCTGTTCCGAGGTCAGAAATTGAAGGTGTGTGTTTTTGGATAGATAACAACAAGGCTCCAGTAATTGGGTTAACTCTCCGCTACGGAAGGATTGATAATTTTTGGTTCAATCTTCGCCATGAAATTGAGCACGTACTTAATGGTGACGGTAAATCTGGTGTCATTATTGACGACACCGAATTACTTTCAGGTTCGGTGGATCAATCGGATGAGGAAAGAGTGGCTAACGAGGCCGCTGCAAACTTTTGCGTACCCAGCCAAAATCTTACTGATTTTATCGGTCGCTTGGATCCAATGTATTCAAAGAAAAATCTAATAGGTTTCGCTAGATTGATGCAGCGCCATCCAGGGATAGTTGTCGGCCAGCTTCAAAAGAGAACAGGTCGCTGGGAATTGTTCAGGAATTATCAAGTCGATGTTCGTCAATTTATCGTTCAATCTTCGCTAGCCGATGGATATGGGAAGTCGGCTCCAGCTTTGGAATAGGAGAAATCCATGGCCAAATATATGAAGCAAATGCAGCACATTGTTTCGTTGTACCGCCTGGCAGGTGAACCCTGGCCAGCCGCTTCCAAAGCGATAGGCGAATGGGCCATAAAACAGCGTCTTTGGGAGTTGCCCGAATCAGCCGCACTTGCTAGGTGCGCTGAAGATATTTCTCGTGCTATGCGTGAAGAATACATGACCGACCCGAAAGGACGTCGCGTTCGTGTCAAGCATCCCGCCACAGTTAAAGTCCCGGGCGGGCAGATGGTGCTGTGGGACGATATGCGAACAGCCAGTCCTGAACATATGCGGATATCGTTTCAGCAGAGGCGCCAACAGATCGTTGGTGATTGCAGGCAGTTAAAAGTCGATGTCGACAGTTACAACGATCAAAATTCAGAAAACCCGCCAATCCAGATGGTCTTTGACTTCACCATGGATTTAGCTGAGCTCGAAGCCGCAGCTTAATCCTCAGGATCGTGCTCGTTTAGGGAGACCAAGCTCCGCGTATTTCAAACTTAGACAATAAGCAATGCCCTAGTTACATTTTTGCTTTATCGAAAATTTGCGGGCGTGAGCGAAATGCTGTTAGGTGTGCTAAATCAACTCAGCACCCCTCCACCCACCGAAACGCCCGCCGCAACTCCGCCACCCCATCCGCTTCATACCACCGCCCATGCGCAATAATAATCCGCTCCGGCTCCCACCCGATCATCCACCGCACCGCCTCGGCCATTTGCCGCCTATGCCAGAAAAAAGTCAGGCGCAGATCGAACGGCATTTTGCCGTCCGGGTCGGCGGCGCCGGAGAGGCGGGACATGAAGCGGAACAACGGGCTGGCGATTTTCGATCGCTCGTAGTTTTGCATCAGGTCGGTGAGAATTAATGTGCGGCTGGCGCGGTGGAAGAACACCGCCTCGCTGAGATAGCCGCCGGGGACGATCAGCATGTCGATCTCGTCCGGCGCCATGGCCATGGCGGTGCCGGTAGCGGTAGAGGCGAGGTCGAACTGATAGGCAGCGAAGCGGCCGTTTTTGCGCGCCTGTTTTTTGACGCCGGGCGCGGCGTAGGTTCGGGCGCTCGGATAGGCGGCGGCCCAGTCGCCGAGCCACCAATAGTGGATGCGGTTGGGCGCGATCAGATGTTGCACCGGGCCGAGTTCATCGATTTCCTTTTTTAGCGATGGCGTGAGGTCGGTCGGCGAGTGGAGCCAGAGGCTGCCGTCTTTCAGGCGGACCACCGTCATGCGGGTCGGGAAGGGGAATTTAAGACCGAGATAGCCGAAGCGGATCAGCGGGCCGTCTACAATCCACACGCCTTCAGCGACAGGCTTCAGGGTGCCGGTCGGCTCATATGTTTCGCTGATTGCCATATCGCTTCGCGCACCGGTAAATTTTGGCCAGCCTACCATCCATGGTATGTTGTGCCGGGGTGTTATTTAGAAAAGTCCCGGTTTCCGCCAATTCGCGCCCAATCACAAAACAATACCAATATGGGCCTAACGTACTAATGCAAAAGACCTGAAAGCGTGACCACGCGCCCGAGTTAATACGAGGAAGCCAAGGCGGCGGATGCCGCCGCCCGGCCTTTGAGGGAACATACAACGGGTCATTCCTGAGACCCGTTGGTACAAGAATCCTCTACAACCCGCTCAATAAATTCCGCCATGGCTGCGAGCGTCTTTTTGCGTGCCTGATGATGTGGAACATGGGCGCAGTTTTCGAGTTCGACACACTCGACCGGGCCGGCAATCGCTTCGGCAATGGCGGTGTTTTGCGCGGCGGAAAAATACTCATCCTCGGCGCCTCTCAGCGCCAGCACCGGGCAGCTTATCTTGCCGACGAGATCGTCGATCATCCAATCGCGCGCGCCGTCGCCGAGCCAAATTTCGGCCAGGCGGTTGAAGGTCGGGCCGGCCTTGGCGCCGTGATAACGCTCAAGCCGGGCACGCAGATCGCCGGCCGCGAAATCAGCTACCTGGGCACGGATTTCGGATAGCGTTTTGTCCTCGCGAAAGAGGTGCGCCGATTCGGCAATCACACCGCGCACCAGCTCGGGGTAAGCGCCGGCGAAGGCGAGTGCGATGGCGCCGCCGTCGCTGTGGCCGATCAGGATGGCATCGCGGATGCCGGCGCCTTTAAGGATTTTCGGGACCACGCTCAATGCCTCCTCGCGTATATAATTTCTGTCAGGCGGGGTGTCCGCCACTGGACTGGAATCGCCGCAGCCCTGCCGGTCATAGAGCAGCGCGCCGAGGCCGGTGGCGGCGGACAGGCGGTGCGGGATGTCGCGCCACAGGCGGGCGCAGCCGAGGCCGTCATGCAGGAACACAAGCGTAGGCTTGGAGTTCGTGGCGGGGCCGATCAGATGGCCGCGCAGAAGGCATCCGCCTTTGATTCGGAAGGTGAGTTGGCGCAGGGCGGCTTCGACGAGGTTGCGGAAATCATACGCCGTAAGGGCGAGCAGGTCGGCATCCGCGCCAGGGCCGCCGGTGGCAAAAAATTCTGCCACCGCCGCGCCCGCTTTGTCGGTCGGCTTGCCGCGCAGCGCCGCTTCGAGATCGAGCACGGTGCGGGTGGGGGTGACGAACAGGTCGCCGGTGATCAGGGCCTCGCGGATGATGTTTTGATTTGTTCCCTCAAGGCGAATATCAGCACGCAATGTGCCGCCCCTGGTGGTCAAGCTGGCGCTTTGCAGACTGTCGTCTGTTTCCGGCGCATCTATGGAAGTGACGTATTCATCGGTGCCAATTTCTTCGTCATGCGCGCGCTGCGACCGCAGCTCTTCGTCGGCGTTGATTTCGCCCCATTCGGGGGTGATGCCGAGGCCATCGGCGAGACCGGCGAGGAGGCATTCGTATATTTTCTCGAGCGGCGGCAGGGCATCGCCTAACAGGTCGCTGAGGGTAACCACCCGGTGGCGGGCGGAATCGAGGTCGCGTTTGGCCAGTTTTTCGACCGGCACCTTGAGCGCGGCGATCATATCCGCCGGGTCGAAATCGATCAGCAGCGTGCCTTGGTAAAACAGCACGTCGCCGTCGAAGATGCCGCCGGTGCCGCTGATCTTGCGGCCCTCGACCTCGATGTCGTTGCGCGGGCGGTACCCCGCCTTCAGGCCAAGCTCAGCCAAGCCCATGCGGGTGATGCCATCGGCCGCCGCCTCGCAGATGCGCTTGGTGAGGTCGCTGAGATCGGTGATGCCAAGGCTGGTGCGCTTGAACACCAGCTCCCAGCCGATCTGCCCTTCGTCGAGATAAAGCCCGCCGCCGCCGGTGATGCGCCGCCCGACCTGGATGTTTTTTTCGCGGCAATAGTCGAGCCGCACTTCGTGGCTGAGAATTTGATGCACGCCGACCAGCGCGGCGGGGCGGAAGCGCAGGAAGCGGATGGTGTCGGGAATCGCGTCTTCCTTGCGCGCCTCGATCAGCGCCCGATCGAAGGCGATGTTGCTGCGCCCGTCGCGGATGCCGGTATCGATGACCCTGAAGTGGCGTTCGCGCTTAACTGTCACGAAGAAGCTGCCGCTTCACCTTGCGGATGTCGCTCTTGTTGAGCGCGAAGGGATAGCTGGCGATATCGCTCACCGGCGAATCGCCATACGGCCGGTCGCAGGCCGAAACATCCGCCGCCTCCTTGCCCGGGCAACCCGAGGTGCGGAACGGCAGGCCGCTTTCGACGATCGCTT
The DNA here is from genome assembly GCA_018666805.1 of Rhodospirillaceae bacterium. Classification (GTDB taxonomy): domain Bacteria; phylum Pseudomonadota; class Alphaproteobacteria; order UBA828; family UBA828; genus PTKB01. The sequence goes on along the minus strand of JABIXB010000187.1, from coordinate 18,730 downwards.
GCAGTTCATTCTCTGCGATGCCGTAGCCATTGAGGCGGCCGTCTCCATCGAATTCCATCTGGTCCAATCGAACATCGCGGTAATCGATCAGGTAGCGCGCCAGTTGCACGCGGCGCCATTGCGGCCGTGGCACCGGCGGCAGGTGGTCCATCAGCGAGCCCTTTTCGGGGAAGAAGGCAAACATGTGGCTATGCCCGCCCATGTCGCGCAGGCGCTGCACCTGGCTCAGCACATCATGCTCGCTCTCGCCCATGCCGACGATCAGGTGGGCGCCGAATTTTTCCGGGCCGAAGATATCCGCCGCCGCGTCGAGGATTTGCCAATATTTATCCCAGCTATGCGGCGACTGCACACCGCGCCCGCGCGTGCGTTCGAACAGTTCCGGCGCCGCCGCGTCGAGGGCAACGGTGAAGATATCAGCACCGAGGTCGTGCAGCTCCTGCACATCGCCGGTGCTCATAGTCGTCGGATTGGAAAGGATCGAAACTGGAATATCAGGAATGCGCGCTGTCCATTGGCCGAGTATGTCAGGCGTGTCGCGTTCCGAATTGGGGTGGGTGATCATCGAGATGCACATGCGGTGAAAGCGCCCGCCATCACGCCCCGAAGCGACGATCTCCAATACTTCGTCATACGGCACGGCCGGCCAGTCGACGCGGATAAAATTGCGGTCGGCATAATCGCGCTCAGCCTCGCGGTGGCGCGCCAGGCCGCAATAGGCGCAATTGGCGCGGCAGCCCTCGGGGTAGGTCAGCAACAGATTGAGGCAGCGCGTGCACGAGGTGCGGTGCATGTTGCCGCGCATGATGCCGAGCGTGATCGCGGCGGCGGTCGAGAGCTGGACATATTCCGGCGAGCGCATGTTCGGCGTCATGATATTGCGGTTCGGCGCATAGAGCCCTTTCGGCGCTTTGTCATTGCCGCGCACGCGGCCGCCGTTGCGGCTTTCCGCCGGCACGCTCTCGGGCGCGCGCGGCTGCATCGCCGCTGCCGCGTTGACGTCTGCTGTTTTGCTTTCGCCGGTGAAATCGGGGGCTGGGTCTTTCGGCATGTCGTTGCAGCTCATGTCTTAAGCCGCCCAATATTCTGGATAGCCGACCCAGCCGTGGCGTAAATCCGCCGGTCCCGGTTTGCCGCCGCCTTGATACGCCGCCAGCACACCGCGCCGCCGTTTGAGGGCGCGGCGCAGCGAGGCGCCGAACAAATCTTCCAGTTCGTCCGCATAATCCTGGAGCGCCGCTTCGTCACCGCCCAGCCATTCGGCGGCGGCAGTGCCGGCAAGCGCGCCCGACTGCACGGCACTTGATATCCCGGCGCCGGTTACCGGGTTTGTCAGCCCGGCCGCATCGCCGGCCAACAGCACCGCCGTCTCGCCGAGCAAGCCTAACGGTTGAACCGGTCCGCCGACCGGTATCGGGCCGCCGGTGGTGCAAATTATTTCACGCCCAACCCGGCCCTCATCCGCCAGTTTTTTGTGTAGACTTTCGAGTAGCGGTTTTAGGCGATGGCGCGCTTCGGGCCGAAGTCCAAGGCCGATATTGGCGACGCCGGCGCGCGGGAAGAGCCAGCCATAGCCGCCTTCGATTTCGGCGCTGAGGAAAATATCGGTGCCGTCATGCGCCTCAAGCAATTGCGCCGTAATCTGGCGCGTCTCGACAAACTCGGTGTTGGCCGCGCCGATCGCCTGGCCCGGGCGCGAGCGCGGCCCGTCGGCGCCGATCAATACACGCGGGCGGATGCGCGTGCCATCGGCCAGGGTGATGCTACCGTCTTCGGCGATGCTGCGTACGGCGCTGGCGAAGCGGCAATCGGCGCCGGCACTTTCGGCCCGTTCGGCCAACGTCGCATCGAACAACGCGCGGTCGATCATGGCGCCGGGAAAATTCTCTTTGATGTCGGCCGGATCCTGCTCGACGAAGGACAGCATGCGCGCCACCGGCTGGGCCGCGACCGGGTCGAGGTCGCCAAAATCGCGCGCCACCATGTTGGGGATGAACTCGGCGCATTGCACCGGCTGGCCGCCCTGCTGCTTGCGCTCGATCGCCAACACGTCGAGCCCGGCGTGCGCCGCCGTTGCTGCCGCCATGCTGCCGGCCGGGCCGAGGCCGATCACCAGCACATCGGGGAGGGCGGAGAGCATCATGCCGCGCGCCCGGCCTGTAAGGCGCCGTCCACCGCCATCGAGCAGCAGGCATGTTCCTGCGACACTGGGCGGCCCAAAATATCGGCGACCCCCTTGATGCCCTCAGCCGGAAAGGCGATGCCGTCGAGGCCGGCCATCAGGGCGTAGCTGTCGACCGCGAGCTTGTGCAAGCCGGGTGGGCGGGCGCAGCCGAGCAGGAGGGGGAGGGCAGGGAGGCGCTGGCGCGCGGCGCGGAACACTTGCGCGATTTCGCCCGGCGCTATCGTGTCGAACGGCGTTTCCGGCGCGGCGTAGTAAGGCATGACGATAACCAGTACCAGCGCATCGACGGCGTGGCGCGAGATCATGTCGAGCGCATTGAACTCGCCTTTAAGCGTACCGTAATGGAGGCCGATTACGATGTGCGGTACGATTTCCATACGCGTTGTTCTGAGTGCCGCGAGCGTTGCCTCGAAATCATCGACCGAGCGTTCGAGGTGATAGACCTCACGGATTGTCTCTTGCGCGCCGATCACATCGGTCATTGCCACATCGACGCCTGCCGCTTCCAAACCCTTGGCGCGCGCTTGATCGAGAAGCGCTGAGTGCACCGCGATGCGGAGATGCGGATAGTCGTGCTTGAGTTTTTCGACGGTCGGCAGGTAGCGCTCATAGGGCACTTCGTTGCGCCGGTTTGAGCCGCCGGAAAGAAGAAAACCTTTCAGGTCCTGCAGCATGATCAGGTCGCGCACACGGCTGTCGAGCATCTCCGGGTTGGTCGCCGGAATCATTGGCTGTAATATCTTGGCGCGGCAATGGTCGCAGTCGAGCGCGCAGGCGCCGCCGGTGATGGAAAAGGCGGGGAAGCTGTTCTTGCCACAGTCCTTGAGTTCGCTTGTCTCGTAGGATTTGAAGGTCGGCGTATAGAAGCGCACGCTTCGCCGAGGCTCATGCGCCGCAGCGCCACGTTCAAACGCCGCGACGAGATCGGCATCAAGCGGCGCGTCGTCAAACGGCTCAATGCGCGTTATTTGTTGGTACCAGCCCAACCGTCCCACCTGATGTTGCACTGTTTATGCAGGCGCGGACAAGCCCGCGCAGGCACACCCAGCCAGCTTATGCCGTGTGCTTGATCAGGAAGGAGTATACGCCGCTATCCTCGTTCGATTCGAGTAATTCATTGCCGGTTTGGCGACAAAACGCCTCAAAATCCTTCACCGCGCCGGGGTCGGTCGAGAGAACTTCGAGCGTGTCGCCGGTCGATAAGCCGCCCAGCGCCTTTTTGGCTTTGAGAATGGGAAGCGGGCAGTTCAGCCCCTTGGTGTCGAGAGTTTGGGTAGCCATTTTAAAGTGTTACTCCGGTTTGCTGGTTAAGGCCTGCGCGCTCAAATGAACAGGTTGATGTCAGATTTGGTCGCAGTTTCGATGTAGGTCGCGGCGCCGCCCAATTCTGGCCCCTCGATCAAATCTTTCATCTCATATTCGAACAGGTCCATCGTCATCTGGCAGGCGATCATGCCGACATCGGATTCGACGGCCGCCTCGCGCAGATCTTCAATCGACGCCACGCCCTTTTTCTTGATCAGGTTTTTCATCATGCCGGTGGCCATGCCGTCGACGCCGGGAATCATTCCCATCATGTTGGGCATCCCCATATGCATGCCCATCATCGGCATTTTCATGCCCGGATTGCCGAGCGTGGAAATTCCCAGATCGAGATTCTTATGCAGCAAATTGAGGCCATAAAAAGTGAAGAACATGGAGACCTTGAGCCCCATCGCGGCAGCCGTGGTGGCGAGGATAAAAGGCGGATAACCCCAATCCAACGTGCCCTTGGTCACGATCAGCGACATGCTTTTGTGGTTGGTCAGAGTTTCTTCGGTCACGGCGGCGTCTGTCATCTACTTCACTCCTTACAATGCGGCGCCTTCGGGCGCGCGTCCTGTGATGCCCATCTGTCCTGCTAAGCTGCATATGGCTTTATTTGGCGGGCTGTAATAATTGTCGGCATTCTAAAGTGCGGCCGGGAATTACACACTATAAATAAGCTAATTTGGAGGTCTTGCGCACGAACATTTTACTGCGACTGTCTGTTTATAAACTGATTCTGCAGGACTTGGCCGACTGGTGATTCCGGGTTTGAGACTCAGACTTCTGGCGGGGCAGGATCAATCATGGGGAATATACCCATGTTTCACGGGAAACATTAGGAAAATAATCTGCTATATCAACGCTATAAGACATAATTAACATTATAAATTTGTAAATAATTTTATTAACAATAAATTATAGATAAATGTTGATAAAATTAAAATATATTGTAAAATGAAATTATGAACAGTAATTCAAGACAAAGCCTCGTCGATGTCGATGCGAGTACTGTACAAAAGTGGTTGGATGATGATCAGGCCATTTTAGTCGATGTGCGCGAACCTGATGAGTTCCAGGATGAGCATATTCCGGGCGCCGTGCCGTTTCCGCTGTCGCGTTTCGATGCGTCGGCGCTGCCCAGTGCCGGGGACAAGAAAACGGTTTTAGCGTGCTTTATCGGTGGCCGTTCAGAGCGCGCGGCGGAGCTGTTGCTTGCCGCCGGGCACCGCCAGGCATTTCACCTCGACGGCGGGCTTTTCGCTTGGAAAGAGGCGGGTTACACCACCACTTCGTGAAAAGTTACGGCGATTTGGGTCGAGGTAGCGAAGTACATACCACGCAAATCTAGATATCTGTTCGTCAAGAGCTTGCACCTCATTGACGGGCTGCGGGGGGTTGCCGCCAAGGCAGCGGCGCATCCGTTTGTGTTCAAATTGCCCTGAAATACGAAATCGCTCGGCGCACACCGGCGTAAATTCTCGCACGGTGAATAAGCAACTAGTGGGACATCTGATAGCCCATTCGGAGTAACGAAGGTGGCTGATCACTATTTAGGTTGCTAAATCATAATTATTTTTCTTGCCACCGACAATTGCTGTCACGCTACTTGCGATTACGAATTACAGTCGGAGTTTTCTCTGTCAAACATATGATTATGTTGAAAAATAATGTATGTTAGGTGAGAAATTCTGCGGGTTAATTTTTTGAATGACCCAATGATAAACATATATTAATATTATTATTATTGTAAAAATTGTGAAATAAAAATAAAGTTAAATAATCATATAGTTAAAATCAAAGAAATGAAATAATTTCTACGAGACCTCCGGACGAGTACGAATACAGCCAAGGGTTTGGTTCGGCAGGCCGTTTCATCAGCAGCATTTCAACCGATTAATTCTGAACGCTATTTCAATTCGCGTTACACATTGATGCCCGACGTATCGGACAAGAGTACAATGAGCGCCGATACGACGCTGCTTTATAGCGCCTATCATTATTCTTGTATCGAAACCAACATTCTCACTCTGTTGTTCGAGCATAATCAGGCAATCGATCGGCCACGGGTTCTGGACATCGGATCGGGCACAGGTCATTGGATAGATTTTTATCGCCGCACTCTGAGTAGCCGGGCGACTGTCGGATTGGACATATCAGAGGCTGCAATAGAAAAATTAAAGGAGAAATACAGCAAGACTGATGATTCGATCAGCCTCATCCGAGAGGATTTCTCACGTAAGGATCTCGGAAATATTGGAGAGCCGTTCGACATTATCAATAGCATCGGGACAATCCACCACATAACCTCAGATGAAGCATGGCTCAATTGTCTGACCAATATATCAGCGAATTTGCGGCCGGGCGGGGTTGGGTTTATCAGTGATCGATTGGGGCTGTTCTCGATCAATGATCTATTTACAAAATCTGAGGAGATGGCTTCGTGGAGTAAGCAGGAAACTCGGCGCGGTGCTTCAAGTGGCGAGTTCAGATTTCTATTAATGCGTGGCCGGTCGAAATCGCTTTGGAATGATGGAATAAAGGCTTCTGGCTGCCGCTTAGTCGGCATTCGCCGATTTCGCCCGTTCATGCCATTTCCAGGCCTTGCAAGCCGTTTCAATATATTAATGATACGCAAACCCGCTTAAGCCGGCAGTGACTCTCAATCATGCTTATCGAAATTAAAACTTAGGGCTGCCCAAATAAAAAACCGCACGAACCAAATTTCAGGAGACCGGATGCTTCGGTCAAACCTGCTTAAGGTCAGTATGGCCTTCAGGCGGCGCAACCGGCAAAATCATCGGCCGCCATTTTGGCCTCATAGGCGGGTCCAATCGCGGCGCCGGTGGTGAGCTGGCTCTTATAGTCCGCCCAATCGGGAATTTGCACCCGTACCATCCAGCCCTCGCCGTAGGGATCGTCATTGGCGATTGTCGGCGTTGCGGTGAGCGTCTCATTGATCTCGAGCACTTCGCCGCCAGAGCCGAGGCGCGCCGGGCCCACCCATTTGCCGGATTCGATTGTCGCGCAGCTTTTGCCGGGCTTTACCGTGCGGCCAACTTTCTTCGGCGTGAAGGCGACGATCTGCCCGGCCATTGCGGCGGCAATGGCGCTCATGCCGATGGTGACGCTGCCATCGTCGTTTTCGCGGTACCAGATATTGTTTTCCACGTCGTAAAGCAGTTCTTCCGGTACGTCGCAGCCAAGAACGAGCATCTTCTACCTCTCTTCTCTGTCGCTATCGCGCCGCCGCTTGCGCATCGCGCGACGAGCAACAAAATTCGCCAATCTCCGCCACGGCCATCTTGCCGCCGACAAACAAGCATAGATGTTTTGCCACCATTGCCGCCAACATTATTCGCTTGGCAATATCCTGGTGCTCCGGTTCCAGCGCGATCAGGTTATAATGATAGACCAGTTCGCGGCAGGTTTCGCGGCAGGCATTAAAGGACGGTTCGCCGCGCGCACCCTGGCGGTGCAGCGCCAGCAGACGAAAGCCCTCGCGCTTTTCCTGGCCGGGGGTTTCATCGCGCGCCTCAATCCAGAGCTCCAATACCTGTTCGCCGAGCGCGAGTAATTCGCTCGCCGCTGCAGAGGCATCCGTCTGACCCTGGCTTAAAAGGTCGATACGGCATTCGATGGCGTCAAAATTTGTCATGCCAAATTCCGGCTTTTCAGCAATGGCAGGGCGTCGGAGATGTTTTCATGGATGCCGAGCTTTTTCGGCTTCACGCCAAGCGCGAGGCCGAGTAGCTGGGTGAAATAAAGAATCACCGGCTTGGTTTTCTGCTGGAATTCGGTTTCGGCGCGAATTTGGTGCATTTCGAGACCGGAATGGCAGGTCGGGCATTCGGTGGCGATAACATCCGCGCCGCACGTCTCGGCAGTGCGCAACAGATTGAGCACCAGCTTGGTCGAAATATCGGAATCGGCCAGAGTATGGGCGCCGCCGCAGCATGCCGTTTTGAGCGGGTAATCGACAATCTCGGCGCCGGCGGCTGCCAGGAGGTCGTCCATGTAATGCGGTTGTAAGGTCGATTCGCTGTCGCCGCCCTGGTCTTTCTCGGGAAAGATATGGCGTGGGCGGGTGTACATACAGCCGTAATAGTTGGCGATTTTGAGGCCGGAGAGCGAATTTTTAACCCGCTCGCGGATGCCGTCTTCGCCGATCGCCTGTTTGATCCAATCGAGGGCGTGGATGGTTTCCACCTGCTCGGCTTGGTAAGCCTTGTGCCCGGCCTTGCCCGACAGCTTTTCGACCGTCTCAATCGTCGCCGGGTCATTGGCCAAATCATATTCGGCTTTTTTGAGGTTGTGGTAGCAGCCATTGCACGGCGCCATTACCGTATCCAGGCCCATCTCGTTGGCGGCAATCGACATGACGCGCGACGAGAGATAGCTCTGCAGCTTGGGGTCAATATTCTTGACCTCCATGGCGCCGCAGCAATTCCAGTTCTTCACCTCGACCAGGTCGAGCCCGAGTTTCTTGCCGAGTGCCTTGGTCGAGCGGTTGTAAGCATGCCCGGTGCCTTCCAGGGCGCAGCCCGGATAGTAACCAACCTTCTGGTATTTAGCGCTCACGATTACTCCTAATCCGTAAGTCCGAGCGCTTTGCGCTCACGGGCTTTTTGTTCGGCGATATGTTCGGCGATGGCGGCGCGCGCCCGGCCCCAGCCGCGCGTTTTCGGCTGGAACATGGTGCCAATGCCCATGGCGATCATCATCTTGAGCGGCAAATGACGCACCAGCCGCTTGGCCATAACCATCAGCCAGTCTTGGCGCAATGCCTGACCGGTGCGGGCAAAAAAGGCGCGGATGATGCGGCCTTCTTCGATCTTACCGGTGGCGAATACCTGCCCGGCAAAGACTTCGTCAAAATGCTGGGCCGGTGATTTCTCCGTGTGGCCTTTCAATTCGAGCCAGTGGGCGAGGGACTTCATCACACCTTCCGGGTTGACGTCGCGCGGGCAGGCATAGGTGCATTTGTTGCAGCTCACGCATTGCCAGATGATCTCCTTGTCGCGCAACAGCTCGCTCTCCATGCCAATGCGCACGAGGTAAATCCAGTGGCGCGGATTGAACTCGGCATTGATCGCATTGACGGTGCAGGAGTTGGTGCAACTGCCGCATTGCCAGCAGCGGTGAATATATTCGCCGCCTGGCAGCGCCGCGACTTCGTCTTCTATCGCCTCATTGTAATCGGTGATGGCGCGGCTTTCGATGAAGGTGCTCCAGTGGCCGGACACATCGACGCCGTCAATCTCCAGGCTTTCCTGCACGCGCAAGTTTTCCGGGCGGATGAGCGTTTTTTCATGAATAGGCATGGTGCTTATTGGCCCCCGGAAATCCACGCTATTTCATGGCGCGTGCCGCCGGCAAGTTTGAGGCGCGAGCGGCGGTGGCTGGAATCAGCGCCATCCAGGCCGAGCATGCGCCGGGCGTAGAACATCGGGTCTTCCGGGCTGGAGAAATCAGCCCGCAGATAGGCCGAGCCCTGGCCGCGCACATAATCGCCATAAATCTGACCGCACAGGAGGTCGGTCATCATGGCGACATCGCGGAATACGCCATTTTCGCTGAGGAAACCTTCGAGCTCGTGGCGCAGTAAATGGAAGGTGCGGAAATCGTCGGGCACACCCAGGGTGATTGAATCGAGATCGGCGGCATACCAGATTTCGCGTAGCACGCCGGTATTGGCATTGCGGTCCCACATCCAGCGCGTTGCCAGGGGATAGATCTCCGGCGCTGTGAAATGCAGGATTTCGGCACCGAGATCACGCGTCCAGCGGTGCGCGCGGTCGTCGGGAAAGTTAGCCCGAAAAGCATCGAGACGGGCGTCGGCGCTGGTGACGTCGCTCCAGCCATGCAGCAATTCCACACAGGCTGTGCGCATCGCGTCAAAGCCGTGTTCTGCCAACCAGGTACCGACGCGCCGGCGCGCCGGGGCGACAAAGGCGCAGACATTGTTGAAACTGTCTTGGTCGAGGTTTTCCACCCGGCCATTGCCGAATGTTTCCTCAAAAAGCTCAGCCTTCAAGGTAAGTGCACGGACAAACCGCTCGACCCCGCCTTGTGGTTCGCAGGCGGCGCTGAGTTCCTCAAGCGCACGGGCGAGGCGCGGCCCGCTCAGCTCAAGGCTAAGCGCCGGTGCTTGCACTAACGTTTCCGGGCTCGCGCGGCGCGATAAGCCAAATTTGGCCAGGCCTTGTTTCATCGCGCTATGCCGCGCCGATGTTCTGGTTCAGTGTGGCGAGCGCTGCCATGGCTGCGGCTTGCCCTTGGGAAATCGAATCATCGATCGTCTCCGGTCCGGTCGCGGCGCCGGCGACGAACACGCCGGCCCGGCTGGTGGTGGCGAGTGCGCTGTAATTACTGCCGCGCCCAATATGGCCGTGACTTTCGAGATCGACATCGAAGATCGCGCCGAGCTTCATATTGTCGACATTGGGGTCCATGCCGATGGCGTGCACCACCATGTCGAAGGGGATGGTGATCGGCCGTTTCACCAGCGTGTCCTCGCCCTTGACGATCAGACGTTGGCCATCGGAGGTCACTTCGGCGATGCGCGCCTTGATATATTTGACGCGGAATTCTTCCTGGCTCTTCCAGTAATAGAGATCCTCATAGAGGCCGTAGGTGCGGATATCCATGTAGTAGATATAGACGTGGCAATCGGGCAGCTCCTCGCGGATTTCCATCGCCAAGTTGGCCGATACCGTGCAGCAAACCTTTGAACACCATTCGCGCCCGATCTGGCGGTCGCGTGAGCCGACGCAAAGCAGGATCGCGACGCGCTCGGGCTTGCGCCCGTCCGACGGGCAACGCACGCCGCCCCCGGTAGAAATCATCTGTTCGACCTGGGTTGTCGTTACCACATCGTCATACGTGCCGAAGCCCCATTCGGGTTTGTTGATCGAATCAAAATGGGTGAAGCCGGTGGTCAGGATAGTCGCGCCGGCCTCAATTTTGCTGCCGTCTGAAAGCTGCGCTTGAAATTTCCCGGGCGCGCCGGAAAACTCGTTGACCTGGCAATTGAGGCGAGCCTCGACCAGCGCGTTCTGTTCGACCCGCGCCACCATCGAGCCGATGGCGTCCCTGGCCCATTCGCCCGACGGGATGAGTTTGGCATAGCCGGAGAGGATCGGCGCACCGCCGAGGCGGTCTTCTTTTTCGACCATGACAACCGACTGGCCGACGCTGGCCAGCGCGTGCGCGGCGGAGAGACCCGCGGGGCCGCCGCCGACAATCAGAACGGGTTTGCTCATGCGTTAAATCCAGGTCCGGAAGTGATGGCGTTTTTGGGGTCGTAGAGGGTCTCCACGCGCCCCGCTTCGACCTCGCCCAAATAAGTCTCAAATTCCTGCTTTGCCGCGCGCCAATCCATGCCGAGCTTGTCCATTAGGTTTTCGAACGGTGAGGCATGCCAATGGAGCTGGACGATCTTGTAGGGGTGGGCGCCACACATCAGCGCCGCATATTGGCAATCGGCCATAACCGGCAGTTCGTAACCCTTACCCACCGCCTTGCCGATCCACTGGTTTTTGTCGAGCGTGGTGATGCAGCCGGTATCATGGCCGATCATCACATCGGCGCGCGCTTCCTCGACCGCGACGCGGATCTTGCGGTCGATGGCGTAAGAGCGGGTGAACTCGCGCTCGGAAATAATGTGGCGGAAGCCGAAGCCGCAGCAATCATACCAGGTCGAATAATCGATCACCTGGGCGCCCATCTCCTGCATCAGCGCGGTGGTGACGGCGAGACGGTTGCCGCCCATGATGGCATCGTCATAAATCGCATCTTCCGGCACCATCTTATAGACGTGACAGGCGGGATGAACGGTGGCCCGGATATTGCTGCTATCGATCGTCTGGTGCTCTTTGATGCGCTGGCGTGAAACATGCAGCCACTCGGAATAATGCACGATCTCTTCCGGGATCAGCAGCTTGCCGTCGACCAGCCGGCCGAGCTTGGCGAGGATTTTCTTGACCTGCTCGCGCAGCTCCGCCGAATGCAGCAGAAAACCGCGCATCTCTTTGTAATTTCCGAACGAGGTGCCGCAATGGACGAGGGGATAATAATAGCCCTCCGGCAGGCCTTGCGCCTTGGCCGAGACATAAGCCTGGTGGAAGTTGCGTAAAAAGACGCTGGCCAGGCTGACCACATTGCCGATGCCCGAGCCATGGTAGTTCCACGCCGTGCAGGAGGTCTGGTCGGTCTCATCGAGATAGCGTGTGCCGAGCATATTTTGCAGCCACAGGAGGGAGGTCGGATAGCCCGGAATATTGCCGCACTGGCCGCAGGATTTATGGTGCCAGAGCTGGTTGGTCGGGATCTTCTTGTCCCAGCCATAGAGCGTCTTGACCATCTCCGGCTCGTGCTGCTCATCGACGCGGTGGACGATGATTTCGCCATCCTTCTCGAGCTGCCACATGATGTCGCGCACATCTTCGACGCGCTCCTTGTTGACCATCATGGCGCGGCGGTCGACCTTGGCTTCGACCCAGGATGTGGCGGCGTTCGCCTGGTCCTCGTTCAGACCGGCATTGCGCCACTCCGCGCCGTGTCCGGTGAAACGTTCCTGGTCGTTGTGGTTATCGTCCATATTTTCCTCCAAACCCTTCACTCAATCGTCGTCGTCGCCGTCTTCGTCTTCCTGATCTTCGAGCCAGTCGTCATAATCGTCGCGTTTCTCTTCCATGATGTCGGTGATCACGTCGAAGAGGTTTTCGTCCATGGTCTCCAACTGGTCGAGGACGCCTGATTCTTCCCAAATCACATAAAGCTCGAGCGAGGTCTTGAGATTGACCTCCCAGGCCGTCTCCAGGGTGTGCAGGGTCGGCATCGGAATGGCCTTCCTCAGCACCGTCAAGGGCGCGTCCACCTTGCTGATATGCGGCCCCCAATCGGGGAAATGTTCGGCGTTGATCATGTTGGGCGCGAGTTGATTGCCGGTCGAGATGACTTTCAGCATGACACGTGAGAACGGGCGCAATACTTCCTTGGCCGATTCCATGCCGTGCTTGATCGCCGCCTCGCGCATAATCATCACCAGCCCGCCCGGCGAATTGCCGAAGGGGCAGCGCGCGGCGCAGGTGTAGCATTGGGCGCAGGCCCAGATTTTTTCCTGCATGGCATCGTGGATGCCTTCAAGATTTTCGGTCCACAGCAATTGCACGATCTCGCGCGGCGAATAATCGTAATAATGCGCCGACGGGCAGGTCGCGGTGCAGATGCCGCAATTGAGGCAGCCGTTAAGCTCGTGGTCGTAGAGCGGATGCGACTGAATATCGGCAAAGACCGCTTCCAGCTCTTCGCGCGCCACGGCGGGAGATTCGGATAACGGGTCGCCAATCGCGGCTGAGGCCTGGTTCATCGAAGCGCTTTCTCTCGCTTAATAGGTGAGAACCCGTGTCTCGTCGTCTTCCATGACCTGTTCGATCACATAGGCGCCGCCGACAATGCCCTCGCATTCAGGAATTAGATCATCTTCGGTCATATCAAAGAGGTCGAGATTGGGCGAGCAGCAAAAAAACTTCACCCCCGCGCCGTGCGCGTCCTGAATAAACTCGTAGACGTTTTTGGGCGAGCCCTCTTTGACGGTCAATTTTTCCGCCACGCCCTTTTTCATGAGCTGGCCGGAAGTCGCGGTGCAAATCACCTCGACCTCATAATCCATCGCCGCTGCCACGGTGGCCTGAAAAAACGGCGCGCCCAATTCCTCGCCGTTACGGGGGTCGGTGTTGACCATGATAATGACAAGTTTTTCGGCCATGATTCCAATTTCATCCGTGTGGTGAATTCTACACGTATATATTGGGAAATAGCCTTCCCGCAACGAGAATCTATAGTTAACTGGCGGCCTGCGAAATTTCATCATGCGAGGGGCGCATCAGGCCGGTGATTTGTACGACGCCGATCATGATCTGGCTGAGCGCGGCGGCGCATTCGGGCTGCACCGCACGTAACGCCGCGAGACCCTCGGCGACATTGTCCGGGCTGTCTTCGAATTCCATCACGCAATCCTCGATCATCGCCGATTTGATGCCGGGATGGCCGTGGAAACCCAAGCTGTTCGCGCCAATTTGAAAAATCGCGGCGTGGCCGTCGGCGTTTTCGGCCAGCACGGTTGCGCTCGGCGGTGGCACGGGGCGGTCGCGCATATAGACGATCTCGGGAAAGCTATCGGGTAAGAATCCGTTGAGCGCGGAATCGGTAGCGCGGCGCGCGCTGCCGACGCGAAAACACAAATCATTCACCTCGACGCCACCGCCGGCAGCCAGGGCGAGGATTTGCGCGCCGGCGCCGAAGCCGATCACCGGGCGGCCCGATTCGAGAAATTGCCGGGTTAATTTCAGCTCGCGCTTAAGGCTCGGCAGGACGGGCTCGCTCAGCGTCCCCCACGGCCCGGCGCCCAACAGAATCAGCGCATCCTGGTCTTCAGCCTTGGGCGGTACCCAGCCCCGGTTGGCGAAAGGGCGGACATAGCGAAAGCCAATATTGCGGCTCTCAAGATGATCCTCGATCAGGCCGAGAAATTCTGCTTCCGTATGTTGGAGAACAAGTACGCTTTTCATATTTTAAACCTAACTCGGATTACTTGGCTGTCCACTTGTGCAGATAGTAGGCTGCAAATTATGAACAGCAAGAACATGCCGGAAGACGGAGCGGGCGAGGGCTTTCTTGCCTGGCTCGAGGCGAACAATCGCCGCTTCCCTGATAAAGTTTTTATCGAGAGCATCGACCAGGGCAAATCGATCAGTCATGGCGAGATGTTTCGCCTGTCGCGTCAAATCGCGCATTATCTCACCGCGCGCGGTTTCAAAGCGAATGACCGGGTGGCGCTGCTGGCCGGTAATTCGCTCGAGCATCTGGCTGTTTATATCGCTGTGCTGGCTTATGGCGCCACCATTTGCACCATCAATGTCGAGATGAACCGCGCCCATTTTAGCGACATCCTGCGCGCCGTTGGTGCGCGCTTGGTGCTCTATGAGGAAGGCCTCGGCGTTGAGAGCTTCGCTGAAGGGAGCTTGGCCGAAGAGAGCGGCGGTGAGTGGCAGGCGCTTGGCGAATGGCGCGATTCAGAGGGCAGGGGGTTTTTCGCTGAAATTGCCGACTTGCCGGCGGATGGCATTATTCCGCCAGTAAATGGGCTCGGCGATATCGCTTCGATTTTCTATACCTCAGGTACGGAATCGACACCCAAGGGCATCGTCTGTGGGTATGGCGAGCTCGCCGCTAACGTTCGGCCGACGGCGGCAGCGTTCGGCATAACGGCAGCGGACCGCGTGCTCGATTTCCGCTCTTTCAATTGGGTCTCGGCGCAGGTCTTGAGCGTACTCGCACCGCTCTCGGTTGGCGCGACGCTCTTATTGGCGCGTAAATTTTCGCATAGCCGTTATTTCGATTGGTTGGCCAAATACCGCGCCACGATTGCCGCAGGTAACCCGACCACTCTTAACATGCTCAATAATCGCCCGCACGCCATCACCGGCGCGGACCTGCCGCATCTGCGTTATATCTTCTCGAGCTCGGCGCCGCTTTTACGCGAGGATTGGACGGCCTTTGAGGCGCGTTACCAAATTCCTATCGCGCAAGGATTCGGCGCCAGCGAGATCAATTGGATTGCCGGTTGTGATGAGAACAGCCGGCGTTTCGGCAGTGTCGGCAGGCCGCTTACCAATCAAACCTTACGCATTGTCGATGCCGACGGTGTTGCTCTGCCGGCGGGCGAGGCCGGTGCGGTCGAGGTCGAGCGCGGCAAGGGCGCGGTATACCGCTATCTCAGGGCCGACGGATCATTTCACACCCACGCCACCGGCCGGATCCAAACCGGCGATCTCGGATATTTGGATGAAGACGGCTATCTCTTCCTCACCGGGCGCAGCAAGGAAATCATCATTCGCGGCGGCATCAATATCTCGCCGCGCGAGATCGACAATATTGTGCTGGAACTGGCGAGCGTGGCCGAGGCCGCCGCAATCGGTGTGCCGGATGACATTCACGGTGAAGCGGTGGTGCTTTGCCTGGCGCTGAAGCCCGGCGCTGAACTTTCGCGCGAAGACATTCTCGCCCATTGCCGCGCCAGATTGGCCGAGGCGAAAGTACCACAGCAGATTATCGTCATGGCCGCCCTGCCAAAGACGGCGCGCGGTAAAATGGATCGTCGCGCCCTTGTTGATGTCTGGAAGTCTGAAAGGGAACAATGACGTGAATACAAGAATTAGTTGCGCGGGGGCAACTAATTGTGATGGCGTTCACATCGCTTAGTTAATAAATATGTAATGATTTTTTCATGGTCGATACAAACCTTGCCATATTGGAATGTAGGAGAAGTAGCCATGAGGAATATTCAAACAGTAATTATTTCATCCGCACTGTTGATTGCAGTAACGGGCTGCACTTCTTCTGGAAATGACTTCTTTGCCTCCCTGTGGGGCGATGTTATGGCGCCCGATGCGCCGGACTCCACGCAATTTGCCGAAGATGCGCGCGCACCGCGCCTGGCGCTTTCGGTTGGCCACGGCGCCGTACTGCGCGATGTCTCAGGCTATGTCGGCGCGGGTGATCCACAGGCTATTGCGATGAAAATGTGGCGCCAAAAGGCGGAGAATGGCGATGCCGCGGCGCAATTTAAGCTCGCCTCGGCCTATCGCATGGGCCTGAATGGCGCGCCTGATCCTCACGCGGCGCTCAAATGGTATGGCGCGGCGGCGGCGCGGGATAATGCTTCGGCACAGCATCATCTAGGCTATATGTACGCCATGGCCGACGGTGTTTCGCGCGATCTCGTCGCTGCCTATAAGTGGCTCAATCTGGCGGTGGTCAATTTGCCGCCGGGCTGGGAGCATAACCAGGCTGTCACCAACCGCGAACATGTCGCGCGTGAATTGCGCCCCGCCGAAATTGCTGAAGCACATTCCCAGACACAGCAATGGGTGCGCGCGAAGGGGTCAGCCAGCGAGCCGAAATTTGACCAGACGGCCGGCAGCATCGCCGTCGAGGTCGAGTTTCAGGAACTCGGATTTCTTGAAAACCTTGATCCGTTCATGGCTCACTCACGAACCTGATCACTCCAATTTGTATTTTAAAAGTATCTGCGCCAATGTATTAGGCAGTTAAGTCCGCGTTGGGTGAGGATTCGTAACTGCTTGTGAGGTTGGTCGAATGGATTTCCGCCTAATCCGTCGATTGGTTGTCGAAAAAATCAAAGATCGCTCGACATACGTTGTCGCCGCGGTCGTCGGTACGTTGATCAATGTTTATGGCCAGCTTTTGGTGCCGTGGCTACGCGGCCTTGGCAATCCCTTCGAATTGCTTGGCGTCGAGTTTAGCGAGCGCCCCAGCTTGGCTATATTGTCGATATTTCTGGCTTTTGCGTTTCCGGTTTGTGTCGGCATCTACTCTTCTGTTGCCACACGCTACAAAACGCGGCGTTTTGAATCCGTGGCGGATTTTCCTGACCGTAAGCCCGACCCGGTATTCCGTGTGGCGCGGGACGGAAAAATCGTTGAATTGGGTGCGGCGACGCAGCAAATGTTCGATCAGTACCAAGTTGATTCCGCCCAGAAGATTCTGGGCGAGAAAATCTGGGCCGAAATTGTTGCGACGGAAGGGCCGGGCAATAGCGGCACTGTGTTCTTCAAGGCCGAGGGCGCGTCCTACATCGTTTCGCATGTGCCGACCAATGACGATCAGATCAACGTCTATCTGACTCGCCTGCCGGCATAGACCAGCGCCGGCGGGTTTAGTCAGCCGCGCTCAGTTTTTGCTCGAACTCTTCCTGGATTCGTTTTAGCTCGGCGATTGCTTCGCGGATATTGCGACTGTCGGCAATATTGACTTCGACATGTTCGCCGACATGTTTCATTGGCACGCCGAGCGTTGCGGAATCAGTCAGGCCGTCCAGCCTGTAGATGGGAACCGGGCGGACGAATCCTTTTGGCGTTATTTCCTGCACAAAAGTACATTTGGCGATATCGCCAATGAGCAGGCGGGTCGATTCGGAAATAAGGATTGTATCGGCCTCTGCCGCCGCTTCCAGGCGGGCGGCGAGATTCACGGGGCTTCCGAGAACTGTGTATTCGAGGCGGTGGTCGGAGCCAAAATTCCCCACCGTGCAAAACCCGGTATTGATTCCCATGCGCACGCGGAGCGGTTTCGAAATGCCTTGGGCTTGCCATGTCTTTTGCAGCTCATTGATGCGCTCACGCATGCGAATCGCCATCTTGATGCATTTGATGGCGTCTTCCTGGTCGCCTTCGGTTTCCGGGTCACCAAAGAATATCAGGATGGCGTCGCCAATGAACTTATCGATGGTGCCGCCGAACTCAATTGCGATGTTCGACATTTCGCTCAGATAGGTATTGATCAGAAAGGCCAGCCGCTCGGGCTCCATGCCATCGCTGATATCGGTAAAGCCGACAATATCCGAGAAAAAGATGGTCAAATTCTTGCGCGCGAAACTGTCTTTGGTCGCGGCCGAATCGGTAAAGATGGAATTGTAAATCTGCGGCGAGAGATATTTGGCAAGACGGTTGGCAAGATTCTCGAGCTGGAGAGTTTTATCGGCAATAATCTCGCTATCGCGCAGCTTGTCCTCCAGCAATCGCTCGCGCTCCCGTCTGAGTTCAAACTCGGTGGTGCGGTCGACAAATTGGCCCTGCACGCCGTTGAGGTAGGAAAAATTACTGTCGGTGGTGCGCGTCGAGAGGAGCGAGAAAATTCGTTCTTCACCCTCTATCACAAGCGAAATTTGTGGAATGAGAACACGGCCATCCTTCTCTAATTTGTCCGAGAAGGAGCGGATATCTTCAAGCGCCACGCCGAGTTGTTCCAGCACATCCGGAAAATAGGCGTTCGAGACGTTTCCAAGCACCGGAAAAAAGGAGCGAAAATTCTTATTCACCTTGAGAATGCGAAGTTCCGCGTCGGCAAAATAGGCTGCCGTGATCGCGTTGCTGAAATTGAAGAAACTGAGGTCGATCATGTTGCCACGATCAAAAAATTCCTCAATCTGCATAATTCTATTTCCCCTTGGCCCTGTCGCCAGATTGGCGACCCCCCCTGCGCGGCGGGGAGTCTAAGTGGAGAAGGGTTGGAAGTCTATTCGGGGAAGTGGCGGTGTCCTGCCCCCCTATAACTGAGCCACGTAATTCGTGATATTTTGCGAACATGTGGAGGTTTTGGGATGGCAAGGAAGCGATATTCCGATGAAGATGTATTGAATTTGCTGCGTCAGAT
>JABIXB010000186.1 GCA_018666805.1 Rhodospirillaceae bacterium | reverse complement strand
ATGGAGATGGCGATGTGGTCGCTCCTCGGTGCGCGCGGCGTGGATTTTATTACCTGGGAGAATTTTGGCGAGCAATGGGTGATTGACGGTGAAACTCAACTGCGCCCGCTCGATCATCGCATCATCCGCGCGCCTTACGGCGAATTGCCGGACCTGAGCCAGACCGATGCCAAGCGCGACAGTGTATTCGTCTGGAATGGCACCACGTCGGGCGTGCGCCTGCCGAATGGCGATTGGATTGCGGATGATCGTGAGGGTCTGACGATTTGCGATGCGACGTCGGGTGTGCTGGCGCATGAAATGCCGTGGCACAAGCTCGATGTGGTGACTTATTCGTGGCAGAAAGCGATGGGCGGCGAGGCCGGCTTCGGCATGATGTTGCTCGGCCCCCGCGCGGCTGAGCGGCTGGAGAGCTTTACCCCGCCCTGGCCCATTCCCAAGCTGTTCCGCCTCGCCAAAAAACAAAAAATTATCGAGGGTATCTTTCGCGGCGCGACCATCAACACCATCTCGATGCTCGCCATCGAGGATGCCTTGGATGCGCTGCGCTGGGTCGAAAGTATCGGCGGCGGCCCCGGCATGGTTGCCCGCGCCGAGGCCAATTTTGCCGTGGTTGACAATTGGGTGGCACGCACGCCGTGGGTCGAATTTTTGGCGCGCGATCCGGCGACGCGCTCACGCTCCTCGCTTTGTCTCAGCATTACCGAGGATTGGTTCGCCGCGTTAGAGGAAAGCGCGCGCTGGGATATTGTTGGTACATTCACGAAAATGCTTGAAGCCGAAGGTGCCGCGTTCGATATCGCCACTCACCGGGCGGCGTCGCCGGGTTTACGCATTTGGAGCGGCGGTACGGTGGAAGAGAGCGATCTCGAAAAATTATTGCCGTGGCTCGATTGGGCCTGGTCCGAAATCCGCGCCAAACACGCAGTTTAAAAAAAAGAGCACATCATGCCGAAAGTATTGATTTCCGATAAAATGAGCCCCTTGGCCGCAGAAATTTTCACCGCGCGCGGGATTGAGGTCGACGTAAATACCGGCCTTGAGCCCGATGGGTTGAAAGCGATTATTGCGGGTTATGACGGCCTCGCCGTGCGCTCTGCCACCAAGGCGACCGCCGAGATCATTGAGGCGGCGGATAATCTCAAGGTCATTGGGCGGGCCGGTATAGGCGTCGACAATATCGATCTCGCCGCCGCCACGGCGCGCGGTGCCGTGGTGATGAACACGCCGTTCGGCAATTCCATCACCACGGCCGAGCACGCCATTGCCCTGATGGCGTCGCTGGTCCGGCAAATCCCACTGGCCGACCGCTCGACCCGCGCCGGCAAGTGGGAAAAGAGCCGTTTCATGGGGATGGAGCTGTGTAAGAAAGAGCTCGGCATTATTGGCTGCGGTAATATCGGCGCGATTGTCGCGACACTGGCGCTTGGCCTCAAAATGCGCGTTATCGCCTACGACCCCTACCTTTCTCCCGAACGCGCCAACAATCTCGGGGTAGAGCGTGTGGCGCTTGATGAGCTGTTGCAGCGCGCCGATATCATCACGCTGCATGTGCCGCTAACCGACGAGACGCGCGGCATTATCGACGGCGATGCCTTAGCCAAGACCAAGCCCGGTGTGCATATCGTCAATTGCGCGCGCGGCGGCCTGGTGGTCGAAGCCGACCTTAAAGCCGCGATCGAAAGTGGCCATGTGGCCGGTGCGGCGCTCGATGTGTTTGAAACCGAGCCGGCGCGGGACAACCCCTTGTTCGAGTTGGATCAGGTGATCGCCACGCCGCATCTCGGCGCCTCAACGGATGAAGCCCAGGAGAACGTTGCCCGCCAGGTGGCTGAGCAGATGAGCGATTATCTTCTCACTGGCGGCGTGACCAATGCGGTCAACACGCCGTCCGTCGCGGCCGAGGATATGCAGAAGCTGGCGCCTTATATGAAACTGGCGGAGCAGCTCGGATCCTTTGCCGGCCAGGTAACCGAAAGCGGCCTAGTGGGTGCGACGATCGAGTATGAAGGCGCGGCGGCGGGGCTCAATTGCCAGCCGCTAACCGCCATTATCCTGCAGGGCCTTTTGGCACCGCTACTGGATTCGGTCAATGTGGTGAATGCGCCGCTGATCGCCAAAGAGCGCGGCATCGATGTACGCGAGGTCAAGCGTGACCAGGCTGAGGATTACCAGACATTCATTCGCCTCACCATTGCCACCGAGCGCCAGCAACGGACGATTGCCGGCACGCTGTTTGGCGGCGACAAGCCGCGCATTGTCGAGATCAAGGGCATCAAGATCGAAGCCGAATTGAGCCCGCACATGCTCTATTTCACCAACGAAGACAAACCCGGCCTGATTGGCGGCATGGGTCAAATTTTGGGCGACGCCGGTTTGAACATCGCGACATTCCATCTCGGCCGCGCCGAGGCCGGTGGCGATGCGATCGGTCTGGTGTCGATTGACAGTGATGCGAACGAGCAGGTGCTGAACCGATTGCGCGCCCTGGCATGCATCGTTCAGGTCAAGGCGCTTCGCTTCTAACTTAGGACCGCCTTAAGCCGCCCACATACGCAGCAAATCATGCACGGTGCGCGAGGCTAAATCCCGCTCCGCCTTGGGCAGACCTCTTTCATGCAGGTGACGGCAGAGCTGGTTGAGCTGTATCAAAATGGTGCGCTGGGCTGGGTCGCGCACATGGCTTTGAATCCAAAATACGGCGGCCAAGCGGACACCGCGCGTGACGGTCTCGACCCGGTGCAAATCCGAGGTGCTATAGAGCGCCGCATGGCCGGCCGGAAGTTTTATTTGCCGCCGTCCGCCCGAACTCTCGACGATAAGCTCGCCGCCATCATAGCTTTCGGGGTCTTTGAGGAAGATGGTGCAGGATAGGTCAGTCCGTACCGGGTTTTGTGTGCCCATATTCATGATCGCCGCATCGGTGTGGAAATCGTAATACATGCCTTCGTCATAGCGGCTGAACATGGGGAAGGAAAAATTGGCGGGAAAAGCCGTGCTGGCAATCTCACCGTGCGCGCGTACGGTCTGCAGCACCTGCTCCCCCAATTGCTTGCGCGTCGCGTCCGGGGCCAGCTCCAGGTTTCGTTTTAGCTCAACGCCGGCATTGCCGGCGGTGGCGTTGCCATCGCAAAATTGGCCGTTTTCCAACGTTGCAGCGATCATGCCGGCTTGGCTGGGGCTCAAAAGGTCGGGTATGACAATCATTTTCATCTCTTCGGCCGCGCTCGGCGGCGCCGGGTTAACCATATTTTTGGTAGTCTAGCCGGCATTCGCTAACAGGTGGTTTAGGCCTGCCTGTGCGGGGGACGCTATTTATACTATTTAAACATATTTTTTATTAATATTAATATGTTGTTAAGACATTCAGCGCATAGTGGTCATGCGCACCAGGAAGGTGTGATTAGTCCACGAAACGGCAAACCGTCGGCAACGGCGGGGCGCAAAGCTTCCGGTCCACAAGCAGTGGATAGCGGGGCCATCGAAAGGGTAATGCATGTAATTATTAATCTTCCTGAATGAATTCTGCCTCACCGAATGAGTTGACGCCGGCCTCCACGGGCCGGCGTCTTCTTTTTTAGGGGCCTATAAGGGAGATTAGGCTCAGGGCCTGAGAGGGCGCGTGCGCAGGTTTCGTAATTATTTCGGCTTTGCCGTGGAATAAGGCGCTGTCATCGCTCGCAATTCTCAATAGTCATAAAGGTCTGCCATGCGCAAAACCAAGTGTATGGTCTCAATTTCAGCCGCCGGAAATCGAATTTCCTTTGACGGGTTAAATTGTTCGACGACCACGACCTCGCCGCCCTGCCGCACAAGGCGCTTAATGTAGGCGGTTTGTTCTCCGCTGCCGTCGTTGAGCACGATCACCACGTCGTCGCCGACGCGCGCCGGGCGGCGCGGCGAGACAAAGATCAATTCACCGGGTTCGTAACGCGGTGACATGGAATCGCCTTCAATGAAAAGTGCATATGTTCCCTGCGCCGTCGCCAGGCGCTGCGGGCAGCGCACATAATCGATATCATCACCAGTTAGTACGAAAGCGCCTTGCGGTCCGCCTTGTGCAGTGCCGCGCACGGGGATGCGCGGGGCTGAAGCCGAAATCAAATCCGGCGCCGTATATTCTCGTGCGGCTGGTGAGGCGAGGCCGCGCGGCGCCGCACCGGCGGCCGGCGGTGCGCCGGCCGGAAAGGTGAATTCGGTACCGGGCAGTTCGGGTGCGGCAAGCTCGGGCGGTGCCGGCGTGCCGGAGAGTTGAGCGATCGCCGCAACCACCTTGTGCAACGTCCGGGTATTGAGCCCGCGCCCGGCCGTGTCCCGGTACGCGCGCAGGGTGCCTTCCGAAATTCCGGCGGTACGGGCCACGGCATTTACCGTCAGGCCACGCGCCGCCAATACATCAATAAGCGCCTGCGCATCTGGGTTGATGGTTTTTTTAGTTGTCATGACCGGCTCCCTCGTGCCCTGCCAACAATATTGCGCGGCGGCACAATCACCGACCGCTTGCCTGATTACCGCATCATAGTGCGATATTATTTTAATATTGTAAATCGCATTAATATATGTCATATTGTTTATGTATATCGCAATATTATGATAAACGAGAGGCCTAACTCGATTTATTCATCAGCCTATCGGTGGCGGCGAAACCATTCATGATACGACTAATATACTTATATTATTCTATTTTATATTGGAGTTTCATTCAATTCCGGTACGCTGATGTGGCGTTTTCAATATGAGTAGGTTAGAGAAGAAATCGCAAGGTGGTAGCATATATTTATATGATAATAGCCGCGGAACCGACTTGTCCGCAGCGGCTGAAGAACGCCGGCGCTTGCGGCGCTACATCCGGGCGCTGCGAGCGTCACACCGTAAACAGGTCGACGCCTTGTTGGCGCAGCTTCGTCAGAGCGGGCGGCAAATCGCAGAGTTGCGGATGGAAGCCGGGCTGGCGGCAAGTGCAGAGACGCGCCCGCATCTGCCTGGTGCAGCGAAGCTTTCACGATCCGCAAATTCAAAACCCAGCCAGTTCGCCCATTTGGGCGGCGCTGCACGACAGCGGCAATCGCGGCTGAGGCCGGCCATTGGACCGAACGCGCGTGGGAGAAAGACATTGCAACGCAACAAACAGGGGACAAGGAAATGAAACTAGACGGACAAGGCGGTGATGGGAGACAAGATGGTATTGGCGGTAGGCGTCGGCGCAGCAGCGCGGCCCGCCGGCGGACAGGAATCCATTCGGCGCAACGCCGCACGGGAGCAGCCAAGCGATCTTACACGCGCAGCCGGGAGCCCAGTGCAAAGCGTAACTACCTCACGCGCCGTGGTGCCGAGGCGTTGGCGCGCCATATCGAAAATTACTGGCGTTCGCTCGGCTTCAATGTGCGTACCTGGCTGGTGCCGGTGAAAGAAAATGAAAAGGCCGTTGATCCCGGTGACGTGATGGCATGGCGCCGCCGGGCAATATGTGGTGCGTGCGTTCCAGTCTCGCCAATGGTTTACCGCCGGGACGCGTCAATCCGTTTCATGGCGGCAACAGTCTTGCCAATAGGCGATTTCAAGGGCCGGGTGTGAAATTCATTGACGCTCCCCTCGAAGGTAGTCTGCCGGGTAATGCGGATAATCAGAATGGCGATCACATTGGCGATCACATTGATGATCACATTGATGATCACAGTGGCGATCACATTGGTGATCTACGGAGGGTTGAGAAATGAGCGGGCAATTCCGTTGCCGCGATAAAGAGGCGTGTCTGCCTCAGGCAGCCATGAAAAGTTTATTCATCGAGCCCGAAAAACTGAGTGCGCGCGAGCTTTCCCGTGCGCTGAGCGATGCAGAACGGATCGAGGCGTGGCTTGCCGCGGTGCGCACACGCGCGACTGTGCTTGCGACGAATGGGGCAAGCATACCGGGTTACAAATTGGTGACCCGGCGCATCACCCGGCGTTGGCGTAACGAAACCCGGGCTCTGAAGGCGCTGCGCCGTGTGATCAGGGGTTCGGGCCTCAAACAGGCGGATCTATTTGAGCGCCGTCTTAAGTCCCCGGCGCGTCTGGAGAAATTATTTTCATCGCTTGGGCGGCGCGCCGTGGATGCGGTGAACATCGAGGTATCGTATTCGGAGAACGGCGTTGTATTGGCGCCACAAGGCGATCCACGCATGGCCGTTCAGTCACACAGCACGGTTGCGCGCACACGCCGACGGCCTCGCTCCGCTGCACGCGATTCGCTCCGGCCAAGCGCGCGGCGCACAGCTCCGGTTAAGGTCGAGGAGCGTGTCGCTATGAATTAGGGGGACAGCGCCGGCGAATTAGATTAGCCGGTGTGCCGCGCAGCTCATTGATTAAGTTTTTTCACTTCGGGCAGTACTTCTTCGATCAGATGCTTGGTTTGCGAGACGATGTCACGGTCATTGTCTCCGATCGGGCTGAGGATAAATTTGGATGCACCGGCGGCGATAAATTCCGCGACACGGGCGAGAATTTCATCGCTGCCGCCGGCGACGATACGTGGCTCCGGCGCGCGTGCCAGGCGGCCCTGGAAAAAGGCCGCTGCTTTTTGCACGGCGGGTTCGCGCCAGTTGCCAAACCGGAAGGAGAAGGCGGCGCCATAATGATCGTGGTCGATGGTCCGGCGTTCCTCAACGAGCGCCTGCTTGATCGCGCTGATTACCGGCGCAACTTCATCCGGCGTCTCAAGGCCTGCCTGCCAGCCGGTGCCAAAGCGCGCGGTGCGGCGAATGGCTGGTTTGCTGGCGCCGCCGAGCCACATGGGCAGTTGTTTTTGCACCGGCTTCGGTAATATTCGCGCGTCCTTGTAGTGAAAAAAATCGCCTTCGAAATCAACCGACTCCTCCACCCAGAGGCGGGAGATGATCTCGAGTGCCTCATTGCTGCGCTGGCCTCGGCCTGCCGTATCGGCTCCCATGGCTTGCCAATCGGCGGCGCGGATGCTGCCGATGCCGAAGCCGGGCAGCAGACGGCCATTGCTCAACATATCGATGGTGGCGCACTGTTTGGCGAGGAGAAGCGGATCGCGCAGGCCGAGCGAGACCACATTCATGCCAAATTTGAGGCGCCGGGTGGCGCCGGCGAGGGCCGCCATGGCGCTCATGCATTCGAGAAACGGTTGGTCCGAAACCAGGCGGTCGGTTTGCCACACGGAATCAACGCCGCCTTCCTCGCACAGCGCCACCCAACGCCAATAGGCATCGGCCGAGGAAAAGGGAAAATCCATAAAGCCCAAACCAACCGCGATCGTCACTCTGTATTCTCCTGTTGCCCTGCTGCTGCGCTGCTGCCAAGGATGATGGCGATCTCCGCACCGCTCAGCGTACCATGTTCGACCAGACTCTTCGTGAGTGCATGCAATTGCGCCTCGCGGGAGGTTAGAATATTACGCGCGCGTTGCTCCGCGGAAGCCAATAATTTTTTAACTTCGGCATCGGCCTCAGCAAGCGAAAGGCCCGCCGCAGCCCCGCCCAGCAAGTCGAAGGCGATTTTCTCCGCGGCTTTGATATCCGATGTTTTGGCATCCGCCGGCGCATCGGAACCAACCAGCATCTCCTCGGCGATCAATCCGCCTTGGGCAATAATAAGCTCAGCCATCCTGCGCGCCCGCAATTCTGTGTCGCTTATGCCTTCACGGGCGGGTGCGCGCGTTACGCTGCCGAGTGTGCCCCAGTGAGAGATGATGGTCATTTCCAACAATTCGCCGCCTGCCGGTAGATTTTCCGCAAGCAGTGCGTGACCACTCTCATGAATGGCCGTCACGCGCCTGTCGTCGTCGCTAATTCTTGGTACGCGATTTTCGGAAGGCGGGTGAATGACCGCGGCGGCGATCAATCCAGCCAACAGCATCAGCATCACGATGCCGCTAATGTTGATTTGGGAGATATCGATGCGTTGCGCCATTCTATCCTCGACGTGAATAATCTCGGCTTCCCTTATCGCGGCCCAGCAATATAACGGATAGGCTGAAAATTATGGAATGTGGAGCGATGCTTGAGATCAGTGACGGACAGGCCGAGTGTTTTGCCACGCAGGGATATATAACCCTCGAGCGGCTCGTCGACAGGGAGAGCGTGGCTGGACTGCGCGTGTGTTTCGACAAATTATTTTCCGGTGAGTTCGACACCGGCGTCAGCCCGGACGAGGTCAATTGGCAAATTGGCTCGGGCGATGAAAGCCTCACGCGGCAAATCTGCAATGGCTGGAAGGCGGATCGCGGCATCGCGGAAACTGTACTGCGTGAGGATTTTGGCCGCGCGGTGGCGAAGCTTGGCGGTTGGCCCGGCGCGCGCATCATGATCGACAATGTGTTGTGGAAGCCGCCCGGCGCGCGCCCGCTGCTTTATCATCAGGACAGCGCCTATCTCGACTGGTACCGCCCGTCGGATCTTCTCAGCCTGTGGATTGCGCTGGACGAGACCTCGGCTTCTGGCGGCACGTTGGAATTTATGCCCGGCTCGCACCGTTGGCGCCAGTCACCGCCCGAGGGCGATTTTCACGGCCCGGACGATTATCGCCAATTTCTGCGCCAGGCCGCCGAGGTTGAGGGCGTGGCGCTGAGCGAAGAGAATATTGATTATGTCGAAGTACCGGCGGGTGGTGGTTCGTTTCACCATGGCTGGGTGTGGCACGGCTCCGGGTATAACCGCTCGGACATGCCGCGCCGCGCGCTTGTTCTCCATGCCATGCGCTCGGATGCGGAATTCAATTCAGCGCGCCTCAACAGCGGTACCGGCCGGGTCTACAGCCGCTACAAGCGCCTCGGCGATAACGTCTTGGACGAAAATTATTTCCCCATTCTGTGGCGCGAGGACGGCTACCGGACACCGGGGATTGAGACATATTTGACCGGATGACAAACAGCAAAGCGGGCGTTGCCGGCTTTCCCATGTATGATTTACCCGAGGTGCGCGGCGCGCTTGATTCCCTGTGGGCGGCTCTGGCAAAAGAATTGCGCGCTGCGGGAAGCACGCATTTGCCTGCCGGCCTCCTGCATGACGAGCCGCTGAACAGGCTTTGGCATGACCAAGCGCTGTTTGTTAGTCAATGTTGTGGCTACGATCTGGTCAATCGGCATATTGGCGTTTTATGCCCCTTGGTGACGCCGCGTTACACCGCGCCTGGATGTGATGGCACGGATTATTGCAGCCATATCGTAGTGGCGAAAAATTCCGAGATCGAAGAAATCGCGGCGGCAAGAGGCCGTGTTTGTGCCATCAATGGCTTCGAATCCCATTCCGGTATGAATGCGCTGCGCACGCTCGTCGCGCCTTTTCATCGGCAAGGGAAGTTTTTTTCGCGAGTTTGGGTCAGTGGCACGCATGCGGCGAGCCTCGCCGCCGTGGCGCGCGGAGAGGCTGATATCTGCGCTATCGATTGCGTCACTCACGCACTGCTCGCCCACCACCGCCCCGCTGCGCTCGCCGGAACGCGCATTCTCTGCCGGAGTGCCGCCGCGCCAGCGATCCCCTTTGTTACACGGGTTGATCGGGGTGGTGAATTCGCCGAATGTCTGCAAACGGCGTTGATGGACGTTCTCAAAGATCCAACTTTAGCGGAGGTGCGCCAAGAACTTCTGATCGAGGGCGGTGAAATTCTTCCTCCTGGGGAATATGACCGCATTGCGGAATTCGAAACGCAGGCCGCCGCCGCCGGATATCCTCACCTGCGCTAGCGCCTGCGGCGCTATTCCTCCCATTCGAGATTGCCGCAAACGCCGATCGCCTGGCCGGTCACATTGCGTGCCGCGTCGCTGGCGAGAAACACCGCCATATCCGCCACCTCGCCCGGTTCGATCCAGCTCCGTGTCGAGACGAAACTGAAATAATGCTCTTCCGCCTCGCTGTAGTCCTGGCCGCGCTCGGCTGCGATGCGCTCGACCAATCGGCGGCCGCGCGGATTGTCGATAATTCCCGGCAGGATGGCGTTGCAGCGGATTTTATGCGGTCCAAGCTCGCGCGCGAGATTGTCGCTCAGGCCTTCGACCGCCCATTTACTGGCGATATAGGGTGTACGGAAGGGCAGGCCGGTGCGGGTCGAGGCGGTGGAAATATTGATGATCGCGCCGCCGCCCGCTTCTTTCAGCAATGGCACGGCGCGCTTGATGCAATAAAACATGCCATCGATATTGACCGCGAAGGCATGGCGCCATTCCGCATCCGTCACCTCCTCGATAGGCGCGCGTGGATCGCCGATCCCAGCATTATTGACCAGAATGTCGAGCCCACCGAGATGTGCCGCGGCGTCTGTAAAAAGCTGCGCGACTTGATCTGCATCGCCGACATCGGCAAGGCTGCCGCTAAGCCCCGGATTGTCAGCCAATACGCTCTCAAGTGAATCTTCCGCCACACAGCAGATATGCACCTTTGCCCCGGCGGCCAAAAACCGCTCCGCCGCGGCGCGCCCGATGCCGCGTCCCCCTCCGGTGATAATGGCCCGCTTGCCCGCCAATGAATTCATGATTCCTAACTTCCTCCGTTGGACAGTTCCGGCTTCGTTGGGTT
>JABIXB010000185.1 GCA_018666805.1 Rhodospirillaceae bacterium | reverse complement strand
TTTTCCGGCCGGCTGACAGCAATGCGCGGCAATTGCGCTGCCGCCTGATGCAGCGATTCAAGCGATAGATTAATTCCCGGAGCGATAATACCGCCTTCATAAGAGCCATCCTTATTTATCGCATCGAAGGTCGTCGCCGTGCCGAAGTCGATAATGATCAACGGTCCGGAATGAAGTTTTTCGGCGCCGACCGCATTGACCAACCTGTCCGCGCCAACCTCGCCCGGCTGCGCAACATGCACATCGATGCCTAGTTCCACACCCGGCTCGCCAACCACCATCGGCGTGCAGCCGCAATACTGTTCGCATAAAATTTTCAATGCGCTCAGACATTGCGGCACCACAGTGGACAGCACGACATCGTCGATTTGTTCCAAGTCCAACGCCTCACGCGCCATCAATTGGCCGAACCACACGGCATGTTCATCGGCGGTGCGCTGCGCATCGGTCGCCGCGCGCCATTGGCCGCGCATGGTCTCACCGTCAAACACCGCAAACACGGTATTGGTGTTGCCAACATCAATGGCCAACAGCATGGCTTAGGCGCCCGCGCTAAAAGTCACATCGCCAGCCGAAAACAGCCGCTCGCCACAATCGTTCGCTTTCAGCCGCAAGGCGCCGCTTTCGTCGATACCAATAAAGCGCCCTTCATGCTCAGCGCTCTCCAGTTTGATGCTCGCCATCTCTCCCAATCCATAGGCATGTTCGAGCCAGGCATTGTGAATAGGCTGAAATCCGCCGTCCCGCCATTCGCGCCAGCGCCGGCTAAAGGCGCGCGAGAATTCTTCCAGCGCCACAGCCTCCGCAATCTCTCCGCCACCCTCATCGTAGAGACTGGTGGAAGGGTGACGGCCGCCAACATCAGGATGGTGGCGTAAATTTATACCGACGCCAAGAACCAGCCACTCAACATTGCCCTTCCCCGCAGTCGAAGATTCTAAAAGGATTCCTGAAATTTTACGCCCGTTTACCAACACATCATTCGGCCATTTACACGCCACTGCATCGCCATCCGCAATATGCAAAGCCACCGTGTCACGCACGGCCAGGGCCGCCGCAAACGTCAACTGTACCGCTTGCAATGGCGCACAATCGGGTCTGAGAATAATTGATGTAAATAGATTGCCGCGCTCAGAAGTCCACTCCCTGCCGCGCCGCCCCTTGCCGGCCGTCTGGCGGTGTGCCCACACAAGCGTACCTTCAAGCGCGCCGAGGCTGGCCAGGCGTTTGGCCTCGTCATTCGAGCTGCCGCACTGGTCAAGCTCGACCAGCCGATATTCCTCGGGCAGGCTTGGCGTCGTCATATTGGCGTCTTGATCAGGGAAATAGCAGTGCCGCAGCCGCCTGCGCACCCTCTATGACGGGCGTCGGATAGACGAAAAAGAACAAAGTCACAAATCCCGTCACTGCGAGAACCGAGCTTATCTCCGCCCCCATCGGCTTGTCGAAGCCTTCGGTCGGCTTGTCAAAATACATCACCTTGACGATGCGTATATAGTAGAACGCGCCAACCGCACTGGTGAGCACACCGATAACCGCGAGCGCGTAAAGGCCCTCTTCGATGGCGGCAAGGAAGACATAGAGTTTGCCAAAGAAGCCGGCCATCGGCGGAATTCCCGCCATCGAGAACATGAAGACAGCAAGCGCCAGGGCAATCATTGGATTGGTTTTCGAGAGGCCGGCGAGATCTTCGATCCGCTCGACCATCTGGCCGCGCCGGCGCATGGCGAGAATACAGGCGAAGGTGCCAAGCGACATCACCATATATATCGCCAAATAGACCAACACACCGCGCACACCGTCCGGCGTCCCGGCTGATAGCCCGACCATGGCATAGCCGATATGGCCGATCGAGCTATAGGCAATGAGTCGTTTGATATTGCGCTGGCCAATGGCGGCAAAGGCGCCGAGCACCATCGAGGCGATGGAAATAAAGATGATGATTTGTTGCCATTGCTCCACCAATTCGTGGAACGGGCCGAGCAAAACGCGCAAGAACAGCGCCATCGCGGCGATCTTGGGGGCAGCGGCGAAAAATGCCGTGACTGGCGTCGGCGCGCCTTCGTAAACATCCGGCGTCCACATATGGAACGGTACCGCGGATACCTTGAAGGCAAGCGCCGCAGCGATGAAGACCAGCCCGATCAGAATACCGATCGGCGCCACGCCATGTGCATCGCCACCGCCATGGCCGATCACCGCAGCAATTTCATGGAAGCCGGTAAATCCGGTGAAGCCATAAATCATCGAGCAGCCATAGAGCAGCATGCCCGAGGAGAGCGCGCCGAGGACGAAATATTTCAGGCCGGCTTCGCTCGAGCGAATTGATTCGCGACGGAATGCGGCAACGATATAAAGCGAGAGGCTTTGCAGCTCGAGGCCAACATAGAGCGCGATCAAATCATTGGCTGAAATCATCAGCAACATGCCGAGCGTCGCGATCAAAATCAGTACCGGGAATTCGAAGCGGTTCATGCTCTCGCGTTTCACGTATCCCATGCCCATGATCAGCGTGACCGCAGCACCGATCAGCACCAGGCATTTCATGAATATCGAGAAGCTGTCACTGACGAACATGCCGAAGAATGTCGTGCTCGGCGCGTGGCTGCCGACCAACACCATAATAAACGCCGCACCCATTGCGACGACGCTGAGCCAGGTGAGGAGTTTGGTCGAGCGATTGCCGACAAAGACGCCGACCATCAGAAGAACGAGCGAAACCGTCGCCAGGAACATTTCCGGCAAGGCGGTGAGATAATCAGGAGCGCTGAATTCAATCATGGCGATCTACCTCAGCACCTTGGCCAGAACATCGGGCACAAGGTCGGCAACATCCACCCCACCCATGCGCGCCATCCTGGATTGCTCGACCAAATTCTCGACCGAGACATGCATGACATCCAGGAACGGTTTGGGATAAATGCCCATAAACAGTGCCAACACGACGAGCGGCGCGAAGAAGCCGATTTCGCGCATATTCAAGTCCGTAATCGATTTCAAATTGTCTTTGGTAAGTTCGCCGAAAATCACGCGGCGATAGAGCCACAACATATAAGCAGCGCCTAGGATCACGCCGATCAACCCGAGCATGGCGACCCATGTATTGACCTGGAAGACGCCGACAAAAATCAAAAACTCGCCGACAAAACCACTCGTCGCCGGCAGCCCGACCGA
>JABIXB010000184.1 GCA_018666805.1 Rhodospirillaceae bacterium | reverse complement strand
TTCTCGGCCCCGGCGGCTATCGCTTTGGCGATTATTGGCGCATGGGCCTGCCGCTCGAAATCATCATCGTCGCCGTCTCAGTGCCGATGATCCTTTGGGTTTGGCCGCTATAGAGCATGTCACGTGCGCATGCGCTCACGCGAAATGCTCTATCTCTTTGGAATTGAAGCAAATCGTCGTCGCAGGTGATTCCACCTGCTCGGGTTTTGCTCTAAGTTACGGCCTCGCTTTCGTCTTTATAGTCTTCGAATTTACCGCCGGCGCTGCGCGGGATTTCATCGACATAGCTGAAGGTAACGCTGAATGGGTGGCGGAAACGCCCCTGCAATATCGTTGTCAATTGCCCGGCTTCGGCGTCGCTTAACTGCCGCACCGCCACCAGTTTCATTTCCAGCGCCTCCGGTCCCCGGCGGACGACCTGAAACTGGCGGATCATGTCGAAGCCGGTGAGCAGATCCTGGAAGCTGGCATAGAACTCATCGCCACCCGGCAGCTTCACCATGCTGCGCGTCCGCCCCATGATGCGGCGCAGCACCGGCAGGGTGCGGCCGCAATCGCAGCTTCCCACTTCGGCAAAATCACCGATCGAATAACGCAACAGCGGCATGGTCAAATTATGCAGTGGCGTAATCACCACTTCGCCAATCTCGCCGGGCTGGCATTGCCCGCCATCCTCCTTCAGCACTTCGACGAACACGGATTCGGATTGAATATGCAGATTTTCGCTGTCCGGGCATTGCATGGCGATATAGCCGACTTCGGCGCTGCTATAGACGTCGATGACAGGCACATTCAACACGTCGCGGCAAATTTTGCGCACTTCGGGGCGTAGCAGATCAGACACGGTGTGGACCTGCTTGAGCTTGGGAAAACCTATCTTGTGGCGCTCGCAATGGATGGCGATCGCCTGGATGTTGCCGGGATAGGTGAGGATATAATCGGGGTCGAAGCGTTGCAGCCATTCGACCTGATCGGCAATCGGCGTGCCGATATTGAGCAAGGCGCTCGGCCCGTTGGCAAAGACCTGCGCCAACATGCCACCCCAATTATTAAAAAATTCGCCCTCGGGATAGGGCGCCCTGTTTCCCGGCAGTGGCCTAATGCTGGCCAGCCTCAGATTGGGATCGCGGTGCCAGAGATGATCGCGAATTGTTAGCGCGTTCCAAAATGTTTCGGTCAACTCATTCTTGACCACTCTGATCGGCCGGCCGGTCGAGCCCGACGTCAACACCTCACCCGTCTTGCCGTGCCCCTTGGGAAATTCCTCACTGAGAAGCTCCTCTCCCAATTGCTGAATTTCCGGCCGCGTGAGGATGGGTATATGGCGGCGCAATATTTCCGGCGTGACCGCCTGATCAAGGTCGATCCCCCACGCCCCGTGCCGGGCGCGATAATACGGCACCGATTTAAAAGCGTGGCGCAGCAGGAGTTGAATCTGGCGGAATTGATGGCGTTCCAATTCCGCCTTGGCTAGCCACTGGCTATGCTCCAACTGATAGAGCAGGGCCAAGGCTTGACTTGCGGGGCGCGGTGGAAGGCCCGGCCACGTCATGCCGGCAAGGCCGGAGCGAACTCGCGGTGGCCGCCTATCCGCCATTGCCGCCCCCGTTGCCATACTCATCCTTAAAATCGTGAAATTTACCGGTTTTGCTGCGCGCCAATTCATCGTGGTAGCTGATATTAACGCGGAACGGATGTTTGAAGCGCTCGTGCATCTCCGTCCTAAACGCCGCTTCTTCACTTTCTGTCAGAGGACGGGTGACGACCAGTTTAATATCGAGGGCATCGCGCTCGCGGCGGCGAATCTGAAATTGCCGCACCATGGCGAAATTTATCAGCAAATCCTGCAGGCTGGGATAATGCTGCTCGCCGCCCGGTAATATGACGGTCGAGCGGGTACGCCCCATGATGCGCCGGATCGCCGGCAGGCCGCGCCCGCAATCGCATTCGCCGGCCTCGGCCAGATCGCCGCTGTGGTAGCGCAAAAGCGGCATGGCAAAATTGTGCAGAGGCGTTGCGATCACCCGACCGACCTCGCCCGGTTCGCAAGGCCGCCCCGCATCGCTCAATATCTCGACATAGGCCGATTCGGCCTGAAGGTGATAATTCGCGCTATCAGGGCATTGCATCGCGATATAGCCGATCTCGGCTGAGCTATAGATATCGACCACCGGCACGCCCCAGGCCTTTTCGCAAGCCGCGCGCGCTTCGGGGCGTAGCAAATCGGAGAAGGTGGCGATCTGTTTCAGGTTGGGAAATTTGATGCCGTTCTCAAGGCAATAATGCGCCAGGGCCTGGGCATTGGCCGGCAGCGTCAAGATATAATCCGGCGCGACGCGCTCCAGCCATTCGACCTGCTCATGCGTCTTGGTGCTGACATGGAGCATGTGGCTCGAGCCGGTTTCGAAAGTCTGCGAAGCGAATTTGCCCCAATTATTGTATTCCGCGCCGGCGGGATAATCGCCATGCGCCCCGTCGATGATTTTGATAACCGCGAGTTTCTTTTGCAAATCCCGATGCCATAGATTCTCGCGCAGTGTGAAAGCCTGCCACATCATCTCGGACAAGCCGGATTTAAGCGTCTTGAGCGGCCGCCCGGTGGAGCCGGATGTGAAGGTATCGCCGATTTTGCCATGCGCTTCGGGCACGTCCTCGCTATGGAATGCGGCACCACCTTCCTGCACCTCGGCGCGCGTCAAGATTGGCACGCGGGCGGCAAAAGACTCCGGCGTGAGATTCCATTTTGCATCAATACCCCAGGCCTCGCGTTGTGCCCGGTAATAGGGGACATGCTGGAATGCATGCTGTAACAGCGGCACCAGTTGGCGGAATTGATGGCGCCGCAATTGCCGTGGCGTCCACCATTGGCTGAGCTCCAACTGATAGAGGATGGCGAGCAGGCGGGTGCCTTGGTGGGCCGGCAGGCCGGGCCAGGCCAAGCCTGCAAGCGCCGAGCGAATTTGCGGCG
>JABIXB010000183.1 GCA_018666805.1 Rhodospirillaceae bacterium | reverse complement strand
TGCCGCAACCAGGCGCGAGCAAATTCTCTCAAATCAATAAATGGTCGGGGCGAGAGGATTTGAACCTCCGACCCCCTGCTCCCAAAGCAGGTGCGCTACCAGACTGCGCCACGCCCCGAATGTTAAATGACCCCAAACGTCAATTGACTGTGAGTTAGCGAGCTTACCAACCCGTTACCCCGCCCGACCAATCGCTGGGGTAACGCCCAGGGTAACACTTGGCAAAGCCTGCTATGCCGCGCCCCGAGGCGGAGAAAGTATTACTAGCCCGTGCCCTATCCCGCAATAAGAGATCATCGGAGGGCTTAGTGCTCGTTTAATTTCCGCTCCGCCTCGAAAGCGCCGGCGGGAAGTTCATGGGCGATGCCCTTGTGGCAATCAATGCAGGTCTGCCCCTTGGTGATGGCCTCATCGTGGCGCTCGCGCGAGCGTTTTTCCTGCACGGTGAAGTCCATATAATCGAAATTGTGACAGTTGCGGCATTCACGCGAATCGTTTTCCTTCATCTCCTCCCAGACATTGGTCGCCAATCGCAAGCGCTTTTCCTCGAATTTTTCCCGCGTGTCGACGCTGCCGACCCAGTGGTGATAGAGCTCATTGGTCGCGCGCACCTTGCGCGCCACCTTGTGAATCCAGCCCTTGGGAACGTGGCAGTCCGGGCAGGTCGCGCGCACGCCCGTCCGGTTGCTGTAGTGAACGGTCTTCTTGTATTCGAGATAGACGTTCGATTCCATCTCGTGGCAACTGATGCAGAACGCCTCGCTGTTGGTCAGTTCCATCGACCAGTTGAAACCGCCCCAAAAGACGATGCCGGTGATGAAGCCGGCAGCCAGGAGCGTGCCGAGGGCATAAGGCGATGGCCGCCACAGCGCCCGCCAAATGCGGCGCACCAAGCCGCGCAGGGTTTTCTTTTTCGTATCTCCCGCGTCCGGCGATTGATCACTCATGGCGCTATCCTTTATTCCAGCTCAGCCGTTGCGTGCCCAAAACGTATTAGCGGGCGTTAACCGCATTGACGAAATCGTTGCCGACCAGCACCGGCGCGTCTGTCTGATTGACATGGCATTGGGTACAGAACCAGCGCGAGCGCGTCACTTTGTCGAGCGCCACGCCGTTGCGGTCCGCGTAATGGGTTTCGCTGATCTTCGGCGCGCCTTCCTGCACATTGTAGGGCCAATCATGGCAGCGCAGGCATTGGTTTACTTTGGTGTTGATCTGATACTTGTCGGTCTTGTGCGGAATCAACGGCGGTTGCTGGCGGTAAGCTTTATCGAAGCGGCGCCCGGTTTTCAACGCGGCCACCGGCGGCGCTTCGTTAAGCTCGTCCAGCTCGATCACGCCGCGTAACGACTGCACCGGGCCGCTTTCCTGCGCGCTCGCCTGCGCCGTCAAAACAGCGATGGAAAACCCCAGGGCCAGGGCCACTATCACGCTTGGCATCGGTATTTTCATGACCAGTCTCCTTTCGAAATAAATCCGTGCCTTACGCCTTCACGACTTTGCACGCGCATTTCTTGAAGTCCGTTTCCTTGGACAGCGGATCGGTCGCGTCCAGGGTGAGTTTGTTGACTAATTGGCCGGCGTCGAACCACGGGAAAAACACCAATCCTCGGGGCGGCCGGTTGCGCCCGCGCGTCTCGATGCGGGTCAATACCTCGCCGCGCCTGGTCTCGACCTTGGCCTTCACGCCGCGCTTCA
Organism: Rhodospirillaceae bacterium; assembly: GCA_018666805.1. GTDB lineage: Bacteria > Pseudomonadota > Alphaproteobacteria > UBA828 > UBA828 > PTKB01. The sequence continues at coordinate 12,384 of JABIXB010000183.1, read as the reverse complement.
GGCCGCGCGCCTTGGCGTCCTCCGGGTGCATGTAGATTTTGGCGTGCGGGTAGGCGCGGTGCAGCTCCGGCACGCGCTGCGTCATGCTGCCGGAATGCCAATGCTCAAGCACACGGCCGGTTGACAGCCAAAGGTCGAATTCCGCGTCCGGGCTTTCCGCCGCCGGCTCATAGGGCGCGAATATGATGTTCGCCTTGCCGTCGGGCTTGCCGTAGAACTGCACATCCGTGCCGGCTTCGACATGCGGGTCGTAGCCTTCGCGGAAACGCCACAGCGTCTCCTTGCCGCCGATGACGGGCCAGCGCAGGCCGCGTGCCTGGTGGTAGGCGTCGAAGGTCGCCAATTCGTGGCCCTTCTTGATGATGCCCGGGGCCGAATTGAACATCCGGTATTCCTCGAAGATGCCCTTCTGGACGTAGAAGCCGAAATGTTCGGATTCGTCATTGTCATAAGTGTTGCCGGCCTTGTCGCGGATCGGCTCGGCGGCGAACTGGTCGACCTGGCCGTTGGCGAACAGCACATCGAACAAGGTCTTTCCCTTATATTCCGGTGTCTGGTCGATCAATTCCGCCGGCCACACATCCTCGACCGTGAAGCGCTTGGAAAATTCCATCACTTGCCAAATATCGGATTTCGCCTCGCCCGGCGCTTTCACTTGCTGGCGCCAGAATTGGGTGCGCCGCTCCGCGTTGCCGTAGGCGCCTTCCTTTTCGACCCACATGGCAGTCGGTAATATCAGGTCAGCGGCGAGCGCGGTCACGGTCGGGTAAGGGTCGGATACGACGATGAAGTTCTCCGGATTGCGATAGCCGGGGAGGCCCTCCTCGTTCATGTTCGGTGCGGCCTGCATGTTGTTGTTGCACTGCACCCAATAGGCATTCAGCTTGCCGTCCTTCAGCATGCGGTTTTGCAGCACCGCGTGATAGCCCGGCTTGCCCGGAATGGTGCCCTTGGGCAGCTTCCAAATTTTCTCGGCGAAGTCGCGGTGCTTTTCATTCTTGACCACCAGATCGGCAGGCAAGCGGTGAGAGAAGGTGCCGACCTCGCGCGCGGTGCCGCAGGCGGAGGGCTGGCCGGTCAGCGAAAATGGGCTGTTGCCCGGCTCGGAAATTTTGCCCATCAGCAAGTGCACGTTATAGAGCAGCCCGTTGACCCAAACGCCGCGCGTGTGCTGATTGAAGCCCATCGTCCAAAAGGACGTGACTTTCTTGCTCGGGTCGGCATAGAGCTTGGCCAAACGCAGAAGCTTGTCTTCCGGCACGCCGGATAGTTTCGATGTTTTTTCGAGCGTGTATTCGGACACCGACTTGGCATATTCGTCGAAGCTGATTTTACTCAGCTTGCCGCCCTTGCCCGTTTTCGCCTTTTCCAGCGCATGCTCCGGACGCAGACCATATCCGATGTCGGTCACGGTCTTGGTGAAATTAACGTGCTTGGAGAGAAACGCCTCGTTGTAGGCTTTGTTCTCGATGATGTAGTTGGCGATGTAGTTGAGAATCGCCAGATCGGTTTGCGGCGTGAACACCATGCCGTTGTCGGCGAGATCGAAGGAGCGGTGTTCGAACGTCGATAAGACATGAACCTCGCTGCCGGGCTTGGTCAGCCGTGTGTCGGTCAGACGCGCCCACAAAACCGGATGCATCTCCGCCATGTTGGAGCCCCACAGCACAAACGCATCGGCATGTTCCAGATCGTCGTAGCAGCCCATCGGTTCGTCGATGCCAAAGCCACGCATGAAGGCGCCCACGGCCGATGCCATGCAGTGCCGCGCGTTGGGGTCGATATTGTTCGAGCGCAGACCCGCCTTGAAAAACTTTGCTGCCGCATAACCTTCCCAGATGGTCCACTGGCCGGAGCCAAACATGCCGACGCTGGTTGGTCCTTTTTTCTTGAGAGCAGCTTTGAACTTGTCCGCCATCACGTCGAAGGCCTCGTCCCACGAGACTTCGGTGAACTCGCCATTCTTGTCATATGTGCCGCCGGTCTTGCGTAAGAGCGGCTTGGTCAGGCGATCTTCGCCATACATGATCTTGGACAGGAAATAGCCCTTGATGCAGTTCAATCCGCGGTTCACCGGCGCATCGGGATCGCCTTGCGTCGCGACCACACGGCCGTTCTTGGTGCCGATCAGGACACCGCAGCCGGTCCCGCAAAATCGGCAGGCGGCCTTGTCCCAGCGGATATCACCCGTGGCCGCGGCCGTCGCCACACCAACGCCGCCGAGCGTCGTGCCTGCCGCCGTCGCGGCTGCCAGCGCCGCTTGGGTCTTGATGAAATCGCGCCTGGTCAAGCTCATTGTGCGTGCTCCTTATCGGCAGGGTCTGGCTCGAAATAGTTGTAGACGAGGGCCGTATTCAGAACCCCCGCCATGTTTTGCAGTTCAGTGAAAACATCCGCAGCCTTGCGGTCGTCCGGCTGATCGACCGTCGCCACCAGACGGCCGTCATCGGTGGCGGCATGGATATCCACGCCACCGAGGGCAGCTATTTGCTTACTCATGACGTCCACCGAATCAGGTTGGACGTAAATAACGATTCCTGAAATGCTCATCGGGATCTCTTGGAAGTGTTGGAATTTGAGGGGTCGGAAGGTACCTCGACGGATTCAACGGGACGGAGCCAACACATACTCCCGCACTGCCGAAAAAACCTTGATTAGCATCAACATTTTTCAACCCACAAAGGCTTAAGCTAAAGGTTATCGTGCCGGGGTGAAAATTCAGCCCGGTGTTATCCGGGTGCGACGCCTCAGCGGTCGAAGATGGAAATCTTGCCCGAGCTGCCGACTTCTTCCTCGGTCATGCCAAGGGTTTTTTCGACCTTCAGCTTGGTCAGGTCGGCACGGCGGATTTCGGCGCCCCAGAAATCAGCGCCTTCAAGATTGGCGGCGCTGAGATTGGCGCCGGTCAAATCCGCCTCGCGGAAATTCGCATCCGTCAGATTGGCATCCGAGAGATCCGCGCCCTTCAAATTAGCGCCGCGCAGATTGGCGCCAGTGAGATTGGCGCCACTCATTTTGGCGCCGCCGAGCTTGGCGCGGCGCAAATCGGCACCGGAAAAATCGGCGCCTTCGAGCTTGGCGTTGGTCAGCCGCGCACCACTCAAGTCCTTGCCGGTAAAATTTGCTTTCGACAGGTCGCATTTCACACAGCGTCCGGTGGTGAGAAAATAGCTTAGCTCGGTGGCGAGCCGCTCCGCCTCGTCGGCGGCGTCTTCAGCGTCATCAGCCGCAGCCGGTAGCGGGGCTTGCGTCACGCTAAACAGCGCGATCAGGCTAGCGGCGAAAAATAGGGCGGCGACTTTGGAAATCTTCATGGCGTGCATCGCTCGGCTGGTTGTGCTGGAGGTTACAGTCTAACAGGAATAAGACCGCATCAGGGCGGGCTTCCGAGTAAGGAATGCCGCACCAGGTCGCCCGGCGCAATACCCAAGCGCTCGGCACTGCCGGCCAAAAGCTCCAAAACCGCGCTCACTTTTACCCCTGAGCTGATGCGATCGGTGGAAAATGGCTTTGTATGGCTGGCGATGGAAACCACCGTGCCGTCGCGCTTGATGAACAGCATATCGAGCGAAAGCGGCGTATTCTTCATCCACATCGTGATGTGGCGCGGCTCACCCATGTCGAACAACATGCCATGATCCGCCGCCATATAGCTGCGCCACATCAGGCCAACCGCCTGTTGGCGCTTGGTGCGCGCCACTTCAACCTGAAACAGGCGCTTGCCAGCCGCCGTCTCAATCGCCAGCGGCTCAAGCGGCAATTCCTGCTGCGCCTGCAGGGGGGCGCTTAGCCACACCGTGGCGCACAGGACGAACACCGCCACCAATAGCCGGGCGTAAAACCTCATGCTGGCTCCGCGCTAATTATGAATAAAATCAGCATAATGCCGGAAAGGAAGCAGGCAAAGCCCGCCTGCTCAGGCGGATTCGCTTTTCGCGTCTTTGGCGCGCTGGTGCTTGCGGTAGTGGGCGGCGTCGGCCCAGCATTTATCGAGGATTACCTCGAGCGCGGTGGCGACATCCGCTTTGCCGCTCGAGCGCGCCTTGACGACGCATTCTTCCAGGAGGTCGGTGACGCGCCTGCGCACCCGCTTTGAACGAATTTCCAGATGACCGTTACCGCCGCCGCCATCCTCTTCGTCCGGCGCGTATTTCTCGCCATATCTCAGTTCGGCCGAACTTATGCCGGCCAGAGCCGCGATCTTGCCAAGCAGTTGCTCGCTCGGCGCATGTTTGCCCTTTTCCCAGCGCGACACCGCGCCCTGGCTGACAATCAGCACATCGGCGAACCTCGCCTGGGTCATGCCGAGACCCTCGCGCAGCGCCTGAATCCGCGCCGCCAGCTCCATGTCCACAGTCACTTCTCCTGCCTCAAGCGAATCACCTTGTCCGACACGAATAACATAGTTTGGTGATTATGCGTATAGCGAATTTAACCATCTTCCAAATAGAAGGAGCCGGAGGCCAGGGCGCCGGCTGCCTGCCGCCATCCCCATGCCCCCGGCACCTCTCCGGGAGGATTCTTGTTCCGTTTAATTCCGCTATATCCTCGAGTCACCCAACGGTGATACTTGCTCAGTGGCGGTTATAGCGTCCGCGCGGGGCGGCGCCATTGGCGCCATTGTCCATGCCGCAGGCGAGGCCAAAGCCCTCATTGCCGATCGCGGCAACACCGCTCTCGATCTTGCCCAACAGATTTTCGAGGGTGCGTACTTCATTCTCGTCCAAACCCGCCATCAGCTTGTCTTCATAGGCGTGCGCAACCGGGATGATCTGCTCATAGACCGTTTGCCCGGCGTCGCTGAGATAAAGCTTGGAACGGCGCCTGTCGCTCGGGTCGGAAACACGGCGAATGCGCTCAAACTGCAACAAACGCGCCACGCCACGGCTGACCCGGACCTTGTCCATCGCCGTCAGCTCACAGACCTCATTGGCCGAAATCCCCGGAAAACGGCCCAATACCGTCATAATCCGCCATTCCGGCACGGTGAGATCGAAGCGCACCGCATAAAGCCGCGCCAAACCGCGGCTGACACGGCTGGCAATGACCGAGAGCTGATAGGGCAGGAAGCTTTCCAGCGCAATCCGGCCCTGAGCTGAACCGGCACAACCTTGCGCACCGATCGGCTCGATTTCGAGTTCGCGATAGACCTTTGCTGAGTTGGTCGCCATTTGCTCTCTCCTTCAGTTCGTTGCCTCTTGCCCCTATTTATGCATGAAACGAATAAGTGTCAAGTGTAATTATTCGTATTAATCATATTATTCGTAACGAAACTATCAAAAACACCAGCCACAGCCGCTTCTGGAAGAGCTTGCGCTATCGGCCCGAAAGGGACATATTCGTCATCGTCTCGGGGGGAGCCCATTGGCTGAGAGGTTGGCGCGACCAACGACCCCGTAACCTGATCCGGATAATGCCGGCGTAGGAACTGGGAATTTGCCACAAAAAACCCTCTCCGCTTCACCCCAGCCAGCTCCCGGCATCTCCTTGTCCGGTGTCAGCCTGCGCTATGAAGGCGTTTATCTCTTCAAAGAGCTCGATTTATGCCTGCCGGCGGGCCAATGCAGCGCCCTATTGGGGCCGAGCGGCGTCGGTAAGAGCAGTCTCCTCCGCCTAATCGCCGGCCTGCAGCCGTTTGAGCCCGGTGGGCGCGTAACAATCGCTGAAAATGAGGCGCAACAGACCGGCAAAACATCCGCGAATATCGCCTATATGGCGCAGCAGGATTTACTCATGCCGTGGCTCGATGCGCTCGGCAATGTGACGCTCGGCGCGCGCCTCAGGCATGAACGGCCGGATCATGCGCGCGCCCGCGATCTGCTGCATCAGGTTGGCTTGACGGATTATCAACATGCCCTGCCGGCAACGCTTTCCGGCGGCATGCGCCAGCGCGTCGCCCTTGCCCGCACGCTGATGGAAGATCGCCCGATAATATTGATGGACGAGCCATTTTCCGCCCTCGACGCGATCACCCGCCTGCGTCTGCAGGAGCTTGCCGCCAAATTACTGCGCGGGCGCACCATCCTGCTCGTCACCCATGACCCGCTTGAGGCACTCAGGATCAGCCAGCGCATCTTCATCATGGCCGGCCGCCCGGCGCGCCTCAGCGAAGCAACCCTGCCGGACGGCGAAACGCCGCGCGATCCCGCCGATGCCGCCGTGCTGCATCATCACGCTGAGCTGTTGCGCCGCCTGAGCACAGCGGATGCACAGCCATGATGCGCGTTCTCCGCCCCGTCATCATCATCGCCGGCCTGATTTTCATCTGGCAGATCATCGTCTGGCTGAGCGGCGCGCCGCATTTCATCCTGCCCGCTCCGGCGCGCGTCGCCGAGGCGTGGTGGGCGCATCACGCAACAATCCTCGGCCATGCCGGCGTGACGCTGTTGGAAATCGCCCTTGGCCTCCTGTTCGGCGCTCTACTCGGTGCTTCGAGCGCCCTTACCCTGGCTTATTTCCGCCCGGCGCGGCGCTGGCTGCTGCCGGTGCTGGTCGCCTCGCAGGCGGTGCCGGTATTCGCGCTCGCGCCGATCCTGGTGCTGTGGCTCGGCTACGGCATTGCCTCCAAGGTGGCGATGGCGACGCTGATCATCTATTTCCCCGTCGCCACCAATTTTTACGATGGCCTGCGCCGCACCGAGCCGGGCTGGGCCGATCTTGCCCGCACCATGGGCGCCAGCCGCTGGACCCTGCTGACACGCATTCGCGTTCCGGCGGCGCTGCCGGCGCTTGCTTCGGGCCTGCGCGTCGCTACCGCCGTGGCGCCAATCGGCGCCGTGGTCGGTGAATGGGTCGGCGCCAGCGCCGGCCTCGGCTATCTCATGCTGCATGCCAATGCGCGCGTGCAGATCGACCTGATGTTCGCGGCGCTGCTGACCTTGGCCTGCTTCGCCGTAATTATCTATTTCATCGTCGACACCGGTTTGCGCCGGGCCTTGCCCTGGCAACCGGATAAATTACCGGCGGAACAAGAGGAGTAAGTTTTAAAATGCTATTCACCCTACTTCGCCGTGCGCTCATGCCGGCGCTACTCGTTATTCTGCTTGGTGCGCAAAGTGCGCGTGCTGACGACAAACTCACCGTCCTGCTGGATTGGTTCGTCAATCCGGATCATGCGCCGCTTTTTGTTGCCCAGGAACAAGGCTATTTCGCCGCGCACGGCCTCGAGGTCGAGATGATCGCGCCGGCCGATCCCAACGACCCACCCAAGCTGGTTGCCGCCGGCAAGGCCGATATCGCCCTTTCCTATCAGCCGCAGCTGCATGTTCAGGTCGCCGCCGGCCTGCCGCTGACGCGCTTCGGCACTCTCATTGCAACGCCGCTTAATACCTTGTTGGTGTTGGCAGATGGCCCGGTGAAATCGATCGCTGATTTAAAAGGGCGCAAGGTCGGCTACTCGGTCGGCGGCTTCGAAGACGCCCTGTTGCGCGCCATGCTGGCGCGTCATGGTCTCACTCTCGACGACATCACCCTGATCAACGTCAATTTCTCGCTCTCTCCAGCCCTCCTCGCCGGGCAGGTCGATGCGGTGATCGGCGCGTACCGCAATTTCGAGCTCAATCAGATGGATATCGAGGGCCACAAAGGGCGCGCCTTTTATGTCGAGGAAGAGGGCGTGCCGAGCTATGACGAGCTGATTTTGGTCGCCAACCCGGCGCATATGGACCGCGCGGTGCTGCGCCGCTTCCTCGATGCGCTTGAGGACGGCGTGCGCTATCTCGTCAACCACCCGGATGAAAGCTGGCAGCTCTTCATCCGCGGGCGGGGCGAATTGGACGATGAACTGAACCGCCGCGCCTGGCGCGACACCCTGGCCCGCTTCGCGCTCCGCCCCGCCGCGCTCGACCGCGCGCGTTATGCCCGCTTCGCCCGCTTCATGCAGGAACAGGGCCTGATCGAGAAAGCCCTGGCGGTCGAGGAATACGCCACCGTGCTCGAATGACTAAGGCGCGCAAAGCCCCTGTATAAGGGGGCTTTGCGCCCCTATATGCATAAGGCATAATTAAACTGCGAATCGCACCAATTCCATAAGATTTTGGGCGTTTTGCGTAATTGAGCTTCACGGAGGGAAAATTGTTGCACGCGGTCGGCCTGTTCGCGGTGCTGTACGGCACCTGGATCGTTTTGTCCGGCCATTTCACACCCTTTCTCCTGATTGCCGGCGCCATCTGCGCGGCGCTTACGGTGGCAATCACCCTGCGCATGGAAATTTTTGACCATCAGCGCGCGCGTCTCGTCCCGCTGTGGCGTCTGCCGTTTTATTTGCTGTGGCTCGCCTGGCAAATCATCCTGTGGTCGCTGATCGTCTCGCGCAAGGTGCTGGCGCCCACGATCGATATCGATCCGGTGCTGGAGCGCATCCCGAGCGGCCAACGCAGCGACATCGCCAAGGTGATCTACGCCAATTCGATCACCCTTACGCCGGGCACCGTCTCGACCGATGTGAGCAATGGCGAGATCGAGGTGCACGCACTAACCCGCGCCGCCATGGAAGATTTAAAAACCGACGATATGAACCGGCGCGTGAGCGCGCTTGAATCCAAGCAGACGGACAAGCCCGGGGAGGCGCAGTGATGTTTCTCGCCGCCGCCGCCGCCATTATTGCCGCCATGCTGCTCGCCCTCGCCCGCGCCTATGCCGGGCCGACCGTTTATGACCGGATTCTCGCGGTCAACCATATCGGCACCCAGACTGTGCTGCTCATTGCCGCGATGGGGTTCATCACCGGGCGGCCTGATTTCCTCGATATCTCGCTGCTCTACGCCCTGATCAACTTTATCGCCACCATCGCCGTGCTGCGCTACGTCAAACGCGACCGGGCGAAGGCGGAACCAGACTCATGATTCTCGATATCCTCAGTTGGATCTCGATTGCCATCGGCGCCTATTTCGTCCTCGTCGGCGGCATCGGCCTGATCCGCATGCCCGATCTGTTTAGCCGCATGCACCCGGCCGGCATCCTCGACACCGCTGGCGCCGGCTTTCTGTTGCTCGGCTTTATATTGCAAGCGGATGATTGGCTAGTTGCGGCAAAACTGGCGCTGATCTTCGTCTTTCTGCTCTTCACCAGCCCAGTGGCGACCCACGCCCTGGCCCACGCCGCCCTCTTGGACGGCCTCAAACCCTGGACCAAATCGCGTAAGAAGGACGGCGAGTCATAGAACTCTATCTCAACATAATTCTGTTGGTGTTCGTTGCCGCCACCGGCATTGCCGCGGTCTGGCTGCGTAATCTGCTCGCCTCCGCCATGGTGCTCGGCATCTACAGCCTGCTGATGGCGTCGCTCTGGGTGGTGCTCGATGCGGTCGATGTTGCCTTCACCGAGGCGGCGGTTGGCGCCGGCATCACCACGGTGCTGATGCTGCTTGCCATCGCCCTTACCGGACGCCATGAAAAACGCCGCCGCGCCCGGCCCTGGCTGCCGCTCGCCACGTCGCTCGGCACCGCTGGGCTGCTGATATACGCGACGCTCGGCATGCCGGCCTTCGGTGATGCGAACGCGCCGGCGCAACTGCATGTCGCGCCCTATTATTTGGCGCACGGCCAAGCGGAGACCGGCGTGCCGAATGTCGTGACCGCGGTGCTCGCCGCCTATCGCGGTTTCGACACCCTCGGCGAGGTGACGGTAATTTTCACCGCCGGCATCGGTGTCCTGGTGCTGCTCGGTGGCGCAAAGAGACGGCAGCGCAAAGAAACCGAGCCCGCCGCGGGTGATTCAGCATGAGCGACTTCCTTGTCCTCAGGGTGATCGCCAAGCTGCTGATACCGTTCATCCTGCTGTTCGGCTTTTACGTGCAGATGCACGGCGATTATGGCCCGGGCGGCGGCTTCCAGGCCGGCGTCATCGTTGCCGCTGCCTTCGTTCTCTACGCCATCGTCTTTGATGTGAAGACGGCGCGCCGCGTGGCGCCGATGGCAGCGCTGGTTTCCCTCGCCTGCCTCGGCGTGCTGCTCTATGCCGGTGTCGGCGTCGCCAATCTGATCTATGGCGGGCGCTTTCTCGAATATGGCGCGCTGGCGCACGATCCGGCGCATGGCAATCATATCGGCATTCTTATCATCGAGATTGGCGTCGGCATCGCGGTCGCCGCGGTGATGATGATCATCTTCTTCAGCTTCGCCCGGCGGCGCTGAAGGGGCGCGCGTGGATATTCTCAACCATATCAATTATTGGGCCGCGATTGCGCTCGCGGCAATTGGCCTCTACGCCGTGGTGGCGCGCGCCAACCTGATCAAAAAGCTGATCGGCCTCAGCCTTTTTCAGACGGCGGTTTTTCTGCTCTTCATCACCGTCGGCAAAATAACCGGCGGCACCGCGCCCATTTTGGATGCCGCCTATGAGGTCTATTCCAACCCCCTGCCACACGTTCTGATTCTGACCGCGATTGTGGTATCCGTCTCGACCCTCGCCGTCGGGCTGGCGCTGGCGATTGCCATCAAGCGCGATTATGGCACGGTCGAGGAAGACGAAATTCATGCCGAGGATAGCGCCGCGGGGCCGGACAAGGCATGAGCGCGGGCCACCTTCCGATCTTGCAGGTCGCGATACCGCTGATTGCGGCGCCGCTCTGTGTGTTGCTGCGCCGCCCGGGCCTCGCCTGGGCGTTTACCACTTTGGTGAGCTGGGCGCTGTTTGCAATCTCAATCCTGCTGCTGATCCGGGTGCTGGCCGATGGCACCATCTCCTATCATCTCGGCGGCTGGGCGCCGCCCTTTGGCATTGAATACCGGCTCGATGCGGTCAACAGTTTCGTTCTGCTGGTGATCACCGGCATTGCCGCTGTGGTGACGCCCTATGCGCGCCAAAGCGTCGCCCAGGAGATCGCCGCACCGAGGCACAATCTCTTTTACGCGCTCTACCTCCTGGCGCTGACAGGCCTCCTCGGCATCACGGCGACGGGCGATGCCTTCAACATCTATGTCTTCATGGAGATCTCCTCGCTCGCGAGCTATGTGCTGATCGCGCTCGGGCCGTCGCGCCGGGCGCGCGCCGCCGCCTTTCAATATCTCATCATGGGAACGATCGGCGCGACCTTCCTCTTAATCGGCATCGGCCTGCTTTACATGATGACCGGCACGCTCAATCTGGCCGATCTCTCGGTGCGTATCCATGAAGTGCCGGACATGCGGCCCATCTATGCCGCCTTTGCCTTTGTCACCATCGGCGTGCTGATCAAGCTCGCGCTCTTTCCGCTCCATATATGGCTGCCCAACGCCTACACCTACGCGCCAACCGCCGTCTCGGCCTTTCTCGCCGCTTCGGCAACAAAGGTCGGCGCCTATGTGCTGCTGCGCTTTGTCTTCACCCTGTTTGGCCAGGAGTTTTCGTTCGAGCGCATGCCGCTGATGGAAATCCTAATGCCGCTCTCGCTCGTCGCCATTCTGGTCGGCTCGGGCGTCGCCATATTCCAGACCAATCTGAAGCGCCTGTTTGCCTATTCGAGCATCGCTCAGATCGGCTATCTCGCGCTTGGCATCAGCTTCGCCTCGACCAGCGGACTGACCGGCGCCATCGTCCACATCTTCAACCACGCCATGATGAAGGGCGGCATCTTCCTTGCGCTTGGCTGCATTATGTTGCGCACCGGATCGGTCGAGCTTAGCGCGCTGAACGGCCTCGGCCGGCGCATGCCGTTCACCATGGCGGCGCTGGTGATTGGCGGGCTCGGCCTGGTCGGCGTTCCCGTCACCTCCGGCTTTGTCAGCAAATGGTATCTGGTCCAGGCCGCGCTTGAGGCTGATCTCTGGCCGGTGGCGCTGCTCATTCTTCTTGGTTCCCTGCTGGCGCTGATCTATGTCGGGCGAGTGATCGAGGCGGCCTATTTCCGCACCCCGGCACCGGAAGCGCCGGCCTACCGCGAAGCGCCGTGGCAGATGCTGCTGCCGACCTGGATATTGATCGCCGCCTCGCTCTATTTCGGTGTCCATACCGAAATAACCGTCGGTGTGGCCGAGCGCGCGGCGGCGACGTTACTCGGCGGCGCCTCATGAGCGGCGGCGCGCTGATTCTCCTCGCCCTGGCGCTGCCCATCGCCGGCGCCATCCTGTTGAGCCTTGTCGGGCGTTACCGGTTGCTGAGGGAGGCAACCTCACTGCTCGTCTCGACGGCTCTTTGTGCTGCGGTCGCCGCGCTCGTGCCAGATGTGATGGCAGGCGGGCGGCCCGCCATCAGCCTGTTCGAGTTCGCGCCCGGCCTTGCCTTCGCCTTCGAGGTCGAGCCGCTCGGCATGCTGTTTGCCCTCCTCGCCTCATTCCTCTGGATCGTCACCACGATCTATACCATCGGCTATTTACGCGCCAATGATGGCCCGCACCAGACCCGTTTTCACGTTTGCTTTGCTCTCGCCCTGGCCTGTGCGGTCGGCATCGCCTTTGCCGGCAACAT
>JABIXB010000182.1 GCA_018666805.1 Rhodospirillaceae bacterium | reverse complement strand
TCTTGATAACGTCGCATGACCGGTGGTTTCTGGACCGGCTGGCGACGCATATTCTGGCGTTTGAGGGGGATAGCCAAGTTGTCTGGTTTGAAGGCAATTACGACGATTATGACGCAGACCGTCACCGTCGCTTGGGTGCAGTAGCAGACCAGCCGCACAGGATTAAATATAGGCCACTGACCCGGAATTAAGAAAAAATCCTGCCCCCATTTCAAGTGCGCATCCGCTACCAGCATCGTTGCGGCAGGTCAGGGGTTTTCTATCCGAGCGTGGGATACTCAGGAACTCGAGTTGCACGGCCACTTGGCGGAGGCTCTGAAAATAACCATGCATGTTAATAGTGGCGGAGGGGGCGGGATTCGAACCCGCGGTACGCGTTAACGCACACACGCTTTCCAAGCGTGCGCCTTAAACCACTCGGCCACCCCTCCGGCTCTGCGCAACATAGCAATTTTGCGCCGCTTCGCAAGATAATGGCATGAAATTGCTGCTATAATGTTAGCACCCCGGTTCGTGCCGGCTATTTCGGCGCTGTACGGGGCGGATTTTCTGGGTATGGAACGATGATTATTTGCCGCATTATCGCCAGTCTATTTCTGCTCGCCGCATTCGGCCTGTTCGCCTACGAGATTTATGGCGCGATTTCAGGTGGCGGCTATTCGCTCGTCGCCGGCGGCGAGCTGTGGGCAAAAATTCATGGTAACAGCCTGGTCGGCTTCGGTGCGCTGATCGAAAAAAACATCTCGCCGTGGCTGTGGGGTGAGATACTCGTGCCGATTTTGCGCGCCCCGGCCTGGGCGATTGCCGTCGTGCCGGGCCTAATTCTCGCCCTTCTCTGCCGCACGCGGCACAAACATTACGGGCTTCGTTAGTGGCCCCTCAAACGCCGGGCGGTCGCATCCGCTCCCTTGGCTACCTCGCATAAGCTCGGGCGCGCAGTCGCGCTTGGCGGAATGCATTAAGCATTCCGGAGGGTGGTTCCACCCGCTTAATTATGAATTCTGGGGACTGGTATCTTAATTATTCCGGCGGGCGTGTTTGGCGGGTGAAATCCGTCGATCCGGGGCGGCCAGGGAGGGTGAGCTTGGCTTCTTCGGGCGCGCTTTCGGCGATGATGTTGCCGCGCCGCATAACATAAAGACGCACCGGGCGGAGGCGCACCGCCTCGACCGGATCGGCCGCTTGCAAAACCACCAGATCGGCGTTGCAGCCGATCTCGAGGCCATAGCCTTCCAGGCCCATGGCGCGGGCCGGGTTTTCCGTCACAGCGCGGAAGCAGGCAATGATTTCATCGCGGCCCGATAGGTGGCCGGCATGCACCGCCATGTGCGCCGCGTCGAGCACATCGCCGGTGTTGAGGGAGCCCCACGGGTCCATCACTGAATCCTGGCCGAACGAGACATTCAGCCCGGCCGCCATCAGCTCTTTCACCCGCGTCATGCCGCGCCGCTTGGGGTAGGTATCGTGCCGGCCCATCAGCAGCATGTTGGCGGTCGGGTTGGCGATCACCTGAATATCGGCTTCGATCATCAGCGGGATCAGCTTGCTGACATAGTAATTGTCCATCGAATGCATGGAGGAGAGATGCGAGCCGGTGACGCGGCCTTCGAGCCCAAGGCGTATCGTCTCGGCGGCGAGCGTTTCGATATGGCGCGAATGGGGATCGTCCGATTCGTCGCAATGCATGTCGATGCGAAGGCCGCGCTCCGCCGCCACGGCACAAAGTTGGCGCACCGATTCGGCGCCTTCGTCCATGGTGCGCTCAAAATGCGGGATGCCGCCAACCACATCGACGCCCATATCGAGCGCCTTGGCGAGATTCTCGACCCCAATCGGTGAGCGCAGATAGCCGTCCTGCGGGAAGGCGACCAATTGCAGATCGATATAATCTTTGACCTGCTCGCGCACCTCGACCAGGGCGGCGACGGCGCCAAGCGTCGGATCAGTGGTATCGACATGGCTGCGGATGGCAAGCAACCCGCGCCCGACCGCCCAGTCGCAATATTCGAGCGCGCGCTCAATATACCAGTCATGGCTGAGGCTGGGTTTTAGGTCATGCCAAAGCTCAATACCCTCCAAAAGGGTGCCGCTTTCATTGTAGCGCGGATAGCCATAGGTGAGGGTGGCGTCCATATGGAAATGGGCATCGATGAAGGGCGGCGTTACCAGCCGCCCCGATACGTCTATTTCCCGTGCCGCGCCGGCGCCAATGCCGGCTTCAAGAGCCGCGATCTTGCCGCCCTTGATGGCGATGTCGATTCCGGTACGCCCATCCGGGAGCGTTGCGCCGCGTAAGATGAGATCCATATCAGAACAATCCGACGATATTTCCGCTGTCGTCAACATTGATGCTATTGGCCGCCGGCTTCCTCGGCAAGCCGGGCATGGTCATGATATCGCCGCAGACGACGACGAGGAATTCAGCCCCGGCGGAAACCCGCACCTCGCGGATCGGCACGACATGGCCAGACGGTGCGCCCTTGAGGTTGGGGTCGGTCGAAAAGCTGTATTGCGTCTTGGCAATACAGACCGGGAAATGGCCGAACCCGCCATCCTGCAAATCCTTGAACTGGCCGCGCACCTTTTTGTCGGCGATGATGTCGTCGGCGCCATAAATTTCCTGCGCCACCGTGCGCACCTTATCCCACAGCGGCATGCTGTCTTCGTAGAGCGTTTTAAAGTTGGACGGTTGGTTGTCGATCGTCTCAACCACCTGGCGCGCCAAATCTTCCGCACCCTCGCCGCCAGAGGCCCAATGGTCGCTCTCCACCGCCACGGCGCCGAGCGCCTTGCAGCGTTCGATCACCAGATTACGCTCGGCCTCGGTATCGGCCGAGAAACGATTGACGGCGACGACGACGGGCACGCCATATTTAGCGATATTGCCGAGATGGCGTTCGAGGTTGGCCATGCCAGTTTCGAGCGCCGCCAAATTCTCCTTACCAAGATCCCCCTTGGCCACGCCACCATGCATCTTAAGGGCGCGGATGGTCGCCACCAGCACGACGCAGTCGGGCGCGAGGCCGGCCTTGCGGCATTTGATGTCGAGGAATTTCTCGGCCCCGAGATCGGCGCCGAAGCCAGCTTCAGTGACGACATAATCGGAAATCTTCAACGCCGCCTTGGTGGCAATTACCGAATTGCAGCCATGCGCGATATTGGCGAACGGGCCGCCATGCACCAGCGCCGGATTATTTTCGAGCGTCTGCACCAGATTTGGCGCCAGCGCGTCTTTCAGCAGTGTCGTCATCGCGCCTTCGGCCGAAACTTCGCGCGCGCGGACCGGCGTGCGGTCGCGCTTGTAGCCAATCACGATATTACCGAGGCGGGCGCGCAAATCCTCCAGGTCGTTGGCGAGACAGAAAATCGCCATAACCTCGGACGCGACAGTGATATCGAAGCCGTCTTCGCGCGGGAAGCCGTTGGCGACACCGCCCAAAGACGAGACGATGGACCTGAGCGCGCGGTCGTTCATATCGACAACGCGGCGCCAGCTCACGCGGCGCGGGTCGATCTCGGCTTCGTTGCCCCAATAGATGTGATTGTCGACCATCGCGGCGAGCAGATTGTTGGCAGCACCTATGGCATGAAAATCGCCGGTGAAGTGGAGGTTGATTTCCTCCATCGGCACCACCTGGGCGTAGCCGCCGCCGGCGGCGCCGCCCTTGAGGCCGAAGCAGGGCCCGAGGCTGGGTTCGCGAAGACAAATGAGTGTGTCCTTGCCGATGCGATTGAGGCCATCGCCGAGGCCGACTGTCGTCGTTGTTTTGCCTTCGCCCGCCGGAGTCGGCGAAATGGCGGTGACCAGGATCAGCTTGCTGTCGGGCTTATCTTCCAGCGATGAAATATAATCGAGCGAGATTTTTGCCTTGTCATGGCCATACGGCACGAGATGTTCGGGTGCAATGCCGAGGCGCTTCTGGCCGATATCCAAAATGGGCTCTTTGTCGGCAACGCGGGCGATATCGATATCGCTCTTGGGCTGTGCGTGTTGTGTGCTCGGCGCCATTTCTCTGATTCCTTTATTTCAATGTTCTAAGGGCCGTGAGGCCAATCGGCTTGCCGCCGAATTCATCCATGGCGTCTAACAGGGCGCGCCACAGATAAACGGCGGAGGCGATGTCGCTGAGGAGGTCGAAAACCGGAACCTCGGCGGTATCGCGGCGAATGATGATGGCGTTGAGGCGCGCCACATTGGTTTGCACCACCGTGTGCGGCGGCGCGGCAGCGGGGCGGAGGTCGACGGCGCAAATCTTGGCGAATAGCGCCGGCGTTTCGGCGCCGCTCAGCGCCAGCCAGAAATTGGTCTCAGCGCGCGGCACCTGAAAGCAGCCATCGGCGGTTTCCATCGACCAGGCGCCATCCATTTTTTCGATCAGCCCAGCGCTGCCCTGATCGTCGCCGAGCAACAGGGCCTCGCCCGGCGCGAGGCGGGCAATCCGCGTGCCGTCGGCCTGGGGCGAGACATTATTATTTTGCTCGGCCATTTCCGCGCCTTGGCCTTGCAGCCAGGTGGCCATGTTCCAGCCCTTGTAGCCGGTGCGCGGCAAGACCGAGAGGTCAGAGAGCCCGAGGCTGCGCGCCTGAGCCGCTTCCGCCGCCGCGTCATCGCCACAGGCCATGGCTATGGCGGCGCCGTTGACCTCGTCGAACGTGGCACCAGCGCTTTCCAGTTCGCGGTAGAGGAAACTGCGGCGGGCGAAATCTTGCGGCAATATTGTCATGCCTACATCTCCTGCCGTGCGCCGTCGGGATCGTAGAATGGCAGCTTGACCACAACTGCCTTAACCATCTCGCCACCATCGATCTTGATGTCGATTTCCGTTCCCGGCTCAGCCTGATCGGGCGCAACGTAGGCAAGGCCAATCACCTTATTCAGCGTCGGTGAATGCGCGATCGAGGTTACCCGGCCGGTGATGCTGCCGGAGCGAATGACCAGATGGCACTCCTTCGGTTTCTTGCCTGTGCTGTCGGCCAGTTCGAAGCCAACCAGTTTCCGCTTCAGGCCAACCGAGTCCTGGATGGCGACTGAACGCATGCCGACATAGAACGGCTTCTTGTTGGCGATCGCCCAACCCATATCGGCTTCATGCGGTGTGGTCAGCCCGTCGGTATCCTGGCTGATGATGATATGGCCTTTTTCCAAACGCAGGAGGCGCTGGGCCTCGACGCCGAACGGCTGGATGCCGGCCTCATTGCCCGCTTCCATCAGCGCATCCCACAGCGCCTCGCCCTGGCTCGCCGGCACATGCAGCTCATAGCCGAGCTCGCCGACGAAGCCGACGCGCAGGAACAGCGCCGGAATACCCGCCACTGTGCCGCGCCTGACCCCCATATAGGGAAAGGCTTCGGGCGAGAGATCGACATCGTCGCACAGTTTTTGCAACACCTCACGGCTGTTCGGGCCGGCAATATTGACCCCGGCATAAGACCCCGAGACATGGGTAATATCGACCTTGAGTCGCCACTGCACATTGTACCAAAGCATGGTGCGGTAGACGCCATCGACGCCGGAGGTGGTCGCGGTGACGTAAAAATGATCGTCATGCATGCGGCAGGCAACGCCGTCATCGACGATCACGCCGGACTCATCGGTCATCAGCACATAGCGCGCGCGGCCGACTGGCTGCTTAAGATAGGCGAAGGTGTACATGCGGTTGAGAAATTCCGCCGCGTCGGGGCCGCGAATTTCCAAACCGCCGAGCGTCGAGACATCGATCATGCCGACATTTTCGCGCACGCTCACCACTTCGGCGGCGATGTTATCGGCGCGCGAGTGCGCCGCACCGTAATATTCGGGTCGCATCCAGGCGCCGGCCGGCATCTTCCTGGCACCGCGCTCGACATGGCGGTAATGCATGGCGGTATAGCGCACCGGCTCAAAACTGCGCCCGGCTAAATGCGCCATGGTTAAGGGGCCGATCGGCGGACGCGAAGTGGTCGAGCCGGTCTCGTCGAGGCCGGCGCCAGTGCGCCGCGCTGCCAGGCGAATCGCCGGTAATGTCGCGTGGCGCCCTTGCGACGGGCCCATGCCGTTGGTGGTGAAACGCTTTAACAGCTGGATATGCTGATAGCCCTCGGTCAGGGCATTCTCGATATCATGGCTTTGCAAATCCTCATCGAAATCGACGAAATCCTTGCCCTTGGGATGGATGATAATCGGCCACGCGCCCGGCGCTTCCTCGGCGATGCTGGGCGCTGCACTTGCGCCGGCGCTGGAAAACCCGGCATCACTTGCCGCCGCGCGCCCGGCTGCTGCGCCTTCGCTGAGCACGTTTTCGAGCGCGTTGGTTCCGCCGACCGATCCGGCGGCGCTGAGATGGGCCGGCAAATCATGCACGCTGAAGCTGCCATTATCGGCGGCGAAGCTGACCCGCCCGCCGGCTTGATGCAGCATCGCCGCCGCCGGCACATAGGAGCCCGACATGGCGATCACATCGCAGGCGAAGCTGTCATAACGCCTGGCCGCTTTGGTCGCGCTTTCGAGGCGCGCGATTTTGACCGCGCGCACGCCAAGGCCGCCGGCCGATGGCACCGCTTCGCGCAACGTCGCGCCGGCCAGAATCGGCACATGACGGCGCATCACCGCGGCGCTCATCTCCTCCTCCGGCGGGTCGGGCCTGACATCGACAACGCAGGCCACTTCCATGCCGGCATCAAGCAGATCAAGCGCCACGCCATAACCGTCCTGGTTGGCCGTTGCCACCACGGCGCGGTTGCCGGGCTTGATGCCATAGAGGCGGATCAGACGTTGCGCGGCGGAGCCGAGCATGATTCCGGGCAGATCGTTATTTTGGAAGATCAGTGGCTGCTCATAGCAACCGCTCGCTACCACCAGCGAACCGGCGCGCAGCTTGTAGAGCCGATTGTCCTTGATCAAAGGCAGCCAATTGTCGGCATACCAGCCGGTGCAGGCGGTGTCGGTCATCACCCGGATGCACTCATGTGCGCTCACCTTGGCAACCAGATCGGCGCGGGTACGCTCGCCCGCCTCGCCGGCGCCGTCGAAGCGCGCATAGGTGAGTGCGCCGCCAAGTTCGATATTTTCATCGACCAGCAACACCTTGGCGCCAGCCTCGGCGGCTTCAAGCGCCGCCGCTAAGCCGGCCGGCCCGGCGCCGATCACGGTGACGTCGGTAAAGAGATATTGCTTGTCGTAATAACCATGCGGCGTATCGAGCGCAACAACGCCCAGCCCGGCGACGCGGCGGATCAGCTTGGCCCACAGCCGCCATGACCAGCGCGGCTTGTAAAAGGCTTTGTAATAGAAACCGACCGGCATGAAGCGGGCGAAATAGCGCAGAGCCGCGAGGCGGTCCTTTTCCAGTGAGCCCCAGTAATTTTGCCCCATAACGTCGAGGCCGGCC
The DNA here is from genome assembly GCA_018666805.1 of Rhodospirillaceae bacterium. Taxonomy (GTDB): domain Bacteria; phylum Pseudomonadota; class Alphaproteobacteria; order UBA828; family UBA828; genus PTKB01. The sequence goes on along the minus strand of JABIXB010000182.1, from coordinate 15,264 downwards.
TCAATCGCGATCCGGTCAGCCAGACGATTGGGTTTGTTGCCGATCTGCACCATGGTGTTGGAATCCTGTCCGCACATCGAAAGCACGCCGCGCGGGCGGTGATACTTAAACGAGCGCGACAGCATGGTGACGTCGTTGGCGTAGAGCGCGCTGGCGATGGTATCGCCGCGATAGCCGCTATATTGCTGGCCTTCGAAGCGGAAGGAGACGCGCTCCGTGCGGTCGATGCGGCTGCCCATGGGTGCGCTGAGGCGTTCCATCGTCATGTCTCTTTTGGCGCTTCAGGGCGGGTGAAATCGACGCGCTCCTTGAACAGCTCGCCGGCATCATAGGTGCGGATGATCTCGTCCTTGAGCGTGTCGCGCTCGGCGATGAACCAATAGGCGGTCGCCACATGGCACCACCATTCGCGCACCACGCCGGCGGTGTTGGCTTCCATGAAAACAAATTCGGCCCATTCCGCATCGCTGCAACGATTCGGATCGGGCTGATCCACCACTTCGCCGCCATGGGCGAATTCCTGGATGTTGCGCACGCCGTTCAACGGGCAATTCATCTGTTTCATATCAGTGACCTACCGAGGCGGCGCCCTTTTCACCGACCTGATCGAAATTCTCGAAGCGTGACAGGCGGAACGGCGCAATCAGCGCCGGTACGCGCCCGGTCGCCACCATCTCGGCCATGCGCTTGCCGCAAACCGGTGTCGCCTTGAAACCCCAGGTGCCCCAGCCGGCGTCGATGTAATAATTTTCCACGCCGGTCTCGCCCATGATGGGGGCGAAATCGGGTGTCATATCGGTCATGCCGGCCCATTGCCGCATCACTTGCACTTCCGAGAGGTGCGGTAGCAGCTCGAGCACGTGGCTCATCAGGCCCTCAATGAAATCGAGCGACGAGGTCGTCTGGTAGCGCGGATAGGGGTCGGTCGAGCCGCCCATGACGAATTCGCCGCGGTCGCTCTGCGAAATATAGACGTGCAGGCTGCCGGAAACGATGATCGGATCGAGAATCGGTTTGTGCGGTTGCGAGACGCAGGCCTGCAAGGGAATCGTGCGGATCGGCAGCTTGAGACCGGCCATATCGGCGATCACCGTGCTGGCGCCGGCCACTGCCTGCACCGCCTTGCCGCAGGAAACGCGGCCCCGATCGGTCACGACACCTGTGACCTTTCCGTCCGTCACTTCGATATCGGTGACGGTCGTACCCTGATGAATTTCCACGCCAAGCTCGGCGGCGCGTCCGGCATAGCCCCAGGCCACGCCGTCATGGCGCGCGACGGCGCCTGGCGGGTGGTAAAGCGCCCCCAAAATTGGATAACGCACGTCTTCCGAGAGATTGAGCTGCGGAATGAGACGCGCCAGATCGTCGCGGTAGACAAGCTCGGAATCGACGCCGAGATGTTTGTTTACCTCAGCCCGCCAGCGCGAGGTGCGCATGGCTGAATCGGTATGCGCCAGAGTGAAATGGCCGCGCTCGGAGTAGAGGATGTTGTAATCCAGCTCCTGGCTTAGTTGGCGGTAGAGGGAGACCGATTCCTCATAAAACGCCACGCCTTCGGGCGTCAAATAGTTGGAGCGGATGATCGCCGTGTTGCGCCCGGTGTTGCCACCGCCGATATAGCCCTTCTCGAACACCGCCACGTTGCGGATGCCGTGATAGCGCGCCAGATGATAGGCGGTCGCCAGGCCATGCCCGCCGCCGCCGATAATGACGACGTCATAATTCGACTTGAGCTCCGGCCGGGCGGCGATGAAGCGCTTGCCGGGATAGCTGGACGAGAGCGCGTATTTGATTAAGCCGAACGGCATTGCGGAGACATTTCTTGCGGTGGGCCCGAGAGGCCGATCAGAATTTACGGTAGGCCTTGTTTAAGTCAATCATTGGGTGACGTGGCGACATTTGGAATTTAATCAGCAATTCACGCGCAATCATATCCCGTTCTTGCTGATTGTCAGGTAATTCCAGGTTTTCCGGCACGGAAACCCAGCCATTGATGTTGCGGTCGAACACCGCCGGGCGGTTTTCCTCGTAGCCGAGGTGGATATCCTCGAGCCAATTGAGGTCGTCCCAGCCCATGGTTTCCATATATTTCTTTAGGAACGGCGTGAGCAGGGAATAGTCCGGCAGCAGGTTGACATCGTAGCGATAGCCGATGTGTTGGCCGATTTCCTTCTCGCGTTCCGAATCGAGGCCGCTCTTGTTGATGAAGTAATCGACGTCCGTTTTGTTCTCGCTCATGAGAATCTCCTAGTAACGCGTCATGTCGGGCTGGCCGACGGTATATTGCGAACCGGCGAGCGGCACCATCGCAAGCGCAGAGGCCTCCATGGTGAGCGCCGCCAAATCCTCGGGCTCAAGGGAATGCACGTCCGTCTTGCCGCAGGCGCGCGCCATCATCTGGCACTCGAGGGTGAGCGTGTGGAGGAAATTATAAACCCGCTCCGCCGCTTCGTCCGGGTCGAGGCGCTTGCGCAATTCCGGATCCTGCGTCGCCACGCCGACCGGGCAGCGCCCGGTATGGCAGTGATAGCAATAGCCCGCCTCGACGCCGAGCTCGCCTTCGTAATCGGCCTCGGGGATATCCTTGTTACAGTTAAGCGCCATCATCGCCGAATGGCCGATCGCCACCGCGTCGGCGCCAAGCGCAATCGCCTTGGCAACATCGGTGCCGTTGCGGATGCCGCCGGCATAGATCAGCGTGATCTTGCCGGACATGCCGACATCATCAAGCGCCTTCCTCGCCTGGCGGATGGCGGCGATGCCGGGCACGCCGGTTTCTTCGGTTGCGAGATGCGGGCCGGCGCCGGTCGAGCCTTCCATGCCGTCCATATAGATGCTGTCCGGGTTGGTTTTCGCCGCCATGCGCACGTCATCATAGACGCGCGCCGCACCGAGCTTGAGCTGAATCGGGATTTCGCCATTGGTCGCTTCGCGGATTTCCTCGATCTTGAGCGCGAGATCGTCCGGCCCGAGCCAATCGGGATGGCGCGCCGGCGAGCGCTGATCGATGCCGGCCGGCAGCGAGCGCATCTCGGCCACCTGGTCGGTCACTTTCTGGCCCATCAAATGGCCGCCGAGGCCGACCTTACAGCCCTGGCCAATGAAGAATTCGCAACCATCGGCAAGCCGCAAATGATGCGGGTTAAAGCCGTAGCGCGACTGGATGCATTGATAGAACCACTTCTCCGAATAGCGCCGCTCGTCCGGGATCATGCCGCCTTCGCCCGAGCACGTTGCCGTGCCGGCCATGGTCGCGCCCCGCGCCAGAGCGGTTTTCGCTTCATAGGAAAGCGCGCCGAAGCTCATGCCGGTGATGTAGATCGGGATATCGAGATCGAGCGGCCGCTTGGCGCGCGGGCCGATAATGGTGCGGGTTTCGCATTTCTCGCGATAGCCCTCGATGACGAAACGCGTGAGCGTGCCCGGCATGAAGGTGAGATCGTCCCACGACGGGATTTTCTTGAACAGCGAAAGGCCGCGCATGCGGTAGCGGCCAAGCTCTGCCTTGATATGAATGTCGTCGATCACATCGGGCGTAAAGATGAAGCTTTCGCCGAGGATGGATTTGTTGCGCTCTTCGCGGTTGCGTCTCATGATTCTATTCCCTACAGCACGATTTTCTTTTCGGTGGGCTCGAGATTGTCGTAATTCCACAGCTTCTTACCGGCGACGATTTTTTGCAGACTTTTCACGCCATTCGGCGCCGAAAGGCCGTGCGCCGAGAGCTTGCGCTCGATCCAGTCAGCCTCCAAATCGCTTATCTCGCCCGGCACCGCATCGACGCCGAGGGATTCGATCTTGCCGCCGACATAGATGGTGCCGTCATACATGGAATCGCCGAGATTGATGCCGGCGTCGCCGAGGATGATCATCCGTCCGCGCTGCATCATGAAGCCGGAGAAGGCGCCCGAGCGCCCGCCGACAATAACCGTGCCGCCCTTTTGGTCGATACCGGTTCGCGAGCCGACATCGCCTTTACAAACAAGATCGCCGCCGCGTATCGCGGCGCCAAAAGTCGAGCCGGCGTTTTTCTCGACCACGGCAACGCCGGCCATCATGTTCTCGGCGAACGACCAGCCGACGCGGCCATGCACGGTTACATTGGGGCCGTCGATCAGGCCGCAGCCGAAATAGCCGAGGCTGCCCTCGAATTCGAGCTTGAGGCGGTTGAGGATGCCAACGCCGAGCGAATGTTTGGCGAGCGGGTTCTTGACCACGATATGGCCATGGCCCGCCTGCATCAGCGCGCGGATCTTGAGATTGATGGCGCTGATTTCCATGTCGCCGGCATCGAACTCGGCCTTGTTGTCGAGATCGACCTCAAAACTTTCCGGGTAGAGGAAGTTATCGCTCTCCTCGGGTGAAAAGAATATTTGCTGGGTGCGTCCCGTGAGCTGCTCTTCATGCAGGCCCATGCCGTGGGATTTATGCTGCCCGTCTACTTCTGCCATACCATGACCTCCCCTTCATACGGATCCCAGGTATCGATTTCATCACGGAAGATGCTGCGGATCGCGACTTCCTCTGAAGCGACACCGATAAAATTGTCGCTCTCGTAAAGCACCAGCGGTTTCGCCGCCATGGTGTCCTTGGCCATGCCGAGGCTGTCGGCGGTGGCTACCAGATAGGTGAAAACGCCGTCAAGCTCGCTCACCGAAAGCTCCATCGCGTCTTTCAATTTCATGCCGTCCGACATGCGGTCGGCGAGATAGACCGCGATCAGTTCCGAATCGCAATTCGACATGAAGCGGTGGCCGCGCCGCTCGAGCTCGCGGCGGAAGCCCCAATAATTTGTCAGCTGGCCGTTATGCACCACGGCGATATCGGAAAACGGATAGGCCCAATAGGGGTGGGCCGAGCGGATGTCGACATCCGATTCGGTCGCCATGCGAGTGTGGCCGATGGCGTGCGTGCCCTTAAAGGTGCCGAGATGATATTGATCGCTCACCCGCGTCGCGTCGCCGAGATCCTTGATCAGCTCGAGGGCGCGGCCCATGGAGAGAATTTCAGCGCCTTCGATATCCTCGATATAATCGGCGAAGCGCTTCAGCTTGTCCTGATTGGCATCGCCATTGGAAAAGCGGACGCGGTAGCGAAAGGCATATTCGGTCGCGTCTTGCTCTTCGACGATGCTGGCGCCCGAGCTTTGGATGCGCTCATCGACGATGGCTTTGCGCTTTTTCACTTCGGCATGGATATCGAAGCCATGCGCCATCTCTTCCTGTTCCGCCACTTTGAAGCGCAACATGTAGTCGTCGTTCTGCGGCTCGCCATATAGCGCGAAGCCGCTTGAATCGGGGCCGCGATGCTTGAGCGCCTGCAACATCGACGTCATTTCGCCGCCGATATCCGCGCTCCCGTCGCGATGAATTAATCCCGCAATGCCACACATATTCTCAGCTCTCCTTTACGCCCTTAGGGCAGGCAATCCATATAGGTTTCCAGATCCCACTCGGTCACAGTGGCGTTGTAGCGCGCCCATTCATCACGCTTGTAATGCTCAAAGACGCGGTACATTTCATCCGGCATCGCGCTCTTGATGGTCTCGTCCGCCGCCAGCGCATCAAGGGCGGCGCCGAGTGTCATCGGCAGGCGCGTCACTTCCTTGCCGGCTTCCATGGCTTGATAGATGTTGCGCTCCTCCGGCTCGCCCGGATCGAGGTTGCGGTTGATGCCGTCATCGAATGCCTTCAGCACGGCGGCGCCGAGCAGATAGGGATTCACCATCGAATCGACCGAGCGGTATTCAAACCGCCCCGGCGCTGAAATGCGCAGACCACAGGTGCGGTTTTGATAGCCCCAATCGGCGAACACCGGCGCCCAGAAGCCGGTATCCCAAAGTCGGCGGTAGGAATTGACGGTCGAGGAGCCGATTGAGGTCAGTGCCTGAATATGCTCCATCACGCCGGCGATGCAATTGAGCCCGATCGGGCCGGGCTTGCGTTTGTCAATCGCCGGGTCGGGCATGAACAGATTTTCGCCGCCCTTGGTATAGGTGAAGACATCATCCATGGCGGCAGGCGGCGACTGATGGAGATCGTTCATCTGATCATCGCCGCCGCGCCAGAGCGACAGATTGTGGTGGCAGCCGCTCGCCGAGACACCGACGAAGGGCTTGGTCATGAAGCAGGCGATAACGTTGAACTCGCGCGCCACCTGGGCGCAAATCTGGCGGTAGGTGGTCAGCCGGTCGGCGGTGCGGAGCGCATCGTCGAACATAAAATTAAGCTCAAGCTGGCCCGGCGCGTCTTCATGATCGCCCTGGATCATGTCGAAGCCCATCGCCTGACTGTATTCAATCACGCGCATGAAGATCGGTCGCAGTTCCTCGAACTGGTCGATGTGATAGCAGTTCGGCTTGGTCACGCCGCCATCCGATTTGCCGTCCTCGCCGCGCTTCAGCCACATCATCTCGGGCTCGACGCCGGAGCGCATCTGCAGGCCGTGCTTGTCCTGAAACTCCTGGTGAATGAGGCGCAGATTGCCGCGGCAGTCGGAGGTCAAATGGCCGCCCGGATTTTCGCGCTCCTCGCGATTGCGGAAGCAAGTGCAAAAGACGCGCGCCACCCGTTTGTCCCACGGCAGCTGGGCAAAGGTCTCCGGATCGGGAATGCCGACCAGCTCGGAGGCTTCCGGGCCGTAGCCGATATAGTCGCCGGCGCGATCGGTATAGAGGTTGGCGGTCGAGCCATAGACGAGCTGAAAGCCGCGCGCCGCGGTCTGTTCCCAATGATCCGCCGGAATGCCCTTGCCGACAATACGCCCGGTGACCGAGACAAATTGATAATAGATATAAGTGATGCCGAGTTCGTCGATCTTGTGGCGAACCTGGCGGACCATTTCATCGCGGCCGTCCTGGGCTACATGGGCTTCGAGATCCGTCATATTAACTCCTCCGACATTAGCTCCACGGGAATGGGCTGTTTGACACGGGGTGCAGTTTGCCTTCGGCGAAGCGCGAAAAGCGGAACGGCTCCAGAAGCGCGCTCGGCGTGCCGAGAATATCTTCCGCCACGAGCTTGCCGACCGCGAGCATTTTGTAACCATGGTTGGAATCGGCGATGACGTAGCAATTGTCGCGGAAACGGTCGAACACCGGGAAGCTGTCGGCGGTGAAGGCGCCGATACCGCCTGAGGGCTCCTTGCGCCATTTGCCGATTTGCCCTTGATAGCGCTTCTGGCAGAAGGCGAGGGCCGAACACCAGGTTTCGGCAAAGAGGTCGTCGACGATGAATTCCGGCGAATCGGCGCCGTAAGGATCGATCGCCACATCCGCTGCCGGCGTTTTCACCAGATAGGGCGCGGCACCGCCCTGAATGCCGCCGAAATTGAAATCCGGCTTGTAATAGATGCCCCACATATCTTCTGTCAGCACCCGGCCATCGACATCCGAGCAGAGCGGTTCATCGTTATCGACATGAATAACCGGTGGCATCGTGCCGTCATCGGCCATACCGAAACCGGGCTCGACGCCAAGCGTGCCTTCCTGCAGGCACCAATAGACCCACATCGGCACATCGTGGTGGACCGTGCCGTCCGATCCTTTGACGTCGATAAAATTGGGCAGCTCAAGCATGTTCCAGAGGCGTGGCACCCACGGGCCGGCGGCAAGGACGACCTCATCGACAGTGATGCGGCCCTTATTGGTTTCGACCGCCGTGATAGCGCCGGAATTGCTGCCGCTTACCAGCTCGGTAACTTCGGTGCCGGACATAATGCGCACGCCGGCGGCCTCGGCCTTGTCGGCCAGGCCATAGAGCGAGGCCGTATTGTTGGCATAGCCGCCGCGCTTTTCGTGCAGGATCGAGGTGATGCCTTCGGCCTGCCAATCGCTGAAGATGCCGCGCATATATTTCTTGCACGCGTCCGCGCCCTCGATGAATTCCGATTCATAACCGATCGCTTGCTGTTCGGCGGCAATCTGCGCCACGTCCGAGCGCATCGATTCGGGGCTAATCTGCATATAGCCGACATTGTGGAAATGATAGGCCTCCGGATCGCTCTCCCAGAGATCAACGCATTCCGCCATCAGCTCGCGCATGGCCGGCTGGAAATAATTGTTGCGGATTACGCCACAGGCAATGCCGGACGCGCCGGCGGCAATGCTGCCCTTGTCGATCACCAGCACATCCTCGCCGCTGCCCCTGCCTGAGGCTTTCAGTGCTGTGGCGAGGTGATAGGCGGTGCTCAGGCCATGAATGCCGGCGCCGACGATGAGATATTTGATATGCGCCGGAATCATGGGCGGCTTAATTGATTCTTGTACCAATTATATAATTGGTCTAAACAACTACACATGTTTGCCATTGAATAAATCACCGTAACGCCCGTATTCTATGAGATGGCCATTTATTTTGTCAGGATTAAACCGCCTGTCAGTCTCGTTTGCAAGTCAAATAACCCTCATATTGGTCCTACCAATTGACTGATATTGCAAGAGATGCGCAACAAGCCGAGGGCAACGGCGCGCCGGCAAAATTGGCGACCCGCCTAAGAGAGCAAATCCTGCGCGGCATATTTCAGGACGGCCAAAGGCTGCCCTCCGAGCGCCAGTTGGCGGAAGACAATGCGGTCTCGCGCGGCACGGTGCGTGAGGCGCTCCGACTCCTCGAACAGGGCGATTTTCTGAGCCGTAAAAGAGGCAGCGGCAGCTATGTGACCTATCCGGCGGAACAGGGTGGGCCGGAGCGCGAAGACGTGGCCGAGATCACCAGCCCGCTGCAATTGCTCGAAGTGCGCTTGGCGCTTGAGCCGCAAATGGTGCGCCTCGCCTCGCGCAACATGACGGCGCGTGATATCGCTGGCCTCGAAGAGGCTCTGAGGAACACCGAGGCCGCGAAAGACGAGGAAATATTCTCGCATTGGGACAAAATCTTTCACCTGCGCATCGCCGAGGGCACGCGCAATCCGCTGATGATCACCATGTATGGCCAGATCAACCATGTGCGTACGCATGACCTCTGGGAATCGATCAAAGGCGCCATTCTCACGCCCGAGCGTATCCGCCAATATAATGCTCATCACCGCGAGGTGTTCGACGCGATTCGCCGGCGCGACCCGGAAGCCGCTGTTGCCTGCATGAACAATCATCTGCTGCTGGCGCAACAGGATCTGGTTGTGTCGCCGGATGACGGCGCGGGCTAAATTGCCCGGCGGCACAAGATAGGAACGGCCAAGCCATGTTGTTGGAGAAAAAGATCGCCATCGTGACCGGCGCCGCCTCGGGCCTCGGCACGGCCGGTGCGCTGGCCGGAATACGATGCGCAAAGCGCACCCTATTCCGCAATCAGTAAGTGCGGCGGTAACGCGCGAAGAGATGTTCCGGCGCGGTGCTGCGGGCGTAATCAGCCTCCCAGCTTTTGACGCTCATAAAGCTCTGATAAAGATCGTCGGAGAACCAGCCGCGCACCACCTCATCCGTTTTGAATGCTTCCAGCGCCGCATCGAGACTCTCCGGCAGCGGCGTAATGCCGGCTTCCAGGCGCGCTTCTTCCGACATATCGGCGGGGTCGATTTCAGCCGGCCCGGGCAGGCTTAAATTTTTGCGTATGCCCTCCAGCCCGGCACGGGCGAGGACGCCGACGGCGAGATAGGGCGAGGCGGTGCAGTCGGAGGCGCGAATTTCGAGATTGAAACCTTTTGCCGCTTTTTCTGGATCGCGCGAGATGCCCGGCATGATGCGGATCGCCGCCTCGCGGTTTTGCCAGCCGATACAGCGGTAGCCGGTGCTCCAATGATGCGGCCCGAGGCGGTGGTAGGACACCGGCGAGGGCGCGGTGATCGCCAACAGGGCATCGAAATGCGCGAGAATTCCGGCACAGAATTTTGCCGCCGTCTCGCTTAAGCCGAGTGGATGGGCACCGTCATAGGTGACGTTCAGGCCCTCCGCATTCGCCAAACTGAGATGAATGTGGCTGCCATTGCCGACATGCTCGGGCGTCGGCTTGGGCGAAAAGCTGGCGCGTATGCCATGGCGGCGCGCCGCCTCGCGCGTGATTTCGCACGAGACCAGCGCCGCATCGGCCGCCTTCAAGGCGGGGCGCGGTGAACAGCTTATCTCATATTGGCCGCGGCCATATTCGGGCTCGACCGTTTCCGGCGCGACGCCCGCCGCGCTCAACATCGCTTCGAGCTCGGTCAAAAAGCCGTGCTGGGCGCGCGCGGCGGCGAACGAAAACGGCGCCTCGGGCACGAAATCGGGCCCGTGCAGGAGAAATTCAAGCTCGAAGGCGGAGATCAGGTCGAGTCCGGTTTCCGCTTTGAGGTCGGCGATGGCTTTGCGGCAAAAGCTTCTGACGCAAGCGCTCCAATCCTCGCCGGGGCTGGGGCGCGAATCGCACAGCACGGCGTGGATCGCCGGATGCTCGCCCGAGGCTGGTATGGTGAAGCGCGTGTCGGCATCGGGGATTTGCCGCACCTCATCGACCGGCCCCCAGGGATTGTCGGCAAGGTGCTCAAACGGCGTCATCGCCTGGCCGGCGCAGGCCCACCCCAAGCCGCTTTCGAGCCGGCTATCGAAATCCTGGAGCGGCACGCCGCGCGTCCGGGTCATGCCGACCAGGTCGCTCCACAATAAATAAATTAATCCGCTCTCGCTCATCCGCTAATCTCTTTCCCTGCCCATCGATCAGGCTGGGCACAATAGCTTGGGCAGAGCGCCCAAGAAAGCAAGTAAAGCAAAGGACAAGACATGAGTGCGCGCGATGCCATATTTGATATCCTCTTTGAGCCGGTCAAAATCGGCCCGGTCACGGCGCGCAACCGCTTCTATCAGGTGCCACATTGCAACGGCATGGGCGATCAGCATCCGCGCGGCATGGCGGCGATGCGCGGCGTCAAGGCGGAAGGCGGCTGGGCCGTTGTCTCGACCGAGGAAGTGTCGATCGACCACCACACGGATTTCTCGCCCGGTATCGAAGGCAAATTGTGGGACGCCGGCGATATTCCTTATCACGCCCGCATGGTCGACGCGGTGCACGCGCATGGCTCCCTCGCCGCCATCGAGCTTTGCCAGCAGGGGATTGCCTGCAAAAATATGGACAGCCGCGAGGTGCCGCTAGCGCCCTCGGCCCAGCCTCTCATTGTGCCCTCGACATTGCAGGCGCGCGCCATGGATTTGAGCGATATCCGCGCCGTCCGCGCCAGCCATCGCCAATCGGCGCTGCTGGCCAAGCGCGCCGGTTACGATATCGTCTATGTCTATGCTGGCCATGACCTCTCGATCGCCCAGCATTTTCTCCTGTCGCGCTACAATAAACGCAGCGACGAATATGGCGGCAGCCTCGAAAACCGCGCGCGCCTGTTGCGCGAATTGATCGAAGACACCAAAGACGCGGTCGGCGACACCTGCGCCGTTGCGGTGCGCTTTGCCGTCGATGAATTGCGCGGCGCCGACGGCATGGAAGCGGACGGCGAGGCGCCCGAAATCATCGCCATGCTGGCCGAGTTGCCCGATCTCTGGGACGTCAATATCAGCGACTGGGACAATGATTCACAAACCGCGCGCTTCGCCGAGGAAGGCTATCAGGAAGGCTTTATTTCTTTCGTCAAGACGCTCACGACAAAGCCGGTGGTCGGCGTCGGGCGCTATACCTCGCCTGATCATATGGCGTCGCTGATCGCCAAGGGCACGCTCGATTTTATCGGCGCGGCGCGGCCGTCGATTGCCGATCCGTTCCTGCCGAAGAAGATTGAAGAGGGGCGCCTCGAGGACATCCGCGAATGCATCGGCTGCAATATCTGCGTCTCCGGCGATATGACCTATAGCCGGATTCGCTGCACACAAAACCCGACCATGGGCGAGGAGTGGCGCAAGGGTTGGCACCCGGAGCGCATTGCCAAAAGCGTATCGCAAGACAGTGTGTTGATCGTCGGCGGCGGCCCGGCCGGGCTCGAATGCGCCCGTGCACTTGGTCAGCGCGGCTATGCCGTCACATTGGCGGAAGCCGGCGATGCGCTCGGCGGGCGCATCCTGAATGAATCGCGCCTGCCCGGCATGGCCTCCTATCAGCGCGTCGTCGAGCACCGCCTCGCCGCCTTTAACAAGCTGCCCAATGTGGAAACTTATCTGGCGAGCGACCTCAGCGCCGAGCAGGTCATTGCCTTCGAAGCGCGCCACATCGTGCTGGCAACAGGTGCCGCGTGGCGCCGCGACGGCGTCGGTTGCAGCCGCCGCACGGCGCTGCCGATTGCCGCTTCGGTGCCCGCTATCTTTACCCCCGACGATATTTTCGCCGGCAAAATTCCGGGCGACGGGCCGGTCCTGGTCTATGACGATGAGCGCTATATCATGGCCGGTTTGATCGCCGAGAAACTGGCCCGTGACGGCCACGCCGTTACCCTGATGACGCCTGAAACCATGGTCTCGCCATGGAGCGAAAACACGCTCGAACAACATGCCATTCAGCGCCGCATTCTAGAGGCGGGCGTGACCATCATGACCGCGCGCCGGCTCGTGGCGCTGGAAAACGGCGCGCGCCACGCCTGTATCTATACCGGTCAGGAGGCGGAAATTGAGGCGGCAGCGGTAGTGCTCGTCACTTCGCGTCTGCCGAACGACAGCCTGTGGCTTGATTTGCAAGCGCGGGCGGAAAACGCATTGGCGCCGTGGCAAAGCCTCACCCGTATCGGCGATGCCCTCGCGCCGGCCACGGTCGCGCACGCGATCTATGCCGGCCATCGCTACGCGCGCGAATTCGATACGCAAGCCTGTGAAGGCGCGCCCTATATGCGCGAGCGCGTCACCGTCTAACCCGGTTAATTTTGGCAAGAAAGAACAGATGATGGAATTCGCTGATTTAACAAAACGCTTTTGCGATGCGGCCTGCACAGGCGGCGCGGAGCTGGCTGCGCTCTTTACCGAGCGCGGCGCCTATCATGATGGCTTCTACGGCGAGTTCACTGGGCGGGGCGCGATTGCCGATATGATCGATAATTATTTCCGCCGCGATGCCGAAGACTTCATGTGGCAAATGTACGAGCCGGCAAAGAGCGGCGGCATCGGCTATGCGCGCTACCGTTTCGGCTACACCTCGAAGATCGCCGGGCGCGAAGGCACCCGCGTGGTGTTTACCGGGATTGGACGCTTTCGCCTCGACGGCGAACTGATCGCGCATTACACCGAGGTCTTCGACACCAGTATCGGCATGGCGCAGCTTGGATTCGATGGCGAGCGCATCGCCAAGCGGGCGCGGCGCAGTGCAGAAGCGCTACGCGGCGAGCCGGAGATGGAACCCTTTCTCGCCGGCGCAGCAAAGATGATAGGCGAGTGACAATTCTATAATTTCTTCTCTATGGTGTATTCTGCGTTAATGCCGATGGGAATAATGGGATGATACCTGACTACCAGACACTTATGCGACCGGTACTCGAAAGTGCCGTTGATGGTGAGGTGCGAATTAGTGATGTCGTCAATATCTTAGCAGAACAATTTCATCTAAATGATGCTGAGCAAGATGAGTTATTACCGAGCGGCAAGCAGACTCGGTTCGCCAACCGCGTACATTGGGCGAAAAGCTACCTAAAACAGGCTGGGCTCGTCATGTCGACAAAGCGTGCCCATTATGTTGCCACAGATAGAGGTAAGTCAGCTCTGGCAGACCCATCTACCAAGATTAACAAGGTCTATCTTGAGCAGTTTGACGAATTCCGGGAATTTCAGGCTCGAACGCGAAATTCTTCAGACGAAGAAAATAGCCCAGCCTCTGAGGTCGAGAGCGATGATACGCCAGACGAAATCCTCCGGTCTGCTCATCGGGGAATCAATTTAGCCTTGTCAGCTGAGCTATTAGACCGGGTTCGTGCTGGGTCGCCTGCATTTTTTGAGAATTTGATTATTGAGCTATTGCTTGCCATGGGATATGGCGGCACATCCGAAGATGCTGGCAAAGCTCTTGGTAAAAGTGGCGACGATGGTGTTGATGGGGTCATTGATCAGGATCCGCTTGGTGTCGATCAAATTTATGTTCAGGCAAAACGCTATGCTGATGGGAACACAATCGGCGCAGGAGCGATTCGTGATTTTTTTGGTGCATTGAATTTAAAAAAGGCACAAAAGGGTATCTTTGTTACAACATCGACATTTAGTTCATCCGCGATTCAAACAGCCAAGGATTTGGGTATGCGGATCGTGTTGATTGATGGCAACCACTTGGCACACTTAATGATTCGCTACAACATTGGGTGCCGGGAGGAGGAAATTTTGCGCCTCAAGAAAGTCGATGAAGATTTTTTTGAGTAAATGAGCAGATCACCCACGCCATTTATTTTCCAGATATGCCATCTCAATATTCCAAATAACTTGGGGCATTGATACGGGTCGAAGTACTTAATTGAACTTTGAGCAAACTGAAGCGCTAACCGAGGCGCACAATCTCGCCGCTTTCGGCGGATTGCTGGGCCGCCAGCACAGTCTCCATGGCGGCCATGGATTCTTCCGGCGTAATCACGCTCGGCGTGATGCCATTGGCGACGCAGCCGGCGAAATACATCACCTCTTCGGCGAGCGCGCCGCCGGTCACGCCGCCGATGCGTGGCCAGTAGGTGGTGTCCGGGCCGGTAAAACCATTGGCGTCGCACAGGCCGAAATTGGGAAAGGTATCCTGCACCTGGACGAAGCCTTTCGAGCCGATGATCGACATGCGCTCATCAATAACGAAGGGTGCCGATTCGGGCATCAGCCAGGCGCTTTCGTAAATTGCGCTGGCGCCATTGTCGAAGCGGTACATGATCTGAAACATGTCGGGATAGGCATAATTATTGACCCGCACGGTCTGGGTGTAAACGCTGGTCACCCGCGCGCTGGAGAACCACATCATCAGATCGGTATCGTGAATACCGGTATCAGAAATGGGATTGACCTTGTCGAGCGCGCCCGGGGCCCAGGCGGCGGGCACGTTGCGCCGGCCATTGAGCGATACCACATGGCCGATATTGCCGGCATCGATTTCGCGCTTGGCGGCGATGCAGCGCGGATTGAAGCGGCAAACATGGCCGACCATGAGATAGGTATCCGCCGCCTTGGCGGCATCGCAGATTTGTTTGCACTCGGCCACTGTCGGCGCCATCGGTTTTTCCAGCAGCACATGCTTGCCGGCGTTGAGTGCGGCGATGGCGATTTCTGCATGGCTGTCCCAGCGTGTGACGATATGCACCAGATCGATAGAGGGATCGGCCAGAAGATCGCGGTAATCGGCATGTAGCGACGTCACGCCATGCTGTTTGCCGATCTCGGCCAAGCGGGCTTCGTCACGGTCGGCCAACGCG
>JABIXB010000181.1 GCA_018666805.1 Rhodospirillaceae bacterium | reverse complement strand
TGGGTATATGGCGGCGCAATATTTCCGGCGTGACCGCCTGATCAAGGTCGATCCCCCACGCCCCGTGCCGGGCGCGATAATACGGCACCGATTTAAAAGCGTGGCGCAGCAGGAGTTGAATTTGGCGGAATTGATGGCGTTCCAATTCCGCCTCCGGCAGCCATTGGCTATGCTCCAACTGATAGAGCAGGGCCAAGGTTTGACTTGCAGGGCGCGGTGGAAGGCCCGGCCACGTCAAGCCGGCAAGGCCGGAGCGAATTCGCGGTGGCCGCCTATCCGCCATTACCGCCCCCGTTGCCATACTCATCCTTAAAATCGTGAAATTTGCCGGTTTTGCTGCGCGCCAGCTCATCGTGGTAGCTGATGACGAGGCGGAAGGGATAGTGAAAGCGCCTTTGCAACTCCTGTTCCAGCAGCGCCGCCTCGCCAACCGTCAGTTCGCGGGCAACCACGAGCAGCGCGTCAAGGCTCTCGCGCTCACGGCGGCGAATTTGAAATTGCCGCACCATCGGTAAATCGATCAGGAGATCTTGTAATTCGGGGAACACCTGCTCTCCGTTCGGCAACGACAGAACCGATCGGGTGCGCCCCATGATCCGGCTAATCGTGGGCAGTCCCCGCCCGCATCCGCATTCGCCCACCTCAGCCAGGTCGCCACTGGCGTAGCGCAGCAACGGCATGGCAAAATTATGCAGCGGTGTGGCGATTATCTGACCGACCTCGCCGGGGGCGCAGGCCACCCCGTCCTCGTTAACGATCTCGATGAAAACCGTTTCCGATTGAATGTGATAATTTTCGCTCGTGGGGCATTGCAGCGCGATGTAGCCGATTTCGGCCGAACTGTAGATATCCACAACCGGCACGCCCCAGGCCTCCTTGCAGGCGGTGCGCGCTTCGGGCCGCAATAGGTCGGAAAAGGTCATGACGTGGCGGAGTGTTGGTAATTTTACCTGTTCACGCAGGCAAAATTGCGCCAAAGCCTGCGCATTGCCGGCGCGGGTAAACAAACAGTCCGGCGCCATTCGAAGAAGCCATTCCACCTGTTCATGGATTTTCGTGCTGACATGAAGCACACAGCTCGGCCCGGTTTCGAATGTTTGCGCCGCGAATTGGCCCCAATTGTCATATGTGGCGCCAGTCGGGTATGCGGCATTCTCATTTTCGTCCATCGTGATGATGGCGAGTTTCATTCGAAAATCCCGGTGCCAAAGGATCTCTCGCAGCGTAATCGCCTGCCACACCATCTCCGCCAGCCCGGTTTTTAACGTTTTGAGGGGCCGCCCCGTCGAGCCGGAAGTAAACGTTTCGCCAATATTCCCGTGCTCCTCCGGCACTGAGGTGCTGTGGAAAATATCTCCCCCTTCCTGCACCTCGGGGCGGGTAAGTATCGGCAAATGGGCGGCAAACGATTCAGGCGTCAGATTCCATTGCCCGTCGATCCCCCAGGCGTGGCGATGGTCGCGATAATAGGGAACCGTACGAAGGGCGTGCTGCAAGACGACGGCCAGTTGGCGGAACTGGTGGCGCAACAATTGCTGGGGCGTCCACCATTGGCTTTGCTCCAACTGATAGAGAAGCGCCATCAGGTTTGTGCCATGCGCGGTGGAAATGCCCGGCCATGCAAGGCCGGGAAGCATCGAGTGCGCCGTCGCGGGAGCTTTGCAATGCGGCCCCTTGCGTCCCAATCCCGCCATATTGGGGGCAGTTGCGCTCACGTCAAAGGCCGGCCGCCATCCACCGGAATGATGCAGCCGTTGGAAAATTTGAGATTTGTCGCGATGGCGAGTGCCGCGGCGGCAACATCATCGGGCGAAGCGAGGCGCTGGAGCGGCGTGCGCGCGGATTGTTCGTCCCACCACGCCTGGTCGAGGCCGGTGACGAATTCGGTTTCCGCCAGGCCGGGCGACAGCGACACCACGCGGATAGTGGGCGCGAGCGCGCGCGCCAACGACATGGTCAAGGTGTTCATCGCCGCCTTGGAGGCGCAATAGGCGATATTACTGCCCATCGCGGTGACGCCGGCAATCGAGGAAATATTGATCACCAGGCCGCCATCGCCGGCATCAAGCAGCGGCCGGCAGGCGCGCACGCAGGCAAAGGCGCCGCGCCAATTGGTGCGGAAAATATCATCGATCAGATCATCGTCGAGGCCGTCGAGATCGCCATGCGCGACGAAGCGGGTAATGCCGGCATTGTTGATCAGAATATCGAGGCGGCCATATTCGGCCTCGATCTCGCCGGCGAGCGCGGCCAGGCGCGCGCTGTCCTCGACCGGCGCTTCCTTGGCCGAATGACCGCTGCCGGGCAGCTCGCGGGCGAGCGCCTCGGCGGCGCTGGCACTGGTGCGGTAGCCGATGATCAAACGCGCGCCATGGTCCGCGAATTTATGGCACATGGCCTGGCCGAGGCCGCCGGCGCCACCGGTTATGAAGACAGTTTGGTCTTGTAAATCCATCGCGTCCCGCTTCCATTTTGATCTCGTCATAGCATGCACTTGCATTGAACGGATATGGCTAATCGGCCATATTGCCGTCTACCATTCGAGCTCATTCACGGAAATATAGCATGACGCAGCAAGGCGGTTCGCCGCCCCGCATCGGGGTTGATATTGGCGGCACATTTACCGATGTGGTGTTGGAAAAGGGCACGGCGCGTTACACCGCCAAGGTGCTGACCACGCCGCGCGCGCCCGAGCAAGGTGTCGGCCAGGGCATCCAGGGCGTGCTGGCAGATTCCGGCGTCGCGCCTGGCGAGGTCGCGCTGATCATCCATGGCACGACGCTCGCCACCAACGCTCTGATTGAGCGCAAGGGCGTGGCCACCGCTTTGGTAACGACGCAGGGGTTTCGCGACAGCATCGAGATGGGCTCGGAAAGCCGCTTTGAGCAATATGATATCAATATGGAGAAGCCGCTGCCGCTGGTACCGCGGCGGCGGCGCTTTGCCGTGGCCGAGCGCCTCAATGCCGCCGGCGAGGTGATCCTGGCACTCGACGAGGCGGCGGTCGCCGCGCTCATCGCGCCGTTGAAGGCGCTTGAGGTTGAGAGCGTCGCGATTGGTTTTCTGCACAGCTATGTCAATCCAGCTCATGAACAGCGGGCGTACGAAATTTTGAGCGCCGGACTGCCCGACGTGACCTTTACCCTGTCGAGCGAAGTGGCGCCCGAAATGCGCGAATATGAGCGCTTCTCGACCGCCTGCGCCAATGCCTATGTGCAGCCCATCATGGCGCAATATCTGCGCCGCCTCGAAGCCGGGCTGAAAGACCAGGGTTTTACCTGCCCGCTTTTCGTCATGCTGTCGGGTGGCGGCGTCGCCGATATCGAAACCGGTATCCGCTTTCCCATCCGCCTGGTCGAATCGGGACCGGTCGGTGGCGCCATCTTTTCGAGCCATGCGGCGGCTGAATGCGGCCTTTCGCAAGTGTTGTCCTTCGACATGGGCGGCACCACGGCGAAGATTTGCGTGATCAATGATTCGAAACCCCATACCGAGCGCTCGTTCGAGGTTGCCCGGGCGCACCGCTTTTTGAAAGGCAGTGGTCTGCCCTTGCGTATCCCGGTGATCCAGATGGTCGAGATCGGCGCCGGCGGTGGCTCGCTCGCCCATATCGATGCGCTTGGCCGGATTGCCGTCGGCCCGGAAAGTGCTGGCGCCGAGCCCGGCCCGGCCTGTTATGGCCGGGGCGGCGAGGCGCCAGCCGTCACCGACGCCGATGTCGCGCTCGGGCGCATTGACCCAAACGCCTTCGCAGGCGGCCGCCTGACCCTTGATGGCGGTTTGGCCGCTGCGGCGCTCGACCGGGATGTTGGCCAGGCGCTCTCGCTCGATCCCCATATGGCGGCGCTCGGCATTAGTGAAATGGTCGATGAAAATATGGCCAGTGCGGCGCGTGTTCATGCCATCGAAATCGGCGCCTCGCTGGCTGAGCGCACCATGATCGCCTTTGGCGGCGCGGCGCCGCTGCACGCGGCGCGTCTGGCGGAAAAGCTCGAGATCGACCGGGTGCTGATTCCGACCAGCGCCGCGGTCGGCTCGGCGGTCGGTTTCCTGCGCGCGCCGGTCGGCTATCAGGTGGTGCGCTCGGCCTATCAGAAAATCAGCCAGTTCGATGCCGCCGCCGCCAATGAAATCCTCAGCAGCATGCGGGCCGAGGCTTTGGCCGTGGTCGCGCGCGGCGCGCCCGGCGCCGAAACGCAAGAACAGCGCATCGCCTATATGCGCTATCTCGGCCAGGGCCACGAGGTCGCGGTGGATTTGCCGTCGCGCGATTGGCTCGCGGCAGACGGCGGATTTATTCGCGACGCCTTCGAGGCGGCCTATGAGAAAACCTTCGGCCGCATCATTTCGCATTTGGATGTCGAGCTGGTGAGCTGGGCGGTCGAGATCAACGCGGCGACGGTGGATGTTACGAGCGCCGGTACGGTGGGTGAGGCGCCGGCGCCGGCGCCTTATGCCGAGCGCCAATTACTCGATGCCGGCAGCGGCGAAACGGTATCGGCCAAGGCCTATCGGCGCGAGGAAATGCCGCCGGGCAGCCGCATCGAAGGGCCGGCGATCATCGTCGAGGACGATACCTCAACCGTGGTCAGCCCGAGCTTCGACGCATCAATCAACGCGTTGGGCTATATTGTGCTCGAGCGTAAAGGCAGGGGAGGCAGATCATGAGCGGCGAGCAAGACGCGCTCAAGCGTATCCAAAGCCAGATCATGTGGAATCGCCTGATCTCGGTCGTCGAGGAACAGGCCCAGACGCTGCTGCGCACCGCCTTTAGCACCACCGTGCGCGAGGCCGGCGATCTTTCCGCCGGGGTGTTTGACGTCGAAGGGCGGATGCTCGCCCAGGCGGTCACCGGCACGCCGGGCCATGTCAACGCCATGGCCATCGCGGTCGGTCATTTCTTCGATAAATATCCGATTGCCGAGATGCAGGAAGGCGATGTCTTCATCACCAACGATCCGTGGCTCACCTGCGGCCATCTGCATGACCTGACCGTCGTTACGCCGGTGTTCCAGAATGGCCGTGCCGTCGGCGCGTTCGCCAGCACGGCGCACGTCGTCGATATCGGCGGGCGCGGCTTCGGCCCGGACGGGCGCGCGGTGTTCGAGGAGGGGCTTTATATCCCGATCATGCCGCTGGTGCGGGCCGGCGAGCTCAACCAGGATTTGCTCGAGATGGTGCGCTGGAATGTGCGCGAGCCGCTTCAGGTCGAGGGCGATATCCTGTCGCTGATTGCCTGCAACCAGGAAGGCGCGCGGCGTCTGCTGGATATGATGCGCGAATTCGCGCTCGAGACGCTCGATGATCTCGCCGAGGACATCCTCACACGCTCGCGTGAAGCCGCGCTGGCCGGCATCCGAAAAGTTCCCTTCGGCACCTATCACAACCGCCTCACCATGGACGGCTATGACGAGCCGATCGAGCTTGTCGCCGCCATGACCATCGGCGAGGACGGCGTGCATGTCGATTTCGACGGCACCTCGCCGGTCAGCAATTACGGCATCAATGTGGTGATGAATTACACCATCGCCTATACCAGCTTCGGCGTGAAATGCATTGTCGCCAAGGAGGTGCCCAACAATGCCGGGTCGCTCTCGACCATTACCGTCAGCGCGCCGGAGGGCTCGATTCTCAATGCGCCGCGCCCGTGGCCGGTGGCGACACGCCATGTCATTGGCCACATGCTGCCCGATACCGTGTTTGGCTGCCTGCACCAGGCGGTGCCGGACCAGGTGCCGGCGGAGGGTTCGTCGTCGCTCTGGATCGTGCAACTTAGGGGTGGTGCCACGGCGCTCGACAGGGACGCGCGGCAAAACGCGCCGGTCGAGAGCCCGCCGTTCGAGATCGCGCTGTTTAACTCGGGCGGCGCCGGTGCGCGCCCGGCGCTCGACGGCCTCTCGGCCACCGCCTTCCCAAGCGGCGTGCGCACCATGCCGGTCGAAGCAAGCGAAACCGTTGCGCCGATCATCATCTGGCGCAAGGAGTTGGCTGAGAATTCAGGCGGCGCCGGGGCGGAACGCGGTGGCCTCGGCCAGGAGATGGAAATCGGCGGCGTCGACGGTGCGCCGTTTAGCGTCCTCGCCCAGTTCGAGCGCATCAACAATCCGGCGCGCGGCCGGGGTGGCGGCGGCAATGGCGCGCCCGGCGCTGTCGGCCTGGCATCGGGCAAGGCAATGCGCTCAAAAGGCCAACAAAGCATCCCCACGCATGACCGCCTGCAACTGACGCTGCCCGGCGGCGCCGGCTACGGCGACCCCTTCACGCGCGACACAGACCGCGTGCTCGAAGACGTGCGCGACGGCCTGATCAGCACCGAAAGCGCCAAGCGCGATTACGGCGTCAAAATCTCCGCCGACGGCGAGCTGGATGCGGAAAGCAGCGCCATGCTGCGCGCCGAGCAGGGCGCGGCGCATGAGTAAACACCGCATCGTCAAACAAACACTGAAAGCAATATTGGGCCTACAACGGAATCCGAATGGAAGAGCGGCTCGTTTGGTCTCGCACACTCGGCGCGCGCTCGAAGAGGATAAGTTCTATCGGGCTTTGAAGAATCGCTCGCGCTTTGAACAAGCCATTGATGTCGATATCCGCACACAGGCCGATTATCTAATCACAACAGATAAGGGCGTGTTTTTACTGAGCGGTGGGAAGCTCAGACTTGCCTTTCCGTTCGCCACATTTGGAATTTCTGCTATTGGAGACACGATTTATATCGCTTCGGGGGTCTTGAATCGCAATTTTATCCTTAGTGGCAATTTGGCGGCGTTTCTCCGCGAAGGAATGCATTACGATTTTCAAATCATGTATGAGGCACGCGAACGAAGCTTCGATGGCCGCATTCATCAGATTCACGCCGATCCCTCAGAGAATGCCATCTTGATCGCAGAAACCGCGCGAAACATTATCGCCAAAATCGACGCGACGAGCGGAAAATATCTTCAGGAATTCGTTCCCTTTGTCGATCAGGTCGGTGAACCGCTTAGGTCCGATCACAACCACATTAATAGCGTGAGCACATATGGCGCAGTCACGCTTATGATCGCGCAAAAATATCAACAGACAAGAAGCCTGTTCTGTGTGTTGAAAGGCAACAAAATTAGTGGTTTTCAT
>JABIXB010000180.1 GCA_018666805.1 Rhodospirillaceae bacterium | reverse complement strand
TTTTTGCCAGGGAAGTGATGCCGGAATTCGGTTGATGAAGGGAAATAGTGGAACGCCATTTATCCGCCATACTGGCCGCCGATGTTGTTGGCTATACCTGCCTGATGGAGGCGGACGAGGAGGGGACACTCACGCGTCTGAAAGCGGCGCGGAGTGAAGTCGTTTATCTCAAGATCGCCGAATGCGACGGGCGTATCGTCAAAACCACCGGCGACGGTATGATGGTCGAGTTTAGCAGCGCGGTCGAGGCGATACGCGGCGCGGTTCAGGTGCAGGAAGAGATGACGGCACGCAGCGGCGATATTCGCTTTCGCGTCGGCGTTAATATTGGCGACATCATCATCGATGGCGACGATATCTTCGGCGACGGGGTCAATCTGGCGGCGCGTTACAAAAAGCGGGACTGCCGGAAGAATAAGGTCAAATTCTCAATTCGGCGGGAGGCCGATAAAAATGAAACATAGCAACGAGCGCATACTTACAACCCATACCGGCAGCCTGCCGCGTACGGATGCGTTGACGGAATTGTTGATCGCGCGCGAGCAGAGGCGGGATTTCGATGCGGCGGATATGGCGCGCGAGGCGCGTGTGGCGCTCGATATCGTGCTGCAGAAGCAGATCGACGCCGGCATCGATATCGGCAATGACGGCGAGGTACCGCGCATCGGCTTTTCAACCTATGTGGCCGAGCGTATCTCCGGCTTTGGCGGTGAATCGCTGCGCCGGCGTCCGATCGATATGGATAAGTTTCCGCAATTTGCCGACTTCCTCGTGCGCCAAATCGGCGCGACGGACAATCTGGCCAAAGTATGGAACGCGCCCGAGGCGCAGGAAGAGCTGCGTTATGACGATACGCTGAGCGGGGCGCGCGGCGAATGTGCGCTCTTTGCCGAGGGGCTGGCCGCGTGTGCCGGGAAATTCAGCGAAACTTTTATGACCGCTGCATCGCCGGGCATTGTGACCACCACCTTGCTGCGCGCCAAGAACAACAAAGCATACGCGAACGACCGCGAATATGTGCTCGCCGTGGCAAAGGAATTGAAGAAGGAATATGACTATGTGGTCGGTGAGGGCCACATCCTGCAGCTCGATGCGCCGGACCTCGCCATGGAGCGCGTCATTATGTTTGGCGAAAGGCCGCTCGGTGATTTTCTTGAGCGGGTGGAGTTGCATATCGAGGCGATGAATATTGCCCTCGCCGATGTGCCGCCGGACAGGGTGCGTCTCCATGTCTGTTGGGGCAACTGGCAAGGGCCGCATCAGGACGATGTGCCGGTTAAGGATTTGCTGCCAATTCTTTATCAGGCGAATGTCGGCGCGCTGAGTATTCCGCTCGGCAATCCGCGCCATGAGCATGAATTTGCCGCCTTCCGCGATTTGCCGTTACCGGACGGCATGGTGCTGATCCCCGGCGTGATCGATGTCACCACCAACTATCTTGAACATCCCGAAGTGGTGGCCAATCGTATTTGTAATGTCGTCGATGCGGTCGGCGATAAGAACCGCGTGATCGCCGGTACGGATTGCGGTTTTGGCACTTTCGCCAGTTTTGAGTTTGTGGCCCAGGATGTCGCCTGGGCCAAGCTCGGCGCCTTGTCCGACGGCGCCAAGATCGCCAGCGAGAGATTATGGGGTTGAGGAGGACATAAGCTTGGCTGCGCAGGCGGGAATGCGCGTTGTCGTCATCGGCGGCTCGCTTGGCGGGTTGCTTGCGGCCAATATGCTGTGGCGCATGGGCTGCGATGTGACAGTGCATGAGCGCATTGGTGTGGCGCTGGCGGGGCGGGGTGCCGGCATCGCGGCGCATCCTGAAATGTTCGAGGCGTTTGAGCGTGCCGGTGTCGATGTCAATGAAGCCATCGGCACGGCGGTCGAGGAGCGCATTGTATTGGCGCGGGATGGCAGCGTGATGGCGCGTCATCCCTTACCGCAGATCATGTGCTCGTGGAGCAGCCTTCTCAGCCTTTTGCTCGCGGCGTTTCCCAAGGAACGATACTTCGCCGGCATGGAGTTTTCCGGCGCCGAACAGAATGGCGATGGCGTGCGCGCCCGGTTTGCCGACGGAACGGAGATTGAGGCGGATCTTTTAATCGGCGCCGATGGCGTTCATTCCACCGTGCGCGGGCAGTACTGGCCGGATTCCAAGCCCGTCTATGCCGGTTATATCGCCTGGCGCGGCATGGTCGAGGAGGCGCGTGTTTCACGGGAAACACATGCATCGCTGTTTTCGCTCTATGCCTTCTGCCTGCCGCCGGGCGAGCACATGCTGGGTTATCCCATTGCCGGGGCCGATGGCGATGTTCGCCCCGGCCACCGGCGCTTCAACATCGTCTGGTACCGCCGAGCGGAAGCTGCGACGGAACACAAACGCCTGATGACCGACGAAACCGGCCGGCATCATCCACTCGGCATTCCGCCGGGGCTGATTCAAGCCGAAGTGATTGCCGAACTTCGCGCCGCAGCGCGCGGCAATTTGGCGCCACAGTTCTGCGAAATGGTGGAACTGGTGGAGACGCCGTTTTTCCAGAGCGTGGCGGATATGGATGTGCCGAGTATGGTTTCCGGCCGCGCCGCATTGCTCGGCGATGCGCCTTTTATCGTCCGCCCGCATTGCGGCATGGGTGTCACCAAGGCGGCAGGGGATGCGGTGCTGTTGGCTGATCTTCTTGCCGCTTTTCCGGGCGACATCGACCATGCGCTTCAAGTTTATGACGCCGAGCGTTGCCGCTATGGCCGCTATCTCACGGCCCATTCGCGCCGCCTCGGCTCGCAGATGAAAGAGAGTTATGCCTCGGACGAAGAGCGCGAGGAGGCTGAATATTACCGCCGGCCCGAGACTTGCCTCACGAAAATATCGCTGCCGCCCGACCCACCGTGATATCGGCCGCTATATCCAGCGCCGCGTGCGTTGTTTGAAAGCGCGGTAGTCCTGGCCGAATTTGGCACCCAGGTAGCGCTCTTCGCGGGCAATCACGCCCCAGCGGATAATCTGCTGAAATATCGCTGCAAGGGCCAGCAGCCAGATATTATCGAGCGTCACGGCCAAACCGATCATCAGCAGCATCATCGAGAGATAGATCGGATTGCGCGTGAGGGTATAGACGCCATCGGTCACCAATGCAGTTGGTGTGCGGTAGGTCGGCACCGGCGTGCGGGCGCGGCGAAACAGCCGAAAAGCGCTCGCCACCAGCAGCAGCGAAGCGGCGATGATGACGCCGCCGGCGATATATTGCCAGGGCGCCGGAATCAGTTCGACCGGCCAGAGGACGCCAAGCGCCACACCAAGCGCCACCAGCGCCAGGGCGATTAGCGGCGGTGGCGCAATGGCGCCGGAAGAATCGCTTTTTGCTTTGGCCATGGCCGATGTTCCTATGCTTTGGCTCTGAAGGCCATTCATTTAACGATGCCCCAAGCTGTTCAGGATACGTTTTTGTTCAGGCCCTAGAGTGGCGTGAAACCGCTCGAATGCCGGGCGCAATTTACGCACAGCGCCAAGACCGGCATCCAGTTGGCTTTCCGCACGGGCGAACAGCGCGCCGATAGCCTCGCTTGAATCCTCATCTGCATCGCAGCTTTGTCTGAAGTCGGCTTCGCTCTTGCGCCAGGCCGCGGCGAATTCTGACCATGCCGCTTCCTGGTCCTTGGTCAAATCAAGTTCGGGCTTGAAGTAAGCCGCCAATTTATCGAATTGCGCACCCTCTTTGGCGGAACAAAAATGACCGATGCCGCTCATATGTCCGCCGCCGTGCCGCGCGGCATGACCGCTCCACATGCTGCCATGGTTTGCAGATTGGCCGTGCGCCCAGGCCGGGTGTTGGCTGACCCGCAGACCAACCAAACTCAAAGCAAGCGCCAAAGCCGCAACACCGCTGCCGATCAGTATTCCTCTACGTCGCATAACTATACTCCCTTTCGATTTCTATGTTGATCTAAAATGACAAGAATATTGTCATAACGACAATATAATTGCTATGTTGTTTGTTTCAAGAAGGGCTGCGATATTTTTCGTAAATACGATGGTATCCTATTGATAAATAATGTTAATTTATAGTGTACTGCAAATTATTGCGATATATTTACAAATATGCGATAACACTTTTACCGATTATTATTACTCGGTTACTCCTCCCGGCCGGTGGTCCACCTCATTAAATTGAGGCTTGGGCCACCGGTTGGCGGAGTGGGCGTGCTATACGGTTTAGCCAGGAGCGGATAGTTCGGAGAGAGAAGGAAAACGAGGTGCGTTCGACGCCCGAGGGCCAGGCCCTGATGGAACTGATGTGGGAGCTGGCGCAGACATTCTTCAAAATGCGCGCCGCCGGCAAGAGCGTCACCGCGCCTGCCGCGACAGGCGAGGCAATTGGCGTCGTCACGCCCTCCGGCGCCGGGGTCTATGGCCTGTTGCGCTCACTGGCTGAGGAGGGCCCGCAAACCGTGCCGCAGATTGCCCGCGCCCGCCCGGTGGCGCGCCAACACATCCAGCAGATGGCCAATGATCTCGTGGCGCAGGGCCTGATCGAATTCACCAATAATCCGGCCCATAAGCGCTCCCGCCTGCTGCGGATGACACCGGAGGGTGAACGCCTCTACGCCGAGTTGAGCGCGCGCATGGCCGAATTGGCGGAGCGCCTCGCGGCCGATATGGAAATTGACGATCTCAAGACAACGGTCGAGACTCTAGGCCGGCTCAAGCGCAAACTGGCGGATGAAAAATAGGCCGCAGGCAGAAGCTGTGCTTTCCCCGGTGGGTAGCTAGGAGTAAGTTTGCCGCCAGCATAGAAACGCGGCCCAAGAACAAGATTGGAGACAAAAAATGTCTTTTCCGGAATATGGCGATTATGACGGCCTTGGCCTCGCCGAGTTGGTCAAGAAAAAAGAAGTCACCCCCGGCGAAATCCTCGAAGAGGCGATCCGGCGCACCGAGGCGCTCAATCCGGATCTCAATTTCCTCATTTTCGATGCCTTCGACGAAGGCCGGCGCATGGCGGCGGACCCGGCTTTGCCGGATGGCCCGTTCAAGGGCGTGCCGTGGCTGATCAAGGAGCTGGCGACCGCCTGGGAAGGCCAGCCCATGACCAATGCCTGCCCCTATATGAAGGATCTGGTGGCGCCCTTTGATTCCCATGCGGTAACGCTCACCAAAGGAGCGGGGTTCACTCTGCTCGGCAAGAGCAACGCGCCGGAGCTCGGCTGGGCGTTGGCTTGCGAGCCGAGGCTGTTTGGCACGACGAAAAACCCGTGGGATACATCGCGCACACCGGGCGGCTCGTCCGGCGGCGCGGCGGCGGCGGTGGCGGCGCGGGTGTTGCCGATCGCCGAAGCGAGCGACGGCGGCGGTTCGATCCGCGTGCCGGCTTCGCATAGCGGCTTGGTCGGCCTCAAGCCGTCGCTCGGTCGAATTTCCATGGCGCCGGCGGTTGTCGATTTCTGGTATGGCGGCGCGCTCTTTTTCTGCCTCACGCGCAGCGTGCGCGACACGGCGGCCTATCTTGATGTCGTCAATGGCTCGCTTCCGGGCGAACCCTATTACGCGCCCAAGCCAGCCACGTCTTTTCTTACCGAAGCTGGCACGGCGCCGGGCAAGCTTAAAATCGCCCTGGTAACGGATGCGCCCGCGGGCTGCACGCCGGTCGACGGCGAGGTCGCTGGGGCGGTGCAGGCGACGGGCAAGCTTTTGGAAGAGCTTGGCCACACGGTGGAGGCGCAACCGCTGCCGTATGATTTTTGGCAGCTCAATGACCTTTATACGCGTATCACCGCGCTGCAAACGGCGGGGTGGATCGATGCCATGGGGGCTTTTGTCGGCCGCCCGCCGAAGGATGATGATCTGGCGCCGCTCTATGTCAGCATGATCGAAATAGGCCGTGCCATATCCGGTGTCGAGCATTCCAACGATGTGGAGGCGATGCGCATGATCTGCCGCGATATGGTCGGCAAGATGGCGGCGTATGACGCTTGGCTGATGCCGACAATTCCGGTGCCGGCGCGCGAACATGGCTGGTACGACATGGCGCTCGACGCCGATACCTATAACAAGACCCGCATGGGCGCCGACAGCGCCTATTCCGCGCCGATGAACGCGTCCGGCCAACCCTCTATTTCATTGCCGCTTCATATGACTGCCGGCGGTCTGCCCATCGGCATGCAATTTGTCGGCCGCGACCGGGACGAAGCCACACTGCTGCGCCTTGCCGCGCAGTTGGAAGAGGCCCTGCCGTGGAAGGACCGCAGACCCGCCATGGTGAGCTAGAGCGGGAGCGCAATGCCGGGCAGTCCAAAGCGTTACCGTGTCGGCCTGATTGGCAATTGCTGTACGCACGGCGAATTTGTCACCGCCGCGCTGCAAGCTGAACCTGGCGCGCAATTGGTTGCCGGTTGGGAAGGTGACGTCCGGCGCCGGCCCGGCCTCGAAGCGGCGATGGGAATGGCGTTGGCGGCAAGCGGGCAAGCGATCATCGAAGACCCTTCGGTCGAGATCGTGGCGCTTGCCTGTTCGCCGCATGAAAAGGCGGATTGGGCCGAAGCGGCGGCGGCGGCGGGCAAACATATTTTCCTCAACAAGCCATTTGCCGAGAGCCTCGATTCAGCGCGGCGTATCGCCGGCGCCGTCGATGCCGCGGGTGTGCAGTTGGTGCATGATATCGGTATTCACCGTGCCCATCCGGTGACGGCCAAACTGCTGGAAGAAGTGCGCCGTGGCGTCTACGGCAATCCGGTCGGCTATTTTAATGCCTGGAGCATGACGTTTTCGCATGATTTTGCTCTCGGTGAATATTGGCCGGAGCGCCTTGCGAGCCCAAGCGAAAGCGGTGGCGGTGAGCTCACCAATATGGGCTGCTATGCAATCGATTACATGCTCGCGTTGTTCGGCGTGCCGCTGAGCGTGCAGGCGCGGAAGTCTGAATTTTGGGGATTTTACAGCCGCGTCGGGGTAGAGAATTTCGGTCAGATTGTGGCCGATTACGGCGCCTTCTACGCGCTTCTAAACGCTGGCAAGCAGCCGCTAAAGTCGCTTGAAAAAATGGACGTTGCCGGCGCTCTTCAGCCGCGCAATTGGCACAATGTAATGGAGCTTCAATTCGAAGGCCATAACATCACCGCCATGCCTTATTCCGAGTTCCTGCTGCGCGACGGCGAGCAAATCGCCGTGGCGGAATATCTTGCCGGTTATGAATTTCGCTCCGCATTCCGACAGCTCACCGACGCCATCGAAGGTGGCCCCGCGCCGGAAAGCGACTCCCGGGTTGCGGTTGAGGGCGTGGAATTGCTCATGGCCGCCTACCGATCGGCTGAGGCGGATGGCGCGCCGGTAAAGTTGCCGCTCGAGGATGGCAGCAATCCGCTGGTGTGAACGCCCGCTTGCCCCAAGCATGCAAATACGGCATATCAAAAGATATGAAATTAACGCTCTACCAAATTGACGCCTTTGCCGGCGCCGTATTCAAGGGAAACCCAGCGGCCATTTGTCCGCTGGAAAAATGGCTTGATGACGACCTCATGCAGGCCATTGCGGTTGAGAATAATCTCTCTGAAACGGCATTCTTCGTGGCTACAGGTGATGCCTATGAGCTACGCTGGTTCACGCCAGCGGCCGAAGTGGACCTCTGTGTCCATGCCACGCTCGCTTCGGCTTATGTTGTATTTGAGCATCTCGAAAAAGAGGCAAAGGTAGTGCGTTTCAATACGCGAAGCGGGCGCCTGACTGTTGCGCGGGATGAAGACGGATTGTTGGCAATGGATTTCCCGGCCCAGCCCGGCACCACTATCGAGGTAAGCGAGGAAATGATCCAGGGCCTTGGTGCCGAACCGAGCTATCTCTTCGCCGGTGAGGATTTCATGGCCGTCTTCGAGCGCGAGAGCCAAATACGCACGATCGATCCGAATCACGCCATTCTCAAAAAATTGGAGCGGCGCGGCGTCATTATCACGGCGCCGGGCGAGGAAGTGGATTTCGTCTCACGTTTCTTTGCGCCGAAACACAATATTCCGGAAGATCCGGTGACCGGCTCGGCCCATTGCATGCTCACGCCCTATTGGGCCGGCCGTCTTGGCAAGACAACATTACAGGCGCGCCAGGTATCCGCCCGAGGCGGCGACCTTGTCTGCTCTCTCGCTGGCGATCGCGTCAAAATATCCGGCCGCGCGACGGAATATATGATCGGCGAGATCAGCCTATAAAGCCGGCCATTACTGCTTTATCGCGCCGAAGGTGAAGCCTCGGCTGAGGTGACGCTGGATCGAAAATCCGAGGATGAGAAGCGGAATGGCGGCGAGCACCGCGAGGCTCACTTGTACATGCGGGCTCGCAACCTTGTCGGCAATTTGCACCGGGATGGTGACGTAACGCCCCGCCGCGAGCGCCAAGGCAATGGCGCCTTCGCTCCAATTAAGAATAAAGACAAATAATATGGTAGCCGCCAGGCCGCCCCGCATTAGGGGCAGCGTCACGCGGAAATGCGCACGCCAACGCGACATGCCGTCCATCATCGCCGCTTCCTCCACCTCCCGGGGCGTCTGATCGATGAAGCTTTTTAACATCCAGGTGGCGAGCGGCACGGTATAGGCGATGTAAACGAGTGTCAGCAGTACCGGCGTAAAAGTGGCGCCAATGGTGGTGCCAATTATGGCAAAAGGCACGGCGACTGCGATTGGCGGCACCATGCGGAAGGAGAGAATCTGCAGCGCCATGAAATTTCCGCCGAGCCGGTAGCGCGAGATGGCGAAGGCGGCGAGCAGTCCGATCAACACGGAAAAGAACGTGGCGGCAATGGAAATGATGGCCGACGAGACCATGGCCCGCCATGACGAGCTCTGCGGCCAGCCCATCAAATTGACATAGTCAAAAAAGACATTGTGATAGTTATCGAATGTGGGATTGGAGGTTATCCATATCGCCGGATTGGCGGTATATTCCACCCATGGCATGAAGGATTTCGAGAACAGCCACAATACCGGAAACAGGGCGAATATCAGCGCCGCGCAAAGGCCGAGGCGATCGAGCGGCGAAAGCCGCCGTACCGATCTCAACATCGCTGTCTATCCGAGTTCATGAAAAACCTTACCCTTTTCGCCGCGAAGCCATTTATGCGATATTCTATTTTGCGCAACATTAACAGGGGAATGGCCAAATGGTGGAACGGATTGACGCAAGCCCGGAATTCATGGAGAGCGAACGGGTTGGGCGCTACAAGGAATTGAAATCGAGCACGCGGGCCTTTGTTGACGCTCTCATTCCCGGATATGAGCGCGATATTCTCAGCATCATCGGGCGCGGCGTTGTCGAAGATAAAGACCTCATTCCCCCCATTACCGATAATCGCGATTTTAATATCGGCATCATCAAGTGCGAGGCCGGCAAGGGCTCGTCGCTGCATATTCATGCGACGATCGAGGTGTTTTTTATTCTCACTGGCACCTGGGCCATCCAATGGCAGAACAAGGATGGCGCCATGTATGAAGCGATCCTCGGCCAATATGACACTGTCTCCGTTCCCATCGGCCTTAGCCGCGGCTTTAAGAATGTCGGCGATGATGAAGCAATGATGCTGGCGATCATCGGCGGCACGCATCCGGGCAAAGTGTTGTGGCCGCAGGAAACTATTGATGAGGCCAAGAAGCACGGCATCGAATTCGATATTGTCGGCGATTTGGTCTATCGCGGTGACGCGGCGGATTAATTTGGCCCATTGTTAGCGCCTGGCCGCATCAGCCAGATGTTGCGATTTGTCCTGACTTGACCGGCTTGATCCGAGCCAGAAATTGAGCACCTGCACGAAACCGGTGGCAAGCGTGCCGAGCATGATGTAGGTGACCTCGCTTGAGGCCTCGGGGATCGGCCGTGACAACACCTCGATGTGGTTCGTGGTGTGGGGCGAGCGCACCTTTCACATGATCTATCCGCAGGGCACCTCGGCCGGCTTGCAGCGCGACAACAAGGGCAAGCAGACCAAGGAGAGCTCGGGCCTGGTGTTCGATGTCTACCGTGACAAGTTCACCTGGGATGTCGGCATGAGCGTGCGCGACTGGCGCTATATCAGCCGTATCGCCAATATCGACGTCTCCGATCTCAACGCCACGGCGACATCGGCCAGTGCCGATCTGCACGATCTGATGGTGACGGCCTATTACAAGCTGCACCAGCGCAAGATCCCGCACTGCACCCGAAGGCAAACATGCCCGCCCCGCCACAGCCCGCCGCCGCCAGCGCCGCAGCGGGGAAGGCCGCCGCGTCTGGCGGTCAGGCGGCAAAGGTGACTGCCAATGATTCAACGAACGCAGCGTCTGCACTTTCCGGCAGCCATCTATAGGATTGAGCGTGATGATTAAGCCTAAAATCCGCCTCCTTTTCGCGGCACTTACCATCATTCTTATAGCAACACCGGCTTCCCTGTCTGCCACAGAGATTGCTGAAGAGCCTGCCTATACAGATTTCGCCGACTGACAGGAATATTGGGAGCCTTGTTTCAAAGACAGACCCGCCGACCGCATTGTCGCGATGCGGGCAGTGGACGCGTGGATCGAAATCCGGGAACCCCTGAAAAATATCGTTCAGCAAAACGCCGCCGGGGCTATATCCGACGAAAAACTTTATGCGGAGGTGACCGCCCTGTTGCGTGGCGCCAGGATGAACCGGATTATCGACGATTTAGTATCAGTGGCAAATCACGGTTGCGGCGCGGCGCAGGCGATGACGGCAAAGATTTCCAGTCTGATCCGGTCGCGCAAGAGGAAGGCAGACCCAGAATCGCTGAAATGGATGATGCTGGCGGAAAAATCCGGATACACACCCGCTCAAGCCTCACTGGAAATATTGATGCCGTACTTCAAGCCTGAAGAAATCGCCGAGGCCAGAGCGTGGGTCGATGCCTGGCGCCCAAGTGATTGAAAATAAAGTCGCCGCCGCGCCGGTTGGTTGCCGGGCTGCGCGGTGTTAGCCTTTTCCCATGTTTGGATTTTCTGCTCTGTTTGGCCGCTCGCGCGAAGTGCGGCGGCTGGATGATGCTCTGCGCGCTGCCGGGTTGCATCCCAATTTGGTGCCGGATGCGGTGAAGATTGCATCGCTCAAGCTCCTTAAAGAGGCAGGCCATGGCGGCAGCCCTGACCTTGAGGCCTGTGCCGAGGCGGCAGGGATGCTGGCCTATTGTCTGCTCGGCGATCAGGGGTTTGGCGAGGAGAACGGCGCGGCTGGCGCGCGGGCGTTGAAGGCGCGGCTTGAGGCCGGCGATAGCTTCGATGCCCGCCTGGTTTTGCTCACCCTGCATGCCGGTTTGACCCAGGGCGCGCTCGCCGACCGCTACCAATTGCACGCCAGCGAAGACGCCTGAAAAAGAAAGTTTGCGCGTGGCAATAGCGCGTTATCCCATTGAAAATACATATTAAAATAGCGCCATTAATGACGTTGCCGCGTG
>JABIXB010000179.1 GCA_018666805.1 Rhodospirillaceae bacterium | reverse complement strand
ACCACGGCATCGCCTCTTCGAGATCGCGCGCAACCCTGATCAACACCGCCTCATCTCCCAACCGGCCGGCCAACTGCACGCCAATCGGCAGACCGTCAGATCCTTGCGCCAATGGCAGCGACACGGATGGCTGGCCGGTGACATTGAACACACCGAGAAACTGGAACAGTCGGATATCGCCCTTCATATATTCTTCGGCCGAGAGATCTTCCCGCGTAGTCGAATATTCGCCGTGCGGGCGCGCCGTGCCCGGCAGGGACGGCGTCAGCAAAACATCAAAATCCTTGGCCGCCATGCCGACCAGCGCCCGCACCCGGCGCATGGCTTCAAATATTTCGCCGGCATGGGACATCGGTAATAACTGCCCTGATTGGTAGAGCTTCAAATTGACAGGCTCAAGGGTGGTATTGTCGATTTTGCGCCCCATCATCGCCGCAGCCTCATTCAGTGAGGCAATGCCGAGATGAAAGCCGCCCATCACAGCCAACACGATATCCTGTGGATCGAAAGCGGCCTCGAACTCTTCAATTTGGTGCCCCATGCTTTGTAAAGTTTCGCCGGTGCGTTTGACGGCATGCAAAACTTCCGCATCGACGTCGCTTTCACCCCATTTCGTCAATGCGATACCAACGCGTAAATTACCGGTCGGCCGCGACAATTCTTCACGGTAAGACCGCTCCGGCGGAGCTATGATGAAGGGATCCCCCGGCGCCGGACCGGCGAACATATCCAAGGCGCCCGCCATGTCCCTGACGGATCGGCAAACAACAAATTCGCGCGATAGTCCATAGAGTGAATCCTGATCGCTGGGGCCACCACTGATGCGCCCACGTGATGGGTTCAACCCGACCAGCCCACAACATGCAGCCGGAATGCGGATAGAGCCGCCACCATCGGAGGCATGCGCGAGAGGCACAATACCTGCCGCGACAGCAGCCGATCCGCCGCCGGTCGAGCCGCCGGCCGTGCGCTTCAGGTTCCACGGATTGCAGGTAATTCCATTGACAATGGATTCTGTAAATCCCGAGGTGGCGAGCTCCGGTACCGCGCTTCGCCCGACAATGCGTATCCCCTGGGCCCGAGCGCGCTCGATGTAATAGCTGTCTTCCGTCGGGCGATAGCCTTCGAACAATCGCGATCCCATTTCCTGCAACCGCCCGGCTTCACTGGCGCCGATGTCCTTGCGTAAAAACGGCACACCCGGAAATATGCCGCTCGCGGATCCCGGCACGGATTCGGCATCGTCGTAAAATTCCAGGATTGCATTGAGGGTTGGATTCAGAGCCTCATAGGCCGCACGGGCGGCACTTGCCAACTCAGCGGCGCTTACCTCTCCGCCAGCCACAAGCTCGCCTAACGCCGTTGCATCAAGAGTGGCGTACTCATTGATATTCATCGCAGATCTCCGGGGAATCGAACTCCAAGCCGGAACCATAGCACTGCTAGTTTGGTTTCGCCGGATGACGTAAGCTCGATGCCGCGTACTCTCTTCTCCTCATCGTCACACACGAGGCCAGACCATGCTGCAATCGCCCGCGACCCGACCGTCTCCACCGATCGAAACCCTCTACGAGGCGGTGAAAAAAAATCTCGATCTCGCCGGCGGCGATGTTCCGCTCGACCGCTTGATGCAGCTCTTCCGCCACCTCTCCGACCTGCACGACACAGATGTCAGCAGCCCGCTCAATATGGGCTATTTCTGCATTGATGCGGACGCAGCGTCCGTTGCGGCGATGGATGAGACCAACCGGCGCGGTGCCAATATCGGTGTCACCGATCAACACCCGGCCGCTGTCGCGTTCGAGCAATACTCCATTGACCTGATCCTCGCCGCTTTCGGCATCGATCCCGCAACCGGTATCGGCCATTTCACCGCCTGCGGCACGGAAGCCAACATGACGGCCATGATCGTCGCCCTGACCGATCGCCTGTCGCCGGGCGGTCCGTTGCAGCCGGATTACGATCCCGCGCTTTGCCTGGGCGATGACGGTGAGCCCGAGCCCTATGACTATTGGCGCCATGGCAGCGTGCCACTCCGCGCCCGCCCGACGGTCTATGTCTCGCCGCAAACCCACGCCTCGATAGAGAAGAATGCGCGCAACCTGATTGGCCTGGCCTCGATCCGCAAAGTCCCGGTCACGGATGATCTCCGTATGGATGCCGCCGCGCTTGACCGGGCGATGGCCACCGACCGCGCGTCGGGAAAATATCAGCCGTTTCTCGTTGTCGGCTCGGTCGGCGCCACGCCATCGGGCATTATCGACCCCCTGGCCGAGGTCGGCGAGGTTTGCCGCAAACACAAAGCCTGGTTTCATCTCGATGCACCGTGGGGCGGCATTGCCGCCTTTTCTCCCGATTTAAAAAAACGCTGTCTGGCGGGTTTGGAATTTGCCGATTCTTTAACCTTCGACCCGCACAAGACCCTGGTGCCGCTTGGCGCCGGCGGCGCGGGCATGTTTCTCTCGCGCCACCGAGATTCGGTGGCACGCGCCTTCAATGTTTCGGGCGTCGATGTGGCGCCACATGATTATGCCTATCTGTCTCTTCAAGGCTCGCGCGTGAACAGTGGATTGCGCGTTCTCACCGCCATCCTAAGGCCGGCCGAGCTGGCCGCACGGGTGGCGCGCGAAGCGGCGCTCGGCGATCAGTTGCGCGCGATGTTGCGCCAAGCGGGTTGGGAAATTGTCAATGACACGCCACTGCCGGTGGTCTGCGCCATACACCCGGCAATGCGGAGCGGCGCCTTCAGTGCGGAGGACGCGGTCGACTATCTCGATTTGGAGGGCGTGTTGGCCAAACCCGAAGCCTTGCGGCCAAACGAACCGCATGCGCTGCGTCTTGGCCTGATAAGCCGGCAGACCGATGCACACTCCCTTAGTTATGTGGTCGAGCGGCTTGGCAAATTCGTGGCGGAGCGGAGCTGATTTAAAGTTTGCGGCACCAGAACTGATACATGCCCTGAAACAAATCGGGATGCTCAAGCTCAAATTCATGCCAAAGAGCGAGCGAAGTCGTTGCGTCCGGGTTGGGGTGTATCTGCATAAACTTTCGCAGTGCGCCTGAGCCGCGCATTTCAAAACCGAGAAACTTTAGCTTCAACGCCGCCAGCGCCGCCTCGATCTCGGGCAGGGTAAAGCAATGCTCCTCTGGGTGAAAAAGCAGATCGCGGCATTCGCTCATGCTGTAAAAATCCATCCTGCTGCAGATTTTCGCCATGTTGCTGTCTCCGGCCTCGGCCAGGGCGATAATGTCCTGCCGGCAACAGCGAATATGCTCAGGCGTCGGCAGATATGCCTTCTCGGCGATCAAGGCGCGCCCACTGACGATATCCTGGCGTGCGGTCTCACTATAGAGACCGATCTTCATCAGCCCGCCGGGGCGTAAAAGATCGGTCAGGATCTGCCAACCGGCGATCGGCTCACCCAGATGATGAAGCACGCCGACACTTTCGATCAGGTCGAACTGACGCCCGAGGCCGGCGAGTTCCATGATATCCGCCTGTGCATAGTCGATGTTGGAGATGCCAAGCTCGCGCGTTTTTCGAACCGCATAGGCAAGACCACTCAAGCCCAGATCGAGCGCCAACACACGCGCGTTCAAAAAGCGCGACGCCGTGACCAGGGCATGCTGGCCCGTGCCGCAGCCCGCGATCAATATTTCCGGGCTTTCGGGAGATTGATAATCTTCGAGATCAAAGCGCAGTGGCGCCTCGCGCAACACCACGCCGATCGCCCTGCCCTGATTCACCAAGCCGGTCTTTATCCAACGCGGATAGGGGTTTTCCTCATAGAGCGCACGGACCGTCTGGGAGACCGTGCTATCAATTGCGGTCAGGCTGGCGATCTGGCCGCGCTGACCGAGGTCTATACCGGGCTCGATCACTTGGTGGGTAATAATTTCTCCGATGGCGCCGGCCGAATAGTGCTCCAATTGCTCCGCCCAGGCGAAACCATGCAGCGGACGATAGGCGCCAAGCGCGGCAACAAGCCATGGCGGCACACCCTCCGCCGCTTGTAACAGCGCTGCAATCTCTGCCGCGAGCTGATCTACCCAGACAGTTTCCTGCCCGCTTTCAGGATATACATACTCATTCACAAAACAGTGCAGCGCCAGCGCCGCGCCAAAGGGCAGGCCCGCCGCGGTTAATTTTCCGGCCGCAGCATCGGCGATCATCGCCTGGCGTAAATCTATAAATAACTGCTCAATTTCGAGATCGTCGATGGGGCTCAACGCCATGAGACGGAGAAGAAGTGGCATTGCCGACAATTGCTCCGCCACCTCAGCGTAGGAAATGTTGCCAGCCGCCGCCCGTATCAATAAATCCGACAGCTGCGGATGGTGCCGTAGCGCGCCAATGATAGGGCGGACAACCGCGGCCGGACGCACCGTGGGATGGTCCAATAGCGACAACAGTTCCGCCGGGAGAATGTCGTCAATTTCGACAAAGGACATCGCCTCGAGGGATTGGGCAAAGCCGAGCCACAAGGCGTCGTTTTGCGGTTCAAGAGCGACTGCCCGCCGGTGGCTGGCAAAAGCCTCCTCAATCTGGCCTATCTCCCTGAGGGCAATTCCAAGATTGTTGTGCGCCTCGGCGAATTCCGGCTGTAACTCGATGGCCCGGTGGAAGCTCGATACGGCATCGTCCAGCCGGGCCAAATCGCGCAACGCATTGCCTAGATTATTATGTGTCTCCGCAATATCCGAGTTAATGGCGAGAGCCTTCCGATAGCTGGCAACCGCCGCCTCCAGCTTGCCTTGATCGCGCAACACATTGCCCAGGTTACTATGCGCCTCGGTCAAATTTGGCATTACAGCGATGGCATCGCGAAAACTGCCCGCGGCTGCATCCAGTTGCCCTAAATCCTGATAGGCATTGGCAAGGCTGCCATGCGCCTCGGCCATATCCGGGTTGGCGGCAAGGGCCTGCTTGAGGAGTTCAACCGCGCGCTCGGCATTTCCCGCTTGCTGTGCCAAAACACCCAACAGATGCAGCGCCACCGGCTGAGCGGAATCGGCCTGCAATACCTGGCGGCAAATAGATTTGGCTTCGGCCGAGTGCCCGGCATTGAGATGTTGCACGGCCATATCCATAGCCTGCCGGATGGTTAATGTCTGTTTCTCAGAGGACAAAAAGGCGCCCCAATTCCGCTTGCCTGATCAGTTGGCTGTGTATTTTGCTATTTAAGCATAGATAAAACATTAAGCAGACAATTCGGCGCCATGGGCCGAATTGCCGTATAATTCGCGTAGATGATTTTAGAAATCGAATGAAACACCAAGGGCTATCGAACATGCGCAAGACCTTCACCGCCTGCATGGCTGCCATCCTGTTCGGCGTAGCGGCTTTCTTGGCATCCACACCGGCGGCCTTTGCGGCAGAAGTCACGCTCTATAAATCGCCGCAATGTGGCTGCTGCGAGAACTATGCCGATTATCTCCGCGAAAACGGTTTCAGCGTCACCGTCAAACCGACCTGGGAGGTTGAGGAGATGAGTCGCGAGGCCGGGATTCCGGATGATTTCCAGGGCTGCCATCTCACGATGATCGACGATTATGTGGTGAGCGGCCATGTGCCGATCGAGATGGTCAATCGGATGTTGAGCGAACGCCCCGACATCCGTGGAATTACGCTACCCGGAATGCCGATGGGCTCGCCGGGAATGAACGGCAAAAAACGCGGCGAATTTACGGTCTACGAGATCGGCAAGACCGGCGGCGACCGGCTTGAGGTCTATGCGAGCGAATAAAATTCGCGGAATTCGGATGAAAATATAACCGCTCCAAATCGCTTTATGCCTGACAAAAAGAGTGGCGACGCGTCGGAACCGATAGGTTATAATCCCGCCGGAAATTAAGTGAATACTCGGCTGTGGGCATAATGGCTGAGGTGCGTGAACGTACGAACATAACGGACAACAAAAACCAAGGGAGGTTTTGATCCATGAAATCCAATATGACACGGCGTAATTTCCTTGCCGGCACCGGCGGCGTTGCGGCCGGCATCACGGCGCTTGGCGCAACACCCTCAAAAGTGTTTGCCGGCGAAAATACCGTCAAGATCGGTTTTCTCGCGGCGCTCACCGGCGATGCCGCAGGTTGGGGCCTGCCGGGCCTCTATGGCGTGGAAATCTGGGCCGAGCAGGTCAATGCCGCGGGCGGCATTGAAATGGGCGGCGACAAATATCGCGTCGAGATCATCTCCTATGATGACGAGTTCGACGCCATCAAGGCGACGGTCGGCGCCAAGAAGTTGATTTTTGAAGACGAAGTCTCGATCGTTTTGATGCTCGGCATCACGCCGGTGCAGGCGGTAAAAGATTTCATGACCCGCAATAAGATGATCGTCACCACATTGGTGCCGACGGATATCAGCGCCGATGCGCCCTATCTGTTCGCGCTGTCCGAAGTGCATCCTTTCTATAATGTCACTGCGGTGGACTGGATCGGGCGCAACATGCCCAACATCAAGACCGCCGCCATCGCGACGCAGAATGATGAACTCGGCCTCAGTTCGCAGGCAACCTACCGGGCCGCTTTCGAGGTCGCCGGCATCGAGGTGATCGAAGAGAATCTGTTCGGCTTCGAAGTAACCGATTTCGCGCCGGTGGTGTCGAAATTGATCGCCGCCAATCCCGACGTGATCACCTGGGACACGGCTTATCCGGATTACGTCAATCTGCTCACCGAGCAAGCCTATCTGCAAGGCTATAAGGGCACCATCGTCAACTGTACGCTAGATCAGTACGAGCATATCCTGGGCAAGACCAGTAAGGATTTCATGGAAGGCTTCCTCTGGCAGTTCCCCGATCTCGACGACCCGATCATGCAGGGCGGCGACACCCATTTTGATAACGCGGCGGCATTCTACAAAACCTATTCCGAGCGCTATCCCGGCGCCTGGACGGCGGTGTCGTGGGAATATGCCGCGTCACTCGAGATGTGGAAAACCGCTGTCGGCAAAGCCGGCACGTTCGACCCGCCCACGGTCTCCGATGCGCTGCGTGGCTTAAGCCCTGTGCCGCACGCCTTCGGCGACGCCGAATGGTGGGGCGAGAGCTTCTTCGGCATCAATAGCGCCGCGCTCGGCAAATGGCCGGTCGTACAAATGCAAAACGGCAAGGCCGTGATTGTAGAAATGGGCGATGTCAGAGCCTGGATGGACAAGCATGGCGACGTTTTGATAAAGCATTTCAAAGCGCTCGGCGTGCCGACAAGCGCCTAAACGGAACCATGATTTTGTGCCCCACCGCTCTGGTGGGGCACAAATTTTTCGATATTGTGAACTCCGAATGAATTCGGGAGCTTTCGACCCCGATTTTATTCTATGTTGAATTTCCCCACCTTGAAGCTAGGCTCCCGGCCAAAAAGACCATAGCGCGACATGACAGACCTGGAACTCATACTTCAGACCATCATTAACTCGCTGATATTCAGCAGCTTTAACGCGCTTTTTGCGGTTGGGCTGGTGTTGATCTTCGGCATCATGCAGGTCGTCAATTTCGCCCATGGCGCCATCTACATGGTGGGCGCGTTCTCGACCTGGTACCTCTATTCGGAAAACGGGGTGCCGTTCTTTGTCGCAATCATATTGTCGACCCTGCTCTGCGCAGCACTTGGACTGTTTATGGAGCGCGTTCTGTTTCGCCCGATGCGCGGCAATTTATTCGGCGGCCTGATCGTTTCGGTCGGCATGTTGTTCATCCTCGAGGTGCTCTCCGTCTATCTCTTCGGCCAGGGCCTGATGAAGAACATCACGCCCTATTTCAGAGAGTCCTGGCATGTGTTCGGAATTGAAAGCATCACGGTCGCCCATTCGCGACTGCTCGTTTTCGCCGTCGCGACATTCATCCTCGGCGGCTTTTGGCTCTTCATGACCCGTACCAGGCTTGGTTGGGCAATGAAGGCATGCGCTCAAAATCCGGAAGCGGCGGCGCTGCAAGGCATCAGCATCGGCAAAATTTCCATGTTGGCGATGGTAATCAGTGCCGCCATGGCAGGCGCCGGCGGCGCGGTGATGGCACCGCTGGTGCGGATTACACCACATATGGGCAGCCCTGTTCTCATCACCGCATTTATTATCATGATCGTCGGCGGCATGGGCAGCATTGAAGGCGCCCTTATCGCCGCATTCGCCTACAGCTTTTTCCATACTTTCGTCACCACCTATATCGGTGGCGAAATTGCTACGATCCTCGGACTGGTATTGATGCTTATGTTCCTGATCGTCAAGCCGACCGGACTGATGGGGGAGCGCGAAAGTGTTTAGCCGGGCTGGGCGAAATTCCGCCGGTATCGCCGTCCTTCTGGCCGTCGTCTGCATTCTGCCGTTTATCGTCCGGCCCTATCAGCTCGACTTTCTGATCTTCATGTTCATCAACATCATCTTGGTAGTGAGCTACCGGCTGATCGCCATCACCGGCGAATTTTCTCTAAGCCACGCGGTGATCATGGGCGTCGGCGGTTATGCCAGTGCATTACTCACATTGCATCTACCTATTTCCGCCTGGATATCGATGCCACTCGGTGGCGTTGCGGCGGCGCTGATCGCCTATATTCTGAGCTTTCCGCTATTCCGCATGAAGGGATTCTATTTCCTCATCGGCTCCTTTGCTGCGGCCGAAGCAATTCGTCTCTGCTGGGTGCAATTCATCAATCCGTTTGGCGGTTATCGCGGCCTCAGGCAGATACCGGTTCTGGAAATCGATCTCGGCGATTTTCTCTATATCGACCTCGGCGCGCCGGTTCCTTATTATTTCTTCGCTCTGATCGTCGGGCTTATCTTTCTTGTCATCATGTACCGCATTGAGCATTCGCGTTTCGGCTTCGTCTTTCATGCGGTGCATCATAAAGACATGTTGGCGCAGTCGGTCGGCGTCAATGCGCGGCGCTACCGCACAATCGCATTCGTCACCGGCGGATTTTTTGCCGGCATCGCCGGCGCCATGGTGGCGCATTACATTACCGCGATTAACCCCGGCCTCTTCGGCCTGAAACAGATGCTATTCATCCTGGTCTGGGTATTAGTCGGCGGGCTCGGCAGCTTCGCCGGGCCGATCCTTGGTGTTGTGGTGCTCTCGATTATTGACGAATCGATCCGCGGCCTCAATGAATTACGGCCAGCCTTTTACGGCCTTATTCTCATCATCACCATGCTGTTCCTGCCGGATGGGCTTGTTAGCCTGCCCGACAAGGTAATGCAGGGGGTGAACTGGCTGCGCAAGCGCGAGGACGGCGACGCTCCCAATCGGGAATAGTTACTTCAAGTCCCAGCGCGTAGGCAGGGCGGCGCGAGATACACGGCTGCCGTTAATTTCCGAATATCCGTCATCTTGTGCCACACTTGGGCGGCAAAACCCTGTGCATTCGTATGATGTGGTTCGGCATCGATCTTGCGCGCTCGGTTGCGTGGTTCCTTGGCCTCTTCGGGCCGGCCCTCGGCCTCCAAAAGATCTGCTAAATTATCGCATATGACCGCCACGCCGACTTCGCGGTGGCTGAGAGATTTCGCCCGCATTTCGCGTGCCTGCACATAAAGTGGCTCGGCCTCGTCGATGCGCCCCTCAGCGTGTAGCATTTCAGCAAGATTACCAAGCACCGCCGCGAGGCCACCCTCCGCCAGGGTGCGGTTGACACTCCGCTTCAAGGACTTCAATTCCTCCGTCCGCTTCATCTCGAGGCGAATGTGCATCGAGGCGCTGCGCGCGACGAATTCGATCGCCATATCCGCAATCCATTCGGGCGCCCGTTCCCAGGCCGTGATGGCTTCGCGGTAGAGCGCTTCGGCGCCGGCGAAATCGCCGTTCTCGCGGGCGATCACCGCGCGGCAATGGAGACTCGCTGCGCGGCGTGGGTCGGTCCCGCCAAAACATTCACTTAAGACGGCACCAGTGCGCCAAAACGAATTATCCGGATTGCCGTTTGCCAGACACGCGCCGGCTTGCTCGGCAAAATATTCCCAAAGATAGTCTATCAATATGCAGGGAGGCATTGCTGCTTCGCTCATCGGAGGAGAACCGCGGAGCTTTAAGCGCCGAGATAGGCGTGGCGGACATGCTCGTTTTCGTGCAAATCCTCTGCCTTGCCTTCGAGTGTGATGCGCCCCGTCTCCAGCACATAGCCGTAGCTTGCGAGGTTAAGCGCCAGTTCGGCATTCTGCTCGACCAGAACCACCGGCACGCCTTTGGCATTGATCTCACGGATAATCTTCGCCACCTCCTGCACCATCACCGGCGACAGGCCGAGCGAGGGCTCGTCCATCAGAAGCAGGCGCGGGTTCGACATCAGGGCGCGCCCCATGGCGACCATTTGCTGCTCGCCGCCGCTCAACGTCTTGGCGCGCTGATTGCGGCGCTCCTTCAACACCGGAAAATGCTCATGTACTTCTTCAAGATTGCGCTGAATACCGTCCTTGTCGCGGCGCAGGAAGGCGCCGGTAATAAGGTTTTCATTGACGCTGAGATCGGGAAAAATCTGACGCCCCTCCGGCACATGGGCAATCCCCATACGCACGATTTTTTCCGGCGCCAATTTATCGATGCGCTTGCCGTCGAACCAGACGCCACCGGTGGTCGCGCGTTTCAATCCGGAAATCGTACGCAGCGTCGTGCTCTTACCCGCTCCATTGGCGCCGATCAGGGTAACGATCTGGCCTTCGTCGATCTGGATCGAAATATCCGTAACCGCCTGGACTTTGCGGTAGTGAACATTGAGGCCCTTTAATTCAAGCAGCATTTAGATCGCTCCCCAAATAGGCCTCGATGACGTCTTTATTGTTCTTCACTTCGTCCGGCGTGCCTTCGGTCAGGAGGCGGCCAAAGTTCACCACGGTAATCTTCTCGCACAGTCCCATCACCGCCTGCATGTCGTGTTCGACCAGAAGAATGGTGATGCCGCTTTCGCGCACCTTACGGATCAAATCCATCATATGGCGCGTCTCTTCCGGGTTCATGCCGGCAAAGGGCTCGTCGAGCATGAGTAGGCGGGGTTCCGCCGTGAGCGCGACAGCAATGCCGAGAGCGCGTTGCAATCCATGCGGCAGGTTTATCGAGAGCTCATCCTTGCGGTCGGCCAGGCCAAGAAACTCAAGCACTTCCATGGTTTTTTCTTCGTTTTCAC
Source organism: Rhodospirillaceae bacterium (assembly GCA_018666805.1). Lineage (GTDB taxonomy): Bacteria > Pseudomonadota > Alphaproteobacteria > UBA828 > UBA828 > PTKB01. The sequence continues at coordinate 3,629 of JABIXB010000179.1, read as the reverse complement.
GCTCGCTCTTGCGCTGGGTGCCGAACAACGCCGAAATCATGCTCGCTTCGGTGTGGAGGTAGCGCCCCATCAGAGCATTCTCAAATGTCGTGAATTCCTGAAACAGTGTGGTTTCCTGGAATGTACGGACCAGCCCTTTTGCCGCCACCAGATGCGGTTGCAGCCCACCGATATTTTGGCCTTCATAGAGGATCGTTCCGGCACTCGGTTTATAAAAACCGCTGATCACGTTGAAGATCGTCGTCTTCCCCGCGCCGTTCGGACCGATGAGACCGTGAATGGAGCCCTGTTTCAGTTCGAAACTAAGATCATTCACCGCCGCCAGGCCGCCAAAATTTTTGTGCAGCCCCTCAACCTTAAAATAAGCCTGATCGTTCATCCCTGATCCAACATGGTTAGATTCGTGAAACCGTTCCTAAGCCTAGCAAAAAAGCCCAAATAGCCAAGTCTGCTCAGCCGTGGGGGCGGGTTTTATCCGGATCATAGAACGGAATGGGCGACGCCGTCGCACTACAAGAAACCGTCTCGCCCTTCACCTGATAAACCGTCCCGTCCGCCGCCGCACCGGGCTCGACATGAGCCAGCGCGAGAGACTTGTTCATGCGGTGCGACCATGCCGGGCTGTTGACAACACCAACCTTGCGCCCATCTATCAGCAATTCCGCGCCGGCATCGACGGCATCGCCATGATCGGCGATAAGGCCGACCATATTGATCTTGTCCTGGCCTTCGCGCGCGAAGACCGCCTCTTTGCCACGAAAATTGCCCTTTTTGCGCGATACCGCCCAGCCGAACGTGACTTCCCAGGGCGTGTTATTCGCCGTCATGTCATAGGGATAGAACAGCAGCGCCGCTTCAACACGAGCCTTATCTAGGCCAGAGAAGGAGCATGGCGTGATGCCCTTTGCGGCACCGTTTTCGACAATTCCCTCCCAAATCGGCACCACGTTCTCGGCTGTCGCGAGTAATTCGTAACCACGCTCGCCGGAGAAACCGGTACGCGAAATCATCACTGGCCGGTCAAACAGGGTTGTGTTCTGCTGGTTAAAATAGCCCAGCGCCGGCAAATCGATCGGCGTGTACTGATCGAGAAAATCGACAGAGGCAGGTCCCTGCAGCGAAATATTGTGCAGATCGTCATCGAATTCGACGCTGACATCCTTGCCTTCCGCCGATTCATCAAGCCGCGCGCGGCATTCACCCGAGCCATGCACGACAAGATAATCATTTTCCGCGATGATAAAAATAATCGCGTCATCGCAAATTCCGCCATCATCATTCAAAACCGCGCCGTAAGCCGAGCGCCCGATCGGAATCGCCGCCATATTGCGGGTGATGAGATGGTCGACCACGGCGAGGGAGTCGTTGCCGCGCACATGCACTTTCTTCAAGCCGGAGACGTCAAACAGGCCGGCGGCGTCACGCACCGTATCATGTTCATCGCACGGGTCGGTATTGTAGGTCATGGGCGCTCCCATGCCGTTCCATTCTTCGAGTTCCGAGCCCAATGCCTTGTGATGCGCCGCTAGCGCAGATTTTCTCTCACTCATTTTATTGTCTCCCTTTGCGGGTTATTTCGAATAATTAGCTCAGGCGCCATTCAGTTTGGGATAGGTCTCGCTGCCCCATATCTGACGCTCACGTATCCAGGGTTGGGCGAATTGCGGGTTGTCCGATTCAAACTCCCGCGCCAGACGGTGACCGTCGAAGATCGCGTCTGCGATCATGCGCGGAGCGTAACAATCGCCGGTATGGAAGATATTGTCGATCTCTTCCTCCGCCCATTCGCTGCGCCGGCCCTTGAGCTCGGTAAAGAGCGCCTGATTGGACAGTCGGCCGGTTACCAGCACCACCGTATCGCAAGTGAGTTCCTCGATATTGGTGTTTGCCTTACGCGGCAGTTCGCCAGTGCGCGGCTTGGCGGTGCGCTGATAGCCGTCACCATAGAGACTATAGATCATCACTTTGGTCTCGTTGCCGGGCTCAATCGAATGCACCCAGTGCGCGGTGATATCGCGAATGCCTTTTTCATGAATCATGCGGTGCAGATTGGGCGCCTCGAGGGTGAAATCCGTATAGGGCGCGACCGCGTGGAGCTGGGTGACAAGGCTCACCTGCTTGCCTTGGTCGACGAGGAATTCTGCTGTGCTGACGCCGGTGAAATAACCATCGGCATCGAGTACCACCACCCTGTCGCCGACATCCTTGCCGTTCATCACCTGATCCGGCGTGCAGATCTGCGGCATGGTCGCATCGGCGCCGTCAATCGGCGCATGGGTGATGCCGTTCAGGCCATCGGGCGCCCAGCGCGAGCCGGTGGCGACCACCACCCGGTCGGCGCCGTAGGAGAGCACGTCATCAGCCGACATGGCGCCGATCCCAGTATGGACCTCGACATTACTCAGTTTGTCGAGCTGGCCCTGGCGGTAGGAAACCACCCGCCCCCATTCGGCCAATCCGGGATAGCGCTGGATATAGCGGATCGAGCCGCCAAGCTCGTCTTCGGCTTCACGCAAATGGACGTCATAGCCGCGCTCACCAAGCACCCGGGCGCATTCCATGCCGGCGGGGCCGGCGCCGACCACGAGAACGGAGCACGGGCTGGCGGTTTTCTCAAATTTTTCGGGATGCCAGCCACGGCGATATTCCTCCATCGCCGTTGCATTCTGCGTGCAAATCATCGGCGGTCCGCCGATTTCCCAACGCGAGATGCACATATTACAGCCAATGCATTCGCGGATGTCCTCAAGCCGCCCTTCGCTGATCTTGTTAGGCAGGAACGGGTCGGAGATTGAGGGCCGCGCCGCGCCGATAATATCGGCCTGACCTGATTGTAATATCGCGACCATATCGTCCGGGCTGGTGACCCGGCCGACGCCGAGCACCGGAACATTGGCGACGGATTTTACGTCCTTAACCCAGGGGCTCTGGTGGTTGGCCTTGTAGAAACGCGACGGCCCGGCATCCTCGCCCCACTCGGCGATATCGCCGACATTCACATCCCAAAGATCGACCAGGCCTTCCTTGGTGACCATTTCAACGAATTTCAGGCCGTCTTCGCCGACCTCGACGCCGTCCGGCCCATAGAGCGTATCAATGGCGAAGCGCGTGGCGATGGCGCAATGATCGCCGACAGCCTTCTTCACCGCGGCCAGGGTTTCGAGCCAAAAGCGCGCCCGGTTCTCCAGGCTGCCGCCATATTTATCCGTGCGCTTGTTGTAATAGGGCGAGAGGAACTGCAGCGGCAGATAGGAATGGGCGCCATAGACATAGATGATGTCGAAGCCGGCCCGCTCGGCCCGCTTGGCGGCATCGACATACATCTGCACCAGGTCCTTGATATCGTCTTCATCCGCTTCGCGCGCATAAGTGAGGTTTTCAAATTCCGAAGCAATCTGGCTCGGACCGCGCGGCGCGGCGCGGCTTTCCATATTGGGCGCGTGCGGCCCGCCATACCACATCTCGATCCCGGCCAGCGCGCCATGCTTATGCAGGCTGTCGCACATATGGCCGAGATTGATGACGTCGCCCTCATCCCAGATGCGCGCCGACACGCGGTGTGTATCGTCGGATTCAGGGTTGATCGAGCAATATTCGGTGCACATCGCGCCCCAGCCGCCTTCGGCCTT
>JABIXB010000178.1 GCA_018666805.1 Rhodospirillaceae bacterium | reverse complement strand
TGTTTCTCGGCCAGGGATTCGCGCGGGCGCGGCAGTTGGTAGCCCAATTTTTCGACATGGTCTTTCCGCACCCGTAAAGCCGCGCGGGCTGAATTGCCGAGCCGCTCGCTCCAATCATCAAGGCGCTGCGCCGCCGCGCCGAGCAGTGAGGACGCATCCGGCAAACCGCGCGCCAGCCCTTGCACGCGGGTGCGCCTATCCTGCAACAGGCGCCCGGTCGCCGAGACCAGCCGCCGCTCCTGGCCGAGCAGCCCCTCGATCAGTTCGACCCGGACCGGCACCGCCATCTCAGCCGCTGCCGTCGGGGTCGGCGCGCGGCGGTCCGCCGCCAGGTCGATCAGGGTGACGTCCGTTTCGTGGCCGATGGCGGATATCAGCGGGATATCGCTTGCCGCCGCGGCGCGCACGACGATTTCCTCATTGAAGGCCCATAGATCCTCAAGGCTGCCGCCGCCGCGCGCGACAATCAGCAGATCGGGGCGCGGTGTCGGGCCGCCCGGCGCGAGCGCATTGAAGCCCTTAATCGCATGCGCCACTTGTTCGGCGGCCTTCTCGCCCTGCACCAATACCGGCCAGACCAGCACGCGGCGCGGAAAGCGCTCGGCGATGCGGTGCAGAATATCGCGAATCACCGAGCCGGTCGGTGAGGTGACAACGCCGATGATCTCGGGCAAATAGGGCAATGCACGCCGCCGCTCTTCGTCAAACAGGCCCTCAGAGCTGAGCTTCTTCTTGCGCTCTTCGAGCAATTTCAGCAGCGCGCCCTCGCCGGCCACTTCCATGCTTTGCACCACAAGCTGATAGCGTGAGCGCGCCGGATAGGTGGTGAGTTTGCCGCTGGCGATGACTTCCAGGCCATCCTCGGGCGCGATGCCGAGCTTGCCGGCAACGCCGCGCCAACACACCCCATCGAGCACCGCCTTGTCGTCCTTGAGAGCAAAATAGAGATGACCCGAGGCGGCGCGCTTAAAGCCGGAAATCTCGCCGCGCACCCGCACCCAGCCGAAATTGTCCTCCACGCTACGCTTCAGCGCGTTTGACAATTCCGCGACGGAATAGGGCTCAACATTGCCGCCCGCCCCCGTATCGCCAAAGCCTTCGTTCATGCTCCCCTGCCGCGCTCACTGTGATAAAAGTAATGCCTGATTCGATTCTAACATATGGTAGCCATGAAAGTTCTCGTTATCGGCTCGGGTGGACGCGAGCACGTACTCTGCTGGAGCCTCGCCGCTTCGGACCAGATCGAAAAAATATATTGCGCACCGGGCAATGCCGGCATCGCCGCTGCGGCCGAATGCGTTGCCCTCGACGTCATGGATTTCGACGGCATCCTCGCTTTTTGCGCTGAAAAAGACATCGGCTTCGCCGTCATTGGCCCGGAGGCGCCGCTCGCCGGCGGCCTCGCCGATCGCTTGGAGGCGGTCGGCATCGCCACTTTCGGGCCAAGCGCGGCGGCGGCAAAGCTCGAAGGCTCGAAAGGCTTCATGAAAGATCTCTGCCAGCGCGCCGGCGTTCCGACCGCCGCCTATGGCCGTTTCACCGCGCTGGGTGCGGCGCGCGACTTCATCACCGGCCACGCCACGCCGGTGGTGATCAAGGCGGACGGCCTCGCCGCCGGTAAGGGCGTGATCATCGCCGCAACCCAAGACGAAGCCATCGCCGCCACCGAGGATATGTTCGCCGGCCAGTTTGGCGCTGCCGGCAGCGAGGTGGTGGTCGAGGAATTTCTGCCTGGCGAGGAGGCGAGCTATCTCGCCCTGGTCGACGGCGAAAACGTGCTGCCGCTCGAAACAGCGCAAGACCACAAGGCCGTCGGCGAAGGCGACAAAGGCCCCAATACCGGCGGCATGGGCGCCTATTCGCCCGCCCCGGTGATGACGCCGGAACTGTGCGAGATCACGCTCAAGACAATCGTCGAGCCGCTGGTGCGCGCCATGGCGGAAGACGGCGCGCCGTTCAAAGGCGTATTTTATGCCGGGCTGATGATCAATGACAGCGCACCCAAGCTGTTGGAAGTGAATGTCCGCTTCGGCGATCCGGAGTGCCAGGCGATTTTGCCGCGCCTGAAATCCGATCTTTTTACCGCTCTCAAGGCAACGCGCGACGGACGCCTGAATGAGACAACGCTGGAATGGCATGATCAGGCGGCGCTCTGTGTTGTGATGGCGAGCAAGGGATATCCCGGAGCTTACGAGAAAGGCAGCATCATCGGCGGCCTGGAGAAGGCCGAGGCTGAGGGCGCGACGGTGTTTCATGCCGGCACCGGCACCGATAACGGCAATATCACCGCCACCGGCGGGCGGGTGCTCGGCGTCACCGCGCTCGGCGATGACATTGCCCAAGCCCAGGCCAAAGCCTACCGCGCGGTTGATCAAATCGACTGGCCGGGCGGCTTTTGCCGCCGCGATATCGGCTGGCGCGCCGTCGGGCGTTAGCTCGGTGGATAAAATTATCGATTCGCATCATCATCTGTGGCGCGTCGACGATTTGCCGTGGCTGCAAGGGCCGATGACGCCGCGCATCTACGGCCCCTATGACGCCATCCACCGCGATTATCTGCTCGAAGAATTGCACGGCGAAAGCGCGCCGCACGGCGTTGCCGGCACTGTCTATATCCAATGCGGCTGGCCGCCCGATGACGCCGCCGGCGAGACGCGCTGGATACAATCGCTTGCCGACGAGAGCGACACGCCGATGGGCATTATCGCCTGGGCGGATCTGGCCGATGCCAATGTTGGCGCGCTCCTGAATGCGCATAGCGAATCGGCCAATTTTCGCGGCATCCGGCAAATGCTTAATTTCCACGCCAATGCGCAATATTGTGCCGCCGGCGTCACCGCCACGACAATGCTCGATAAAGCCTGGCGGCGCGGCTTCGCCGAACTGGCCGAGCGCGGGCTGACCTTCGAGCTGATGATTTTCCCGCACCAAATGGCGGATGCGGCCAAGCTGGCGCGTGAACACCCGCACGCCACCATCGTGCTCGAACATGGCGGCCTGCCGGCGGATGAATCGCCCGACGGCCGGGCGGAATGGCACAAAGGCATGGCCCTGATGGCGGCGGAGCCCAATGTGGTGGCAAAAATATCCGGCCTCGGCATGTTCAACCACCGCTGCTCGGCGGAATCAGTAACGCCGATTCTCTCCGAGGTGGTGAACTGGTTCGGCGCCGAGCGCGCGATGTTCGGCTCTAACTTCCCGGTCGATAAACTGTGGTCAACATATAGTGGCATGATCGCGGCCTATGAGAGCGCGATGGGCGACTTGAGCAACCCCGAGCGCCGCGCCCTGATGCACGACACCGCCTGGCGCATCTATGGATTCGATAAACTGGAGACAAAAAATGGCTGACCTGCCGATCATCGACGCGCATCACCATATCTGGCGCCAGGCCGATCTGCCGTGGCTGATGGGGCCGATGCAGCCGCGCATCTTCGGCCCCTACGAGCCATTGCAACGTGATTATCCGATCGATGAATTTCTCGGCGATGTCGCTGGCCACGGCGTGAGCAAATCGATCTATGTGCAAACCAATTGGCGGGGGGGCAAAGAGGTTGACGAGACGCGCTGGGTGCAAAGCGTCGCCGATCAACATGGCTGGCCGCACGCCATTGTCTCCTACGCCGATCTCGCCGGCGATAATCTCGGCGCGATCCTGGGTGCGCACAGCGAATCGCCCTTATTTCGCGGCGTGCGCCAGCAACTGCATTGGCACGAGAAGGAGCTTTACCGCTTCGCCGCCACACCCGACATTATGAATGGCGCCGCGTGGCGCAAGGGCTTCGCCGAGGTGGCGGAGCGCGGCCTGGTGTTCGAATTGCAGCTCTTCACCTCGCAATTCGCCGACGGCGCAAGCCTTGCAAAAAATTTCCCCAACGCGAATATTGTGCTCGAACATGCCGGCATGCTCGAGGACGATTCGCCCGCCGGGCGCGCCGCCTGGGCGGAGGGGCTGAAGCGCCTCGCCGAAAACGCCAATGTCAGCACCAAATTCTCCGGCCTCGGCACCTTCGTACAGCGCTGCGATCCAGCCGGGATTGCCAGCATCATCGGCGAAGTGGTGGCCATCTTCGGCGCCGAGCGCTGCCTGTTCGGCTCGAACTTTCCGATCGAAAAGCTATGGACGAGCTACGCCGATCTGATCGGCGCCCACCGCGCCGCGCTGGCGCCATTCAGCAAAGCTGAGCAGCGCGCCATCCTGCACGACAATGCGGCGCGGATTTACCGCCTATAGGATCAACGCCGGGCGTTGAAAAAATCGCGCAACAGCGCGGCTGCGCGTGCCTCATCCATGCCGCCATAGACCTCCGGCCGATGATGGCAAGTCGGCTGTGTGAAGATACGCGGGCCGTTTTCGACCCCGCCGCCCTTGGCGTCCGAGGCGCCGAAATAGAGCCGGCGGATGCGGGCGAAGGAAATTGCCTGGGCGCACATCGGACACGGCTCAAGTGTGACGTAAAGATCGCAATCGCTTAGGCGCGGCGAGGCGCGCTTGGCGGCTGCGGCGCGCAGCACCAGCATTTCAGCATGGGCGGTGGCGTCATGATCGCGCTCGACCCGGTTGCCGGCGGCGGCCAGCACCTCGCCCGAGAGGCCGTCGACCAGCACCGCGCCAACCGGCACCTCGCCTGCCGCCGCCGCGGCTTCGGCCTCGGCGAGGGCCAATTCCATATAGCTGCTCTTATCCGCACTCATGGCAAGAAAGTCGGCTTTAACTGCAAAATCGTCAAGCACGCGCGTTGCACATGGCGGCGGCCATCCCTACATTCCCGCTCATGAACCGAGCTTCGAACAAGCCCGTCATTGGCCTCACCCTCGACCATGAGCCGGCCGGCGGCTATTCCAAATTTCCCTGGTACGCCATGCGGGAAAATTATTTTTCCGCCGTGGCCCGCGCCGGCGGTCTGCCGATTGCGCTGCCGCACGAGCCCGAACAGGCAGCGGCATATCTTGCCCTGATCGACGGCCTGGTGGTCACCGGCGGAAATTTCGATGTCGACCCGGCATTGTTCGGCGCGGCGGAAACCCATGACAGCGTCACGACCAAAGACAAGCGCACCCAGTTCGAGCTCGCCGTAACGCGCGGCGCGCACGATGCCGATCTGCCGACACTCGGTATTTGTGGTGGCCAGCAATTGATGAATGTGGCGCTCGGCGGCAGCCTGATCCAGCACATTCCGGACGCCATTCCGGATGCGCTGGCGCATGAACAACCGAATCCGCGCGATGAAGCCGGCCATGCGGTGGCATTGACGCCGGACAGCGCCCTCCTCCGCATTACCGAACGGGCAGATATGAACGTCAACAGCGCCCACCATCAGGCGGTCGACCAAGCGGCGCCCGGCCTCACCGTCAATGCGCTCGCGCCCGACGGCGTTATCGAAGGCATCGAGGATCCGGCCAGGCGTTGGTTCATCGGCGTGCAGTGGCACCCGGAATTCGCCATCGACCCCGGCGACAGTCGAATATTCGACTCCTTCCTCGCCGCCTGCAGAGGCTGAGGCCGCACCGATGTCACAATTGGGAGAGGGCGAGCGCATCGCCAAGCATTTGGCCCGCGCCGGCGTATGCTCGAGGCGCGAAGCCGAGCGCATGATCGGCGCCGGGCGCGTCGCGGTCGACGGCAAAACCCTCGACACGCCGGCCTTTCTCGTGACCGGAGAGAGCGCGGTGACGGTCGACGGCAAGCCGATTGCTGGCGCCAAGCCGGCGGAACTGTGGCGCTATCACAAGCCGCCCGGCCTCATTACCAGCCACAAAGACCCGCAAGGGCGGCCCACCGTATTCGAAAAAATTCCCGAGGATCTCGGCCGCGTGCTCTCGATCGGCCGCCTCGATCTCGCTTCGGAAGGCTTGCTGCTGCTCACCAATGATGGCGGCCTGTCGCGCCTCCTCGAGCGCTCGGATTGGCTCAGGCGCTACCGCGTGCGCGTCTATGGCCGCCCGGATGTGGCGCGGCTCAAGGATTTATCCAAAGGCATCACCGTCGAGGGCGTGCGCTACGGCCCGATTGAGGCGGCGCTCGATTCGAGCACGGCCAGCAATGCCTGGCTCACCCTCGGCCTGAAAGAAGGCAAAAATCGCGAAGTGCGGCGCGTGCTCGAACATCTCGGTCTCCAGGTCAACCGCTTGATCCGCACCGCCTATGGGCCGTTTCAGCTCGGTTCAATGAAGCGCGGCGCGGTGGTGCGCGTACCGGCCAAAGTGGTGCGCGAACAATTGGGGAAAAATAATGCGCATCGTCGGCGGTAGCCGCCGCACCCGGCGCTTGGTTGCACCGGAGGGGCGCTCGCTGCGCCCCACGTCGGAGCGCGCGCGCGAGGCACTGTTCAATATACTCGGCCACCGCGATTTCGCATCGTTCGCGATCCGGGGATCGCACGTGATCGATCTCTTTGCCGGCACCGGCGCGCTTGGGCTGGAAGCGCTGTCGCGCGGTGCCGCGCATTTGACGGCGGTGGAAAGCGATAGTGCGGCTCTTGCCAGCCTCAAACAGAACGTCAAATCGCTCGATTTCGACGACAAGGTGCGCATCATCCAGGGCGATGCCACCCGCCTGCCGCCGGCACCGGAGCCCTGCGCATACGCCTTTCTCGACCCGCCCTATCGCGGCGGCAAGGCGGCGCCGGCGCTCGCCTCGCTGGTCGAAAATGGCTGGCTCGCCGAGGGCGCCATCGTCGTTGCCGAAACCAGCGCCAAGGAAGTGCTGCAAGCGCCCGATGGATTCGAGGAAATCGATCGGCGGCGCTACGGCGCGGCGGAAATCCTGATCATGAAATATCTTGGCTCAGCGGCAGGTCATCAGAATGACCCTTCTTAAGTTCCCTCAAACGCCGGGCGGGCGCATCCGCGCCCTTGGCTACCTCGCATAAGCTCGGGCGCGCAGTCGCGCTTGCCGACCAGACGATGCACGTCGTGCCTCGTCTGCCGGAGTCCTATTATTACCGTCGCCCGAATAGGCGTTCGATATCGGCGAGCTTGAGCTCAACATAGGTTGGGCGGCCGTGATTGCATTGGCCGGAATGGGGGGTGGCTTCCATCTGACGCAGCAGCGCGTTCATCTCTTCTGCCTTGAGCCGCCGCCCGGCGCGCACGCTGCCATGGCAGGCCATGCTTGAGCAGACCTCCGATAGCTTCTCTTTCAGCGCCACGCTATCGCCGAACTCAGCCAGCTCTTCGGCCAGATCACGCACCAGGCCTTTGACATCGCCTTCGCCAAGCAAGGCCGGCGTTTCGCGGATGATGACGGCGCCGGGGCCGAAGCCTTCGAGCACCAGGCCGAGATCGGCGAGTTCCTGTTGGCGTGCGCTGAGGCGCGCCACCGCGCTTTCCTCCAGCTCCACCACTTCGGGCAAGAGCAGCATCTGCCGGGTAACACCGCCTGAATCGAGCGCCGCCTTCATCTGCTCATAGACGAGGCGTTCATGCGCGGCATGCTGATCGACGATGACGATGCCATCGCCGGTTTGCGAGACGATATAAGTGCCGTGCACCTGGCCGCGCGCCGCACCGAGCGGAAAATCCTCAGCCCCGTCGGGTGCGTCTTCAACAATTTCTCCGGTCGGCCCGGCGAGCGGCGCCTGATAGCCCGCCGCCACATCCGAGAGGCCGCGCATCGCCGGCGCCGGCGCGCGCGGATAGGGCGTGTTGCCGCCATGCGCCGGCAGCGCTGGCTGAAACGAACCGTCGCCGGGCCGCACCGCGCCGAGGGCGGCGTGCGACACCGTGGTTGCGGCGCGGTGGCCGGCTTCGGCGAGCGCGCGCTTGAGCGAACCGACAATCAGGCCGCGCACCACGCCGGCATCGCGGAAGCGCACTTCGGTTTTGGCCGGGTGCACATTGACGTCGAGCGCGTCCGGCGGCAATTCGATAAAAAGCGCCAACACGGGATGGCGTCCGCCGCCGATAAAATCGTGATAGGCGCCGCGCACCGCGCCGGCAAGCAGCCGGTCGCGCACCGGGCGGCCATTGACGAAGAGATATTGCGCCCGTGCCGTGGCGCGGTTATAGGTCGGCAAGCCGGCATAGCCGGTGAGCTTTACCCCCTCGCGCTCAGCCTCGACCTCGACCGCATTATCGGCAAAATCGCGGCCGATAATAAGCGCCAGGCGGGCCAGGCGGTTGTCGAGCAAATCGGCGCCGGCCGGCGCGCGCAGCACATCGCGGCTGCCGTCCATCAGAGTGAAGGCGATATCGGGCCGCGCCATGGCGAGGCGCGACAGGATATCGTTGATATGGCCGAGCTCGGTACGCTCGGTTTTGAGAAATTTCAGCCGCGCCGGTGTGGCGTAAAATAGATCGCGCACGGAGACGGTGGTGCCGGTGATGCGCGCCGCCGGGCCGGGCGTGCCAAGCGCACCGCCCTCAACGCTAAGCGACCAGCCATTCTCCGCGCCCGCCTGCCGGCTGGTAATCTCAAGCCGGCTGACAGCGCCAATCGACGGCAGTGCCTCGCCGCGAAAGCCAAGGGTCGCGATATTGCTGAGATCATCGTCGCTCGGCAGTTTCGATGTCGCGTGGCGCGCAATGGCGAGCGGCAATTCAGCCTCTGACATGCCGCGGCCATCATCCGACACTTGAATCAGCGCCCGCCCGCCTTCAGCCACGCGCACCTCGATATGCCCGGCAACCGCGTCGATGGCGTTTTCGACCAGCTCCTTGACCACCGAAGCCGGGCGCTCAACCACCTCGCCGGCGGCGATGCGGTTGATCACGCCATCGGGCAGCAGGCGGATCGTCATGTCTGGCCGCGCAATAAATATTCGCGCGCCAACTCTTTGCCGCGTTCGACCGCCGGCTGATCGAACGGGTTGATGCCCTGGCACAGCGCAACCAGCACGGTCTCCAACATGAAATGCATCATCATCGCGCCCATCGCCGCCTCGTCGAGCACCGGCACGACGATCTCGCGCACTGGCCGCCCGGCTTCGGCCAACGCATCGCGTGTCGCTGCCGCTTCAGCTGCCATCAAATCATCAAGACTGCGCCCGGCGAGATAATCCGCCCCGGCGATGGCGGCGAGACCGGCATCGATGGGTGCGCCGCTGGCCGCCGCCTCGACACGAATCAGGGTAAAAAACTTATCGGCCGGGCCGTCGAGATAAAGTTGCAGTTGGCTATGCTGATCGACCGCGCCGCGTGCCACAATAGGCGTCGTCCCGTGGCCGTCCTTGCCAAGCGATTCGGCCCACAATTGGCGTATCCATTGGGCCAGGCTGAGCAGGCGGTCGTCATAGGGCATGAACACCGTGGCTGCCGGATGAAAGGCCAACGCCAGGGCGGCGCCGACAGCCGGTGGCGCCGCGCCGGGTTCGCCCGCGCCCAATAGCGCGTGCAATGTTTCGCTGGCGCCCTGCCGGAAGGCTCTGGCATCAAGACCGGCGATCAATAGCGGTAGCACGCCGACAGCGGAAAAAACCGAGAACCGCCCGCCCAGATCAGGATCGTGATCCAATACGCTCACGCCGCGCTCTTGCGCGATACGGCGCAGCGGATTGTCGCCGGGGCTGGTGATAAAAAGAAAACGCTCCGCCGCCGCCTGATCCAGCGCGATCATGGTTTGTGCCAAGGTCTCGGCGGTGCTGCCCGATTTTGAGATGACGATAAAGCCGGTATCCGGAGCGCCGTCCAATTCCGCTTGCAAGCGCGCCGCATCGGGATTGTCGAGAAAAACGAGCGCCGTCCCGTCCGCGCCCGGATTGGTGGCAAGAGCGCTAACCGCCTGACCGCCGAGCGACGCGCCGCCAACAGCGATAACCACCAGCCTGGCAAAGCGCTGGCGCAGGTTTTGCGCCATGCCTTCCAGCATGGTGAGGTCATCGCTGATATCGGCATAGCCCAGGAATGCCTGCGCGCCATTTGCCTGCCAGCTTTTGACACGCGCCAGTGCCGGTGCCATGCGGGCCAAGGCGTCGGCGTAATCTTGCGCGCTTATGCCGGGGCCGCCGGAGGCCGCCTGGAAACATTTCGTTGAGAGCTGCTCATACCGCATGGTCGCGCCGCCGCCTCTCAGGAATCCTGCAAACCCTCCGGATCGCCGACGACGACGACGCGCAAGCGTTCCGGATTGAGCAGGCGCTTGGCCACCCGGACGATATCCGCCATGGTCACGGCTTCCATATAGCCATTGCGCCGGTCGAGATAATCGATGCCGAGCGATTCGAACTGCATCTGAACGAGAATGCCGGCCACCTTACCGCCGCTGTCGAGGCGCAATGGGAAAGCGCCGGTCAGATATTGCTTGGCCGCCGACAATTCCTCGGTGCTGACACCGCTCTCGGCCAAATGGGCAATCTCGGCGCGGATGATATCGAGGGTTTGCGCCACGCCGTCATTGCGCGTTGCCACGCCGCCCATATAAAGGCCGGCATGTTGCAACGGCGCCAGATAGCTGTAGACCGAATAGGCCAGGCCGCGCTTCTCGCGCACCTCTTCATAGAGGCGCGAGGTAAAACCTCCACCGCCTAAAATATAATTCATCACATAGGCGGCGTAGAAATCGGCATCGTCGCGCTTCAGCCCGGGCATGCCGAATACGACAACGCTCTGCATCAGCGGCATGCGCACCACCTGCGTTGCGCCCGAGGCCGGGAATACCGCTTCCGGCACGGTTGCGACGGCGGCGTGCGCGGCCAAACCGGCGAGGGCGATATCGACCAGCCGCGCGATTTCCTCCGGCGCGACATCGCCCGATGCGCCGACGATCAGATTGTCGCGCGCGAACCGCGCCTTGGTCCAGTTTTTGAGGTCGGCCGGGGTGATGGCGCGAATTGTCTCTTCCGTGCCATTGGCGCGCTGGGCATAAGGATGATCCGCGAATATATCGCCAAACCAGGTGCGCGAGGCGATGGTGCGCGGATTGCGCGCTTCATCGGCGAGAATATTGAGAATTTGGCTGCGCACCCGTTCGACCGGCGGCGCCTCGAAGCGCGCCTCGCTCAAGGCCATGCCGAGCAATTTGAATGCCTCGTCACGATTTCGGCTCAGCGTTTGCAGGCTGACAGTAACGAGATCCCGGCTGGCATTGCTGTTGAGATGGATCGCCCGGTCGATGACGGCCTTCTGAAAAGCCAGCGCATCCAGCTCGCCCGCCCCTTCATTGAGCAACCCCAGGGCAAAATTGGCGAGGCCCGCCTTGCCCGGCGGGTCCAACACGGTGCCGCCGCGAAAGCCGAGCGAGAGCGAAATCACCGGAATATTGGCTTCCTGAACATACCAAATCTCAATGCCGGACGGCGATATGACGCGCTGCACCCTGGCGATCGGCTCATCCGCCCGAACGGCTGAAAACACGCTGGCGGCGACCAGGAAACAGCACAGGGCGAGGAAGCTGCGGATCATCACGAGCCCTCTTCAGCCGGCAGCAAATAGCCGGTGACCGAACGTTCGGGGCGCAAAACGCGGCGCGCCACCGCCATGATCTGTTCGCGCGTTACCGCCGCGACCCGTTCGGGCCAGCGTTCGATTTCCTCGACCGTAATGCCGACGCTCAAGGCATTGCCAAATATGCTGGCGACGGATTGCGGATTGTCGAGCGCGTAGACGACAACCGCCTGCAAGCGCGATTTGACGGCGGCAATTTCCTCGTCGCTCGGGCCAGTGGCGAGCAAATCGTCAATCACCTCATCCATCGCCGCTTCAACATCTGCGATGGCAATGCCCGGCAGGCTCTCGGCATAAATAAAGAAGCGCGATGAATCGAGCATCATCGACTGATAGGACGAGCCGGCCCAGGCGGTAAGCGCCTGGTCAACCACCAGCGCCTGGTAGAGCCGACTGGTCGATTTATTGCCGAGGATCTCGGAGAAAATCTGCAGCGCCACGCTGTCGCCGTCCGCGCCACTGCCTTGGCTCGGGGCGAGATAACTGCGCGTCAAAGAAGGTTGTGCCACCCGCACGTCGCTTAAAGTCACCTGGCGCGGACTGATTTGCGGCGGCTCGGACGGACGGACCCTGGCCGGCATGCCGGCCGGCGCTAAAACGCCATAATATTTTTCCGCCAGCGGCTTCAATTCAGCGGCGGTGATATCCCCGGCGACGACAAGAATGGCATTGTCGGGCGCATAATAACGCCGGTAAAAATTGAGCGCGTCTTCGTGATCGAGGGCCTCAATCTCATGCCGCCAGCCGATGATCGGCGTGCCGTAGGGATGACGCAGAAATTGCGCCGCGCTCATTTGTTCAGCGAGCAGGGAAGAGGGCTCGTTATCGGTGCGCGAACTGCGCTCCTCCAGAATAACATCGCGCTCGGGCAGCACGATCTCCTCGTTCAGTACCAAACCGCGCACCCGGCCGGCTTCGAGCGCCATGACGATTTCCAGCCGGTCGCGCGCGACGCGCTGATAATAGCCGGTGTAATCCCACGAGGTGAAGGCGTTCTCCTGGCCGCCATTGCGCGCCACGATGCGCGAAAATTCGCCCGGCGGCAGATCCTCGGTTCCCTTGAACATCAAATGCTCGAGAAAATGGGCGATGCCCGACTTGCCGACCGGATCATCCGCCGAGCCAACCCGGTACCACAGCATGTGAATGACCACCGGCGCACGGTGATTCGGCAGGACGACCACCTCCATGCCGTTGTCGAGGACAAAATATTCCGAATTGAACGGCCCGGCGCCGGCCGGCCGGGATGCGGACACCGCGAGGGTAACAAGAGCAATAGCCAAAAATGAAATCAGCGCCCTGCGGCAGGCGACGCGCGATAGAACAAGAGAAATTACCGTGGCGGCGCGCACCAGCTTAGAATATCCCCTCTAAGAGGGCCTTGTCGCGGCGCTCAATGACCGGCGTTTCTCCGCTATCCGGCGGCAGGCCCATAGCGGCATTTTCGTTCAGCCTTTGCGCCTCGCCCGACGCATCGATCACTTCACCTTGCAACTCATCGGCGCGCCAGAACAGCAGCGATTCGAAGAAGCCTTCACCTTCCTGGGCGAAAATGGTGAATTCCTCGTTGATCACGCGCCTGATTTCGGGATTGGTCTCAAGCGCATCGGCTTCGCGCAAAAAGGCGTATTCGCCTTCGCTTTCGGGGCGCGTCTGGGAACCGCCTTCCTGACCAAATATTGAGCTTTCGGCCTGTGCCCGGAGCGGCTCTTCCTGTGGGCGCGGCGCGCCTGGCCTCGGTGGCCGCAAGCTATAGTCGGGCGGCAAGGTGAGCGGCGCATTGCGCACAACGGCGAATTCATCCGGCGATTGCTTGCCGAAGCCGAGAGAATTGCCAACGCCGCCACAGCCCGCGAGGCCGGCCACGCCAGCCACAGCAAGCAGCGTAACTAACGCCCGAATAAGCGCCAAACGCCGGGCCGTCTTCGCGGCTCTCAAGATAAGAGTAAGCATGCTCTCTATTTAGGCTTTTTCGCCGTTCCGAACAAGCCATCGATCAACAACATTCCGACACCGACCGTGATCGCGGCGTCAGCAATATTGAAGGCCGGCCAATGCCAGGTGTTGACATGAAAATCGATAAAATCAATCACCCAGCCGAGGCGCAGGCGGTCGATCACATTGCCGAGCGCGCCGCCGATGATGAGCCCGAGCGCCAGCGCCGGCCATTTACGCCGCGTGCGATAGAGCCAAAAGCCAAGGCCGGCGGCAACAATCAGGGCAAAGGCCGAAATCAACCATACCCCCAGGCCGCCCTCACTCTGCAACAGGCCGAAGCTGATGCCGCGATTTTCCACCGGCACAAGGTCGAGAAAACCGAGCACTTCGACGCGGATGGGCGGATCCCACAAATTATCCCGGGCGAGCCATTTGGTGAGCTGATCGAGGATCAGCGCCAGCGCCGCAAGCGGCGCACCGAGGCGAATCATAGTGCCCTGCCCATCGCCCACCGCGCCTCGACCGGCCTATTCCGGGTCCGCCGGATGGGCATCGACCGCTTCGGCACAACGGCTACAGATATCAGCATGCGCCGGCTGGGCGCCAACATCGGCCAAAACCTGCCAGCAACGCGCGCATTTTTCGCCACCGGCCAGCGCCACCA
Source organism: Rhodospirillaceae bacterium (assembly GCA_018666805.1). GTDB lineage: Bacteria > Pseudomonadota > Alphaproteobacteria > UBA828 > UBA828 > PTKB01. Next base: position 12,620 of record JABIXB010000178.1, on the reverse strand, counting down.
TGACGGCAACACCGGGCACTTCTTCCAATGTAAAGGCGCCATCCGGCGCATCGCCGGCAGCAAATTCGGCTTCCGAAGTGATGAACAGCTCCGGCATATCGAGGCCGGCACAGCTTTGCTGGAATTCCTCGCCCGCATATATTGTCACGCTTGCCTGCAAGCTTGAGCCGATGGTTTTATCGGCCCGCTTGATTTCCAGCGCACCGGTGACAACGCGCCTGAGATTGCGCAAGACAGCCCATTTTTCGGCCAAGGCATCATCCTGCCAACTATCTGGGATGGTTGGAAAGTCGCGCAAATGAACGCTGCCGTCCTCGCCCGGATGGCGCAACAGCCAGGCTTCATCAGCGGTGAAGCTGAGGAACGGCGCGAGCCAGGCGGTGAGGCACTCAAATATCTGATCAAGCGCCGTGCGCGCGGCGCGCCGGCGCGGGCTCTGGGCGGCATCGCAATAAAGCGAATCCTTGCGCACATCGAAATAAAACGCCGAGAGCTCGACCGCGCAAAAATTATGCAGCGCGGTGAAAATGCCGTGAAAATCATAATCCTCGCAGCGCTGGCGGATATCCCGGTCGATCTCCCACAGACGGTGCAATACCCAGCGCTCCAGTTCGGGCATCTCATCAATGCTGAGTGCCTCGGCCGCAGTGAAATCGGCGAGATTGCCCAACAGATAGCGCAACGTATTACGCAGACGCCGATAGGCGTCAGTCTGATGGCGCAGGATATCGTCCGACATGCGCAAATCCTCGGAATAATCCGAGGCCATCACCCAGAGGCGCAGAATATCGGCGCCATAGCGGTCGATAATCTGCTGCGGCGCGACCACATTGCCGCTCGATTTCGACATTTTCTTGCCCTCGCCATCGACGACGAAGCCATGCGTCAGCACCGCCTCATAGGGTGCGCGCCCGCGCGTGCCGCAGGATTCGAGCAGCGAGGAATGAAACCAGCCGCGATGCTGATCCGAGCCTTCGAGATAGAGCGAGGCCGGCCACATCAGATCGTCACGCGCTTCGAGGACAAAGCTGTGCGTCGAGCCCGAATCGAACCACACATCGAGGATATCTGTGACCTTGTCATAGGCGTCCGGGTCATGCTCGGGCGCCAGGAAGCGCGCATTGTCGCTCGAGAACCAGGCGTCGGCGCCCTCAATAGCGACCGCCTCGGCAACGCGCTCGATCACCTTGGCGTCGCGCAACGGTGCGCCGGTATTTTTGTCGACAAAGACGGTGATCGGCACGCCCCAGATGCGCTGGCGCGACACCACCCAATCGGGCCGGGTTTCGATCATCGAGCGAATCCGGCGCTGGCCCGAAGCCGGCACCCAGCGCACTTCGTCAATCGCGGCGAGCGCCTTATCGCGCAAACCGGTCGTGTTCATGCTGATGAACCATTGCGGCGTGTTGCGGAAAATCAGCGGCGCCTTGGAACGCCACGAATGGGGATAGGAATGGACCAGCTTGCCGCGCGCCAGCAGGGCGCCGGCCTGCTGCAAGGCGTCGGCCACCGGATCGTGCGCCTTGTAAACATGCTGACCGGCAAAGAGCGGCACATGCGGGAAGAAGGTGCCATCGCCGCCGACCGTCTGCGGCACTTCGATTGCCGCCTGGCCGTCACCCGCCTGCTCCAGCTGAGAGTTATAGGCCATCACCGCATCGTAATCCTCGGCGCCATGGCCGGGCGCGGTATGGACAAAGCCCGAGCCCTGTTCGGTGGTGACATGGCTCGAAGGAATGAGCGGCACGGCAAATTCATAGCCGTCGGCGCGTAGCGGGTGGGCGCACACCGTGCGCGCCAGAACCGCGCCGTCGATGCCTTCGCTGAGCACCTTCCAGGCGGCAATGCCGCTTTCCGCAGCAATCCCTTCCATCATCTCGCCCGCGACAATCAAGCGATCGCCCGGCTTGGCCAGGCTTTCCTCCGTCACCTCCGTCACCTCGACGAGGTGATAATCAATGCTCTCGCCGTAACAGATGCAGCGGTTGCCGGGAATGGTCCAGGGCGTCGTCGTCCAGATCAGAACATCGGCGCCGAGCAATTCCTCGTTACCGCTCTCGACCACAGGAAAGCGCACCCAGATCGTCGTTGAGGTGTGATCGTGATATTCGATCTCGGCTTCGGCGAGTGCGGTTTTTTCGACCGGCGACCACATCACCGGCTTCGAGCCCTGATAGAGACTGCCATCGACAAGAAATTTACCGATCTCGCGCACGATCTGCGCCTCGCCGGCGAAGCTCATGGTGGTATAGGGGTCGGCCCAATCGCCCATCACGCCGAGGCGCTTGAATTCCTCGCGCTGCACATCGATCCACTTTTCCGCATGTGCGCGGCATTCCTGGCGAAACTGCACCAGCGGCACCGCATCCTTGTCGCGCCCTTCCTTGCGGTAGGCTTGCTCTATCTGCCATTCGATCGGCAGGCCATGGCAATCCCAGCCTGGCACATAGACCGAATCCTTGCCCAGCATCTGCTGGCTCCTGACCACCACATCCTTGAGAATCTTGTTGAGCGCCGTGCCGAGATGAATATGGCCGTTGGCGTAGGGCGGGCCATCATGCAGCACAAATTTTTCCCGGCCTTTCGAGGCGGCGCGCAGGCGATCATAAATACCAAGCTTTTCCCAACGCTCCAGCATGGCGGGCTCGCGCTGCGGCAGCTTCGCTTTCATGGCGAATTCGGTGCGCGGCAGAAATACGGTTTTGCGGTAATCGACGGTCATGATGGTGGCCTGTTGGATTAGAAATTGGTTGCGGATGAAACGATATCGGGACTTGAGCCGGCCGCCAATATCTCCCGGGCGCTGGCCGTGTCGCTGGCGATTTGTGCCTTCAATGCCTCAAGTCCGTCAAAACGCCGCTCGGGGCGGACGCGCTCGACGAAACAGGCGCGCAGGCGCTGGCCGTAAAGATCGCCATCGAAATCGAGCACATGCACTTCGAGCAGCAATTCATTTTCATCGAAGGTTGGGCGGCGCCCAAGGTTGGCGACGGCGGGGTGCCACTGCCAGCTATCGCTTGCCGCATCTTTCAATCCGGCCCACAAAGCATAGACGCCATGATCGGGGTGCAGCGTCCCGCCGACGGTCAGGTTGGCGGTCGGAAAGCCAAGCTGGCGACCACGCTTTTCACCGTCCTGCACCCGGCCTTCGATCTCCCACGGGCGGCCGAGAATACGCGCCGTGCCAGCCACATCGCCGGCGCTCAAAAGCGTGCGCGCCTCGCTCGCCGAATAGATGCCATCGTCCGACCCGGCGACGCTAACCTGATCGACTTGATAACCACCTTTTTCGGCATTCTGCTGCAACAGAGCAAAGTTCCCGCCGCGCGCCTGGCCGAAGGCGAAATCATAGCCGACCACGACATGGCTGACACCGAGCCCACCGACCAGCAGGCTGTGAATGAAATCATCCGCCGCCAAGGCGGCCAGTTTCGCGTCAAAGCGGAGAAGATAGAGAATATCGACGCCAAGCGCGGCAATCTCGCGCAATTTGATACGAAACGGCGTGAGGCGGAACGGGCCGTCGGTGCGGCCAAAAAATTCGCGTGGATGGGGTTCGAAGGTAAGCACCGCCAAGGGCGCACCGGTGGCGCGCGCAATTCGGCCGGCTTCCGCAATAACGGCCTGGTGGCCGAGATGGACGCCATCAAAATTACCGATGGCAACGACCGCGCCCCGCCCTTGGGCAGGCACATCGCGCCAATGCCTGTAGATGCGCATGGCTGCGCCCGCTCCTACATTCGTACTAGTGGATAAAAGCCAATCGCCCTAAAACGGCGCAGAGAATAGGCGCATCGCCGCATCTTGGCCAGCCATTAACCGGCATCACCGAGCGCGTCGAGCTGTTCGCGTGTCGGCACCAAAATGAGCGCATCGCCCTTTAGAACCACCTTGTCGCCGACGCGGCACTCGGTATCCATTTTAGCGCGCCGCTTGGCGCTAAACAGCTCAGCCACGGTGACGCTCGCGACAACCTCGTCACCGGCGCGTACCGGCGCCATAAAACGCAGATTTTGGCTCATATAAATACAGCCCGGCCCCGGCATACGGGTGCCGATAACAGCCGAAATCATCGCCGCGGTGTACATGCCATGGACAATACGGCCCTCGAACATGGTGCGCCCGGCGAACGCCTCATCAAGATGGAGCGGATTGATGTCGCCCGACACCTGGGCGAACAGTTCAACATCGCCCTGGGTGATGACACGGCGATAAACACCCTGCATACCCACTTGCAAATCCTCAAAACAATAGCTCGTCAGGCCGTCCTCGCTTGCCGCTGGGTGCATTCCGTTTCCTTATCATCAGGGAGCGTGTTGCTAAGGTGCATTCCGCACAATTTGTGCAGCGCAATATATGCGCCTTATAACGCACCTGACGAATTCGCCGCAAGCGCTAGTCTATATATGGTTTCGTGCGAAACGACCCATTGTGCGGCGCACCATCAATGCACCCCATTTGACAGGCTGAAGCGCAAATTCTACAGATCAAAATCAAAGGAGAACGCGATGATCACACTCAACGCCATCTTGAAGGCCAAGCCCGGCAGCGAGGAAACGCTGCATAAGGCGCTGGTTGAAATCGGCGACTATGTCAGCCAGAACGAGCCCGGCACGGTCGGCTTTTTTGTCGGGCGGGACACAAGCGACGCATCGATATTCAATACTTATGAGCGCTTCGTCGACACGGAGGCCATGGACGCCCATAACGGCTCACCTTACCGGGCCGAATGGGGCGATAAATATGGCGATCTGTTCGACGGCGAGATCACGCATTATATTTGCGAAGAAATTTTCAGTAAATAAACCCAACAAGACAAAACGACAGGGAGGTCGTCATGGCAAAGTTTCCCACGGTTCGCACACCCACCATTGAGGAAGTGCTCGACATCGCCGATTCCTACGGCATGTCGATTTCGATCGATGAGGCCGAATCCTACCAAGGCCTGATGGCCGGCACGATCCAGTCCTATCACCGCATCGACGATTTGGTGGAGCCCAAATTACCGGTGAAATACCCGCGCACACCCGGCTATCGCCCCGGCGCGGAAGAGAACCCCTACAATGCCTGGTATTGGAAAAGCGAAGTAAAGGGCAAGGCCAAGGGCGCGCTTGCCGGCAAGAAAATCATCCTCAAGGACAATATCTGCCTTTCCGGCGTGCCGATGATGAACGGCGCCTCCGTGCTGGAAGGCTATGTGCCGGATGCGGATGCAACGATTGTCACGCGCATCCTGGATGCCGGCGGCACGATCATCGGCAAGGCGGCCAACACCTATCTCTGTTTCGACGGCGGAAGTGCAACGACAGCGACCGGCATGGTCGAAAATCCGTACAAGAAGGGTTATTCCTCGGGCGGCTCTTCGGCCGGCTGCGCGGTGCTGATCTCGATCGGCGAGGCCGATATGGGCATGGGCGGCGACCAGGGCGGCTCGATCCGCATTCCGGCCTGCTGGACGGGGATTTACGGCCACAAGCCAACGCATGGCCTGGTGCCCTATACCGGCGTCTTCCCAATCGAACAGACCATCGATCATACCGGTCCGATGGCCAACAATGTGACCGATATCGCCACCCTGTTACAGGCCGTCGCCGGATCGGATGGCTATGACCCGCGCCAGATCGGCACCAAGACGCAAAATTACGTCAAGGCGCTCGGCAAGGGCGTGAAGGGCATGACCATCGGCATTCTGAAAGAAGGCTTTGGCCATGCCAACAGCGAGAAGGTGGTCGACCAAAAGGTCAAGGCAGCGGCTGAAAAGTTCAAAAAGCTCGGCGCCAAAGTGAAGCAAGTCTCGGTGCCAATGCACCTCTACGGCCTCGACATTTGGAATGCCATCGCCGTCGAGGGCGCGACCGAACTGATGATCAAGGGCAACTCCATGGGCACCAATTGGGAGGGCTACTATAGTACGTCCCTCCTCGACGCCTTCGCGCATGGCTGGCGCGAGCGGCCTGACGATCTCTCGACCACGGTCAAGTTGGTGATGATGCTGGGCGAATATATGCACCAGAATTATCACGGCCATTATTACGCCAAGGCACAGAATCTGAGCCGCAAACTGCGCGACGCCTATGACGAAGCGCTTAAGGACGTCGATTTGCTGGCGATGCCGACCCTGCCGCAGCAAGCGACCAAACTGCCGGCGCCGGATTGCTCGATGGAAGAATATGTCGATGCGGCGCTCAATATGCTGAACAACACCGCACCGTTCGATTGCTCCGGCCATCCCGGCATGAGCGTGCCGTGCGGCATGAATAACGGCCTCCCCATCGGCATGATGCTGGTCGGCAAACGCTATGACGACGCCGCCGTGATCCAGGCCGCGCACGCCTTTGAGGGCATCGGCAACTGGAAGAAAATGTAGCTGGCCGAGCGTAAAATTATGAGCCGAACAACAGCGCGGCGGTGGATCACCACCGTCGCGTTTGTTTTTAGCCTCTTCGCGGTCGTGCAAAGCGGCGCGGCGGAAGAGCGGGCGTCGGACGATTTTGAAGCGCTCTTGGAGCCGATCCGGCTGCACTATGATGTCCCGGCGCTGGCGGCGATATTAATGCATGGCGACCGGGTCGCCGGCATCGGCGCCGTCGGCTACCGCAAATCGGGCGAGACCACCGAAGTCAGCCGCGCCGATCGCTGGCACCTCGGATCGATCGGCAAATCAATGACCGCCACCATGATCGCGCGGCTGGTCGAACGCGGCGTCATTTCGTGGGACCTCAATATCGGCAAGGCGCTCGGCGCGATTGTTCCGGAGATGGACGATTCCTACCGCGCCGTGACGATGGAGGATTTGCTATCCCACAGGAGCGGCCTGGTCGGGGCCATGACCGAGCTTGAAATCTGGAACGGCAATCTTTGGCGCAGCACCAAAGCAAAATCCGAGCTGCGTCTCGCCATTGCCGAGGAAGCGTTGGCGCTGACGCCGCAAGCCTTGCCGCGCATTGTCTTTCATTACAGCAATGCCGGCTATGTCGTAGCCGGCACCATGGCCGAGCGCGCCGCCGAAGAACCGTGGGACGAGCTCATGGCAAACGAGCTGTTCGAGCCGCTCGGCATGACGTCAAGCGGCTTCGGCGCGCCCGGCACGGCAGCCAAGCTCGATCAGCCCTGGGGCCATTATGAGGGCCGCTCACGGATTGTTCCGGTCGAGCCCGGATTGGGCGGCGACAGCCCGCCGGCGCTCGGCCCGGCCGGCACCATCCATGCTTCGCTTGACGATGTCGGGCGCTATCTTTCGGCCCATTTGCTCGGTGCGCGCGGGCGTGGTTGGCTGTTGCAGCCGGAAACCTTTCGCCAATTGCACCGCCCGCGCGGCGATGAGGAGTACGCCCTCGGCTGGGTCGTGGTGGCGAGCCCGCTGGCCGGCGGCCTCGCCCTCACCCATGCCGGCAGTAACCTTAATTGGTACTCGGTCGCCTGGGTGATGCCAGTGTTGAACATCGCCCTCTTCGTCGTCACCAACCAGGGCGGCGAAGCGGGCTTTCGCGCCGTCGACGATGCTGTCGGCGCGCTCATGCAATATGCCGGCGAGACCATCCCCGGCATCGCGCGCTAACCGCGCGCGCTATTCGCCGATCACCACGGTAGCTTCGACCTCGCAGCGGATATCGGGCGCATAGAGCGATTGCACACCCATCAATGTGGCCGAGGCCGGCATCACGCCTTCGAATAGTTTGAGGTTGGCGGCGTTGACCACTTCGCCGTCCTCGAGGCCTTTATAATTCACCACATAGGTGTTGAGGCGCACGATATCCGCCGGCGTGGCACCGACCTCGGCCAGAATTTTCCTGATATTGACATGTGCCTGAGCGAGTTGACCGGCGAGGTCCGGCCCCGCCAGATTACCGTCTTCATCCCAGCCCAATTGACCGGAGAGATAGACCGTCTTGCCGCCCTCGGCCACCACAGCATGGCTCAGGCCATAGGGCAGATAGGGCGCCATATTATCCGGATTAATGTGTGTCAGTTTCGCCATTGGTAGATCTCCCTTGTTGTACCAACGGGCCATAAGAATGACCCGCTATCGTTCCCTCAAGCGCCGGGCGGTCGCGCTTGCCAGAATGCGGAATGCATTCTGAAATGATTATTAGCCTATGCCGTTTCCTGCACCACCAAGGACAGTTCGGCAATTGTTTCCTCGCGCATTTTGAATTTCTGAATTTTTCCCGTGACGGTCATCGGAAAACCATCGACGAATTTGACGTAGCGCGGAATCTTATAATGCGCGATCTGGCCTTTGCAGAAGGCGCGAATCTCTTCTTCATTCGATTCCTCGCCGTCTTTGAGGCACACCCAGGCGCAAAGTTCTTCGCCATATTTCTCGTCCGGCACACCGATTACCTGCACGTCCGTGATCTTGGGATGGCGATAGAGAAATTCCTCGATCTCACGCGGATAAACATTTTCGCCGCCCCTGATCACCATATCCTTGATGCGCCCGACGATTTTGCAGAAGCCCTCGTCATCGATCGTCGCCTGATCGCCGGTATGCATCCAGCCGGCGGCATCGATCGAACCTTCCGTTTTCTCGTCATCGTTCCAGTAACCGAGCATCACCGAATAGCCGCGCGTTAAGAGCTCACCGGGCTGGCCGGGCGCGACGATGATGCCGTCGTCATCGATAATTTTTACCTCGACATGCGGATGCACACGGCCAACCGTCGAGACCCGCCGCTCGATCGAATCCTCGGCCGAACTTTGGAAGCTGACCGGGCTGGTTTCGGTCATGCCGTAAGCGATCGTGACTTCGTCCATATGCATATCGCCAATCACCCGTTTCATCACTTCGATCGGACAGGGCGAGCCGGCCATGGTGCCGGTGCGCAGCGACGAGAGATCAAAATTGGCGAATTCGGGATGGTCGAGCTCGGCGATAAACATCGTCGGCACGCCATACAACGCGGTGCAGCGCTCGGCCTCGAGCGCGCGCAAAACCTCGAGCGGTTCGAAGCCCTCGCTCGGATAGACCATCGCGGCGCCGTAAGCGGCGCACATCATGTTGCCCATGACCATGCCGAAACAATGGTAAAGCGGCACCGGAATGCACACCCGGTCATTCTCCGTGAGGCCAAGCGCCTGGCCGTTGAAATAGCCATTGTTGAGAATATTGTGGTGCGTCAGCGTCGCGCCCTTGGGAAAACCGGTGGTGCCGCTGGTGAACTGGATGTTGATGGCGTCGTCGAATTGCAGCGCGGATCGCAATTTTTCGAGTTCTGCGCGCTCGGCCTCTCCGGCCCGCCCGGCGAGCTCGGCGAAATTGAACATGCCGGCGCTCTTTTCCGCGCCGAGCCGGATCACCGTCTTCAGATCGGGCAGCTTCGCGCTCGCCAACTCGCCCGCGGCGGATTGATCGATCTCCGGCGCCAGCTCTCTAATCATTTCGAGGTAGCGGCTCGATTTAAACGACTCCGCCGATATCAACGCCTTACATTCGACCTTGTTGAGCGCATATTCCAATTCCGACAGGCGGTAGGCCGGATTGATGTTGACCAGAACCAGCCCCGCCTTGGCGCTGGCGAATTGGCTCACGGCCCATTCCGAATTGTTCGGCGACCAGATGCCGATACGGTCGCCGCGCTCAAGGCCGAGCGTCAACAGGCCGGCCGCAACGGCATCGACCTCGCGCTTGAGCTCCGCATACGTCCAACGCACATCCTGGTGGCAGACGATCAGGGCGTCGCGCTCAGCGTGGCGCGCCGCCGTTTCGTCAAATTGCTGGCCGATCGTCTTACCAAGAAGCGGCACATCGCTCGCGCCGTGAACATAGCTCTGGATTAATTTATCCATCGAAACTCCTCCACACGGGCCTTGTCTACTCAAGGCCAAGCGGAAAATGTATCGCAAATCCGCCACCTTCCGCACCCACCGATTTTCGCCACCACCGATTTTCTCACCACGGCAATTTCCGACTTTTGCGTTTTTGACTTACGCCCTTTGTAAGAGGCCGGATTGACGGCAAGCTCAAATGAAGTGTTAATGGTGCACAAATGCAATTGCCGGAAGGGGACGCTGGCAATCTGCCTGAGGGGAGCCAACCTGCGTGAACCAGGAACTGTTCGAAAAACTGTCGCGTGTGCGCCTGCTGGAAGATATGGATGCGGAGGCCATCTCATCGCTTGAGAAACGCAGCCACTGGCGGCGCTACGCCCGCGATGAGCAAATTCTCGACCGTGACAGTCCCTCGCGCGATGTCTTTCTGATCGTCGAAGGCAGCGTTGAGGTGGTCAACTACTCCATCTCGGGGCGCGAGGTGGCGTTCGGCCATGTCGGCGAAGGCGGCTATTTCGGCGAGTTGTCGGCGATCGACGGCGGCCGGCGTTCGGCCAATATCATTGCCGTTGAGAGCAGTCTGCTGCTCGTCGTGCCACCCGACATCTTCAGCGATATTCTCACCCAGAGCCCGCCGGCAACGATGCAGGTTCTACGCCGTCTGGCGCACATCATCCGCACCGCCGACGACCGCATCATGGATCTCAGCACGTTGAAGGCCGTGCAGCGCGTCTATGTCGAACTTTTGCGCCTCACCGAATTTGACGAAAAATCCGGGCGCGACCTGATTCGCCCGTTGCCGACGCAGCGCGACATGGCGCGCCGCGCCAGCACGTCGCGTGAGACCGTGGCGCGTGTTCTCGGCCAATTGACGCGGGCTGACGTGGTGGAGCGCAAGGGGCGCACGCTCTTTGTCCTCGATAAAGATCGCATGATGGATATGACCGACGCCATGGAAGGCGACGAGGAATCGCTCCGTTAAGGGTAGTTACACCTAAGGATAGTTACACCGGCAAGTATCCTGTGATTTGCATCACATGATTTGGCGCGCAACCACCCTACTCTAACCCTGTTATCAACCGCCGCGATGGCAAATGGGGTGCGTGTCATGGGTGAATTACAGCAACCGCAGAAGCAAACGCAGAAACGCGATACGGCCAAGCTTTTACCGTGGCTCAAGCTGAGCGACCCGATCGAATTCGAGCTCCTCGCCCATTCCTGTTACGCCATGAATGGCAATCCGGCGGAACCGATCGGCGCTTTTCTGACCGACCTCTCTGCCCTGCCCGAAACCCTCATCGCCCGCTTTTTGAGAACACCTGATACCGCTGCGCTGGCTGTTCTCTGCCGATCCATTGGGCTCTCGCGCAGTTCATTTGAAGCGCTGACCCTCTCCTGCGCACCGACGCTCGGCAGCGCCTCCCTCACCCCGGCCTGCGCTTTGTTCGACGCGCTCAGTTGCCAGCGGGCGGAACGCATAGTCGCCTATTGGCGTATTTGCGAACCGAGCGACAATGAACCGGTGCGCTTTGCCGTCCCGCGCCAGCACCGGGAAATCTGAGAACTAGTCTTTCGGTAATTCGAGCCGCAATTCCACGCCACCCAACCCATGCTGTGAATCGCCGCCGCGGATGATGACTTCGGTTATCGATAGAGGTATGTCGACGCCGGAGAGGCTCCGCGTAAAGGGCTGCTCGCCGACATGGGGGTGGGCCAGCACGCGCGTCGCCAACAGCGTGCCATCCGGCGCTACCACCTGCCAGCGGTCGGCATAGTGATCCCAGCCTTCATCGTCGTGGCGCAGGGTAACGCTGAAATGATAGCTCTCCTCAGCGCCCCGGCGCGCTTCGGCTTTGACCACATCGGCTTCCCCGGCCAAAGCGGGGAGCGCCAAGTTTAGAGCGCCGATTAAAGCCACAATCGCAGCCACAATTTGTTTCAACATTGCCTCACCCCTGCCTGAAATCTCAATTTATTCGGCCCCATCTGAAAGCTGGCCAAGGTCGGACCATTCCCCCATGATGGCATGACTTTTTCGACGTGAAAATACGTCTGGGCCGAAAATCTACATGACCGACGCGACACCTAATTTTTGTTTCAACTGCGGCGCCAGCCTGCCGCAGGGGGCAAATTTCTGCCCCGGCTGCGGCACGGCGATACAAGCCGCAGCGGCGCCACCAGCGCCTGCAGCGCCGGTCGAGAGCGTGCCGGAGAAAACGCCAAGCGGCGAACGCCGGCAAGTCACCATCCTCTTTATCGACCTGTCCGGCTACACACGATTATCCAACGAGCTCGATGCCGAACAGGTGCATGCCCTGCTCGAACGCTTTTTCGGCAAGGTCGATTCGGAGATCAAGAATTTCGGCGGCGCGGTCGATAAACATATCGGCGATGCGGTGATGGGCGTATTCGGCGCGCCGGTGGCGCATGACAATGACCCGGAACGCGCGGTCCGCGCGGCGCTGGCAGTGCATGCGGCGATGGTCGAACTGAGCGCAGAAATGGGCCGCGAGTTAACCGTCCATATCGGCATCGCCAGCGGGCGGGTGGTGGCCAGCGGCACCGGCAGCGACAGCCACCGCGAATATACCGTAACAGGCGAATCGGTGAATTTGGCCTCACGCCTGCAGGAAATGGCAAAAGGCGGCGAAACCTACGTATCCGAAGAGGTGTATCAGGCGACGCGTAAGCTGATTGCGGCGCGCACTATTGGTGAAATTCAGGTCAAGGGCTTCGATTCCGCTGTCACCGCACATCAGTTGGATGGCCTGCTCGCCACCGGCGACGGGGCGCAAACGAATATTTTCGTCGGCCGCCAGCCTGAACTAAAAAAATTCAAAGGCAGCGTC
>JABIXB010000177.1 GCA_018666805.1 Rhodospirillaceae bacterium | reverse complement strand
CGATGAAATCATCGGCTGACATGGTGCGGCTGCCATTCGGCCCGGTCAGTTCCATCTCCATGCCGAGTGCGAGCGCCACAGGCGGCAGGCAGGCGGCGACATAGTTCCAGCACAGGCTGCCGCCGATGGTGCCGCGGTTGCGCACCTGGCGGTCGCCAATTCGTGCCGCAGCGTCATTGAGCGCCTGATAGGCGCCGTTGAAGTTGCCCTCAGTGGCAAGCGCCGCATAGCGTGTCATCGGACCGATGCGAACGCCATCGCCACCCGCAGAGACGCCCTGCAATTCAGCCACCGCCTGCAGGTCAATAATACAACGCGGGCGCAGCAGGCGCGTCTTGACCGCCTGCATAGCGCTCTGGCCACCGGCCAGCATGAGCGCATCTCCAGCCTCATAGCGGCCGAGCGCTGCGAGCGCTTCCACGACCGTTGCTGGGCGCACATAGTCTTCAATTGTTGCCGGATACATCTTGCCTCCTGTTTGAAATTCCCGCGCCGAACGGCGTCATGATGGCCGCCATTTAGGACCGTCGGGAGCAAATACCTAATTACCTAGCGCTAATCAAGCGAAGTGCGGGCCATCCCGCAAGTCCTTTCCGATATATCTTGCGTCGTTAACCAATTAACCCGCGAAACGCGGCTCCGGGACGCCACGAATACCGAGGCCTGTAACCGCAAAGAGAGCGCCGGCGAGAAATTGCGGCTTTGCCTCGACAATGAACCTGTCATGCACCGCCGGGTGGCTGACGCGGCCCATCGATGTGACGTATAGCGTATCCATATTCGGGCCGCCGAAATTGACGCTGGTAAGGTTTTTCACCGGCATTCCGATACGGCGGTCAACCGAGCCATCCGGGGCATAGCGCACCAAATCGCCACCGATAACCTGGGCGTTCCAGAGATATCCTTCTTCATCGACCGTCGAGCCGTCTGCCACGCCGTCATCATCCTTGGTACTGGCGAAAAAGCGTTTGTTCGAGGGAATTCCGGTCTCGATATCGTAATCGTAGGCCCAAAACTCTTCCTGGAAGGTGTCGGCGAAGTAGAAGGTCTTGTCGTCCGGGCTCCAGCACGGGCCGTTCGAGCAGATAATGCCGTCATCGACTTTGGTGACGGACAAATCCGGATCGAGCCGCCACAGGCCGCAAATTTTCAATTCTTCCAAATCGTCCATGCCGCCGGCGAAGAATCGCCCGCGGCGGTCGCATTTGCCGTCATTGAGGCGGGTGCGCGGCTGATCCTCTTCGATCAGGGTAATCAGCTCATATTTGCCCGTGTCGAAATCAAAGAAATAGAAGCCATCGGCCAATGCCATGACGGCGTTGCCACCCTTGCGCAAGGCCATGGCGCCGACATCCTTGTCGACGCGCCAATTCTCGACTTTGCCGGTTTTTGGGTCCATGCGCCACACGGCGGGTTTATCGACGCGCGGTCCCGTGCCATCGACCCAATAGAGGCGACCCTCTTCGACATCCCATACCGGGCCTTCGCCGAGATGGTTTTCGCACTCCAACAGACACTCAATCTTAAGGCTCATAAATTCTCCGTCACTTTCTCTGTTTTATTGGCTCAGCCAAAAATTACGGGCAAATATGGCGAGCAAGGCAGTTTGAAACAAGGATTTTGGTAACGCCATATGGCACATTGTCGCCCCCATTGTCTCAACACCCTGGTGCGGGTATGAAGGGGCCAAGCAAAGACAACATCATACAAGACAAAGGAGAGCCGCTATGGCCGAGAGCCAGAAGGTCATCATCACCTGCGCCGTCACAGGATCAGTTCACACACCGACCATGTCACCCTATTTGCCGCTGACGCCGGATGAGATTGCTAAAGATGCTGTTGCCGCGGCCGAGGCGGGCGCCTCAATCTTGCATTTGCACGCGCGCAATCCCGAGGACGGCAGCCCGACGCCGGACCCGGACGTCTACATGCAGTTCCTGCCGCGCATTAAGCAGCAGTGCGATGCGGTGGTGAACATCACCACCGGCGGCGGCCTCGGCATGTCGCTCGATGAGCGCCTGGCCGGTCCTTTGCGTGCCAGCCCGGAAATGTGCTCGCTCAATATGGGGTCGATGAATTTTGGCCTGTTCCCGATTTTGGACAAGATGAAAGAGTTCAAATATGAGTGGGAACGCAAGCATTTGGAGATGACAAGAGATTTCATATTCAGAAACACATTCAAAGATATAGAGGGCATCTTTAAAAGAATGGGCGAGGATCACGGCACGCGCTTCGAGTTCGAATGCTACGATGTCGGCCATCTCTATAATCTCGCCCATTTCGTCGACCGCGGCCTGGTTAAACCGCCGTTTTTCGTGCAGACGATTTTCGGCATCCTGGGCGGCATCGGCGCGGAGCACAAAAACCTTCTGCACATGCGCGAAATTGCCAACGGTTTGTTCGGCGACGATTATAAATGGTCGATCCTGGCCGCCGGGCGGCATCAAATGCCGTTCATCACCATGGGCGCGATCATGGGCGGCAATGTCCGCGTCGGACTGGAAGACAGCCTCTATATCGGCAAGGGCAAGCTCGCCAAATCCAATGCCGAGCAGGTTAGCCTCATTCGTTCGATTGTCGAAAACCTGTCGATGGAAGTCGCCACCCCGACCGAGGCGCGCGAGATGCTGGCGCTGAAGGGCGGCGACATGGTGAAGTTCTAAGCACCGAACTTGTCCAGCATAGCGAAGCCATGAAAGTTCTGGTTCTTCAGAGCCATCTGAGCTCGGGCCCTGCCTATCTGGACGAACCGGCGGCACGGCACGATGCCGTGCTGGAAGCTTGCATGCCCCATCTGGAAGCTGACGCGAAGCTTCCCGAAGATGATTCCGGCTATGATGCGTTCATGCTGCTGGGCGGCATTATGAATGCCGGCGATGTGGCGGAATATCCTTGGCTTGAGCAGGCGGCCGAGCTGGTGCGCATGTTCACGGCCAAGGAAAAGCCGGTTATCGGCATTTGTCTCGGGGCGCAAATCATCGCCCGCGCATTTGGCGCCAAGACCTACTTCATGCCGGCCTCTGAGATCGGTTTCATCCAGGCGCATCTAACCAATGCGGCGCGTGACGATGCGCTTCTCGGGCGAGAATTTGCCGATCCTCTTTTTCTGGCCGAATTTCATAGCCAAACCTTCGATATTCCCGATAGCGGAACATTATTGATCGAGGGCAAAGAATGCCGCAACCAGGCCTTTCGCATCGGTGCGGCAACCTATGCCTTCCAGGCGCATTTCGAGGTAACGCCGGCATCCATGACCCAATGGGTGGAAGGTTCGGACGAGCTGGTGTCTAAATTCGTCCCCGATTTGCCGCAGCAACTGCCGCATCTTTTAAACCTCTACCATTACGGCTCGCACGATTTTTGCTGGAAGGTCGGCAGCGCCTGGTTCGATCTGACCGCTGAGCGTATGAAGCGCGCCTGAAAACCGGCAAACTATTGTTGCGCAGTCGCTTCCTGTAAGCTGCCCTGAGCAGGGAATTATTTTTCAGGGGGAGAAGATAAATGATTATTCAATCGGCACCCGAGGGCCAAGAATCCGGCCAGCGATACGTCATGAAGTTGGCCGAGCATCTGGAATTGGTTGAGCAGTTCGCGATTAATTTTGGCAATGACAGTTTTTTCCGACCCGAGCCGCGCGAGGAATTTCTCTATGCCTGCCGCTGGCACGACAAGGGCTGGCATGATTTGGATGACAATCCGCCGCTCAACCCGGAATCCGGCCTGCCCTTTAATCTGGTCGAAACGCCGCTGCCGGTGATTCTATTAACCAGTGCGCGCTCGCCGGAACATAACGAAGCGGCGCATCCCTATAGCGGGTTGATCGACAGCATGCATATCTGGGGGCTCTATAACGGACGTTACGGCATGTCCGATAAAGTGCTGATCGACATGATTCCGGACGAGCACCGATTGCTGGCCGATACCATGCTGAACAACGAATTCCAGCGTCAAACAAGATTAAAAGCCATGCTCGCGGCGGACCCTGCGACAGCTTCCTGGGTCGAGGAGGGGCCTCTATTCGCCAACTACAAGGTTTTGCAGTTTTTCGATACGTTTGCGCTTTATTTTAATTGCACCCATGCGGCTGGCCGCGGCGAGTCAGTGTTCGAACATGTTCCGTTGAATGCCGAAACGGACACCACCATCACCGTTCGTGCCATCGACGAAACCACCTACAGCCTTGATCCCTACCCGTTTGAAAAGAGCGGCATGGAAATTTCCTTTCGCGGGCGCTATCTATCCCCCCTTGATGCTGGAGCTGATCCCGATATGGCGGCGGTGATGCGCGATACGCCGCTGGAAAACCAAACTGCGACCCTGGTTGCGGCCTGAACTGGAGAAAATAATATGAAGGCGGTTGTTATCCATCAGCATGGTGGTCCGGAAGAGCTTGTCTATGAGGATATCGAAGCGCCGAAGATCGGTGCCAATGATGTTTTGATCAATCTGAAGGCAGTCGGGCTCAATCACTTTGATCTTGATGTCTGCGGCGGCATTTCCGGTTATCTCAGTCTCGACATGCCGCATATTCTCGGCTGCGAAGGGGCCGGCGAAATTGCCGAAGTGGGGAGCGCGGCGAAGGCCTTTCGCGTCGGCGACCGGGTGATGCCATTTTTGACCACGTCATCGGGGCAATGCCGCCACCGCATCTGCAATTGTGCCCTCGGCATGGACAATATCTGCCTCGATTTCGACAAGCTCGGCGTCACCCGCTGGGGCACCTATGCGGAGTATGTGAAGGTTAGCCAGCACAATGTCATCCGGTTGCCCGATGCGCTGCCGTTTGTCGATGCCGCTGCTACACAGGTCGCTTTCGCCACCGCGTGGGAGCTGGTTATCAAAAAAGCGCATGTGCGCCAGGGCGAGGATGTGCTGATCAATGCCGCCGGCAGCGGGGTTGGCTCGGCGGCGATCCAGGTGGCGCGTCTTGCAGGTGCGCGCATCATCGCCACTGCCGGCTCGGACGAAAAGCTGGCGCGGGCACGCGAGCTCGGCGCCGACGAGGTGATCAATTACAACGAAACCGAAGATATCGCTCAGGCGGTGATGGATATGACCGGTGGGCGCGGCGTCGATGTGTGTATCGAAATGGTCGGCGGCAAGGTATTGCAGCAAAGCCTTGCCGCGCTTTGCCTGAATGGCCGTCTCTCGACCTGCGGCGCCCATGCCGGCGAAAAAGTGGAAATGGACATGATCGAATTTTTCCGCAAGCAAATCACCATGACAAGTTGCCACTTCGCCCCCAAATCAACCAATACCACCGTGCTGAGCCTGATTGGCGAGGGCAAGCTTACGCCCGTCATCGCCAAGAAATATCACCTTTCTGAAATGCGGGCGGCGCATGAACTTTTGGCCAGCCGTAATTTCTACGGCAAGGTCGTCCTCGAAGTTTGATATGGCGGAAATAGCGCTGCGCGACGTCAGCAGTGTGTCAGGGCGAAGGTATTTGCTCGACCATGTCGACATTACCATGCGCGATGGCGAGTTGACCGCCATCGTCGGCGATCAGGACAGTGGCAAGGTTTCGGCGCTGAGGGTCATTGCCGGTATCGACAAGGTGTCGAGCGGTGATGTTTTCGTCGATGGCGCGGCGGTGACGAAGCTGAAAGGCGGCAAGCGCGATGTCGCCATGGTGTTTGAGAAGCAGGGCCTGCTGCCGCATAAGAATGTCTTCGACAATATCGCTTTTCCGCTGCGCATGGCGAAAGTCGATAAGGCCGAGGCACACGAGCGGGTTCACGCCGCTGCGCGGCGCTTTGGCCTCGAAGATATCCTCGACCGCAAACCAAAAAAACTAAGCGAGGAACAGCGCCATATGATCGGCATCGCGCGCGCGGTGGTGCGTGAGCCGGCCGCTTTCTTGTTCCAGGCCGTGCAGCCGAAAGGCGGCGCCGAAATCCGCAAACAGGTGGTCAGGGAAATGGTGCGCCTGGTGCGTGAGGATGGCGCGACGGTCATCTACGCCACGGATGATGGCGCCGAGGCGCTGCGTATCGCCGACAAGGTTATTGTCATGGCGTTCGGCGCCGTTGCCCAGTCGGGCTCGCCGAAACAGATTTACCGCTGGCCCGCCGACAAGG
Source organism: Rhodospirillaceae bacterium (assembly GCA_018666805.1). Lineage (GTDB taxonomy): Bacteria > Pseudomonadota > Alphaproteobacteria > UBA828 > UBA828 > PTKB01. Next base: position 10,142 of record JABIXB010000177.1, on the reverse strand, counting down.
ATATCGCTGAACTTTTCGGCTCGCCGCCGATCAATTTACTGCCTGGCCGAATTATCTCGCACACCGATGGTGTGGCGCGGGTTCAACTCGAAGGCGGCAGCGAGGTCTCGCTGCCGGCCTATGCAAAATTACCCCTCCTCAATAGCGATGTAACGCTCGGTATCCGCCCGCCGCACATCAAGTTGACGAATGCGGCGGACAATAATATTGCAGCGACGGTACGGCAAAAGCGCATCTCGGGTGGCAAATCCATTCTCGAACTCGACACGCCGGAAGGGGAAATCGTTGCCTTGATTGAAGATACGGAAGCGAGCGAGCTCACACTCCATTTGCCCGCTGACTATTGCCTGCTATTCGATTCAAAGGGCGATGCGATCCGCCGCACCGCGCCCAAAGTGCGAAATTAATCGGCGCTGATGTCCCGCAAGGCCTGGGCGCGCAATTTGTGCTTTTGCACTTTACCCGTCGGCGTCATCGGAAGTTCGCTCACGCAGATGATATGGCGCGGAATTTTGTAGCTCGCAATATTGCCCTTGCTGTGCGCCGCCACCTGTCCGAGGCTGACATTCGCACCTTCTGACGGAACGATAAAGGCGACCGGAACTTCGGCCAGGCGTGGATCGGGATAGCCGACAATGGCGACCTGATCGATCTCGGGCAGTTCAAGCAGATAGGCTTCGACCTCAGCCGGCGAAACATTCTCGCCGCCTACTTTGAGCATGTCCTTGAAGCGGCCGATAAAACGAATATGACCGTCCGGGCGTATCAGGGCGGTGTCGCCGGTGTGCATCCAGCCTTCTTTGTCGATCGCCGCCGCCGTTTCCTCGGGCTTGTTGTAATAGCCCTTCATCACTTGATAGCCGTGCACCAGAAGCTCGCCCTGTTCGCCGGTTGGAAGCTCACGGCCGTCTGCCGGGTCGACAATGCGAAACTCGAGGCCTGGCATGGGAAAGCCGGAAGCCTCGCAGCGCTGCTCTTCGGTTGAATTGGCGTGGCAGCAGGCGGTGAAGGCCCAGGTTTCGCTCATGCCCCAGCCGGAGACCGTCGGCGCCAGTTCACGCTGGCTGCGCCGCGCGATGGGAACGGAATTTTGCATACCGGATGGAAAGGTGCCGAAACGAAGCGATGACAAATCCCGTTTGTCGCGCGCCTGGCAGTCGAGCATGTCTTTATAGTGGGTGTCGAAGCCGTGAATAATGGTGGCGCCTTCCGCCTCAACCAGACGCAAGGTCTCAGCCGCATCGAAGCTCTCCATGAGGATTTGCCGTGCGCCCGAGAGGATCGCCAGCATGGCGGATTCGCTGTAGCCATAAAGATGGAACATCGGCAGGTTGTTGATGATGGAGTCGCTAAAAGTGATGCCGAAGCGGTTAATTCTATCGACCACATTGCGGATGATCACATGGCTGTGCATTACGCCCTTGGGGTGTCCTGTGGTGCCGGAGGTATAGCCGATGATCACGACATCGTCTGGATCTACCGCCTCGGCGCGGCGCGCAAGGTCGTCTTCGCCGATCGTCTCTCCGGCCGCTAGCAGATCATCCCAACTGAGCATGCCGGGCTCTGGTCCGTCGCCGAGCAAGACCACACGCCGCAGCTTGGGAAAATCCGCGTGGCGATCCTCTGAGCTGATATCCGGCAGATTTTCACGCACCATGGCGAGATAATCGACCGGCCCCGACCGGGCCATGGAAATCCACGTCGCGCTATCGGATTGCCGCACGGTATAAGCGACATCGGCGGTGCGGTAGCGCGTGTTGAGCGGTACCAGAACCGCGCCGATCTTGGCCGTGGCATACATGAGAAACAGCCACTCAGGGCGGTTGACCATCCAGAGCGCGACATGCTCGCCATGCGCGACGCCGATGCCGATCAAACCGCGCGCGACCCGGTCCACTTCCGCATCGAACTCGGCATAGTTCCAGCGCTGGTCGCCATAGCAAAGCGCTTCGCGTTCGCCGTATCGCTTAGCGGCCAATGCCGGCAGATCGCCCAGTCTCAGCTTTTCGAACCATTCAGCCATCTTATGCCCATTGTCTGAGGGATTTAATTCACTAAGCTTTGCCCGCAATAGAAAAGCCATAACCCATCAGTCCGGGCAAGCGGTTCCGGAAAATATCGAGGGAGAGAAACATGTCTGAGCCGGCAATTTTAAGCAGTGTAGAGGGCGCGATTGGGTATATCACCATCAATCGGCCAAAAAAATTGAACGCGCTCGACCTGGCGACCATCGAAGCCATGGATGATGCGCTATCCGGCCTCGAGGCGGATGCGGCGGTGCGCGTGATCATATTCACCGGTGCGGGAAAAGCCTTCGTTGCCGGCGGCGATATCGCCGACCTGAACTCGCGCCAAGGATTGCCGCATTATGTCGAATTCGCCGAACATATTCATAGTCTGTTCCGCCGTATCGAACTGTGCGACAAGCCGACAATCGGCGCCGTTAATGGCTGGGCGTTGGGCGGTGGCTGCGAGCTGATGCTGGCCCTTGATATCCGTATCGTTTCCGAGGCTGCGCGCATCGGCGTTCCGGAAATCACTCTTGGGCTGTTTCCGGGCGCCGGCGGGACGCAGCGTTTGATCCGGCAAATTCCACTGTGTCAGGCCAAGGAGCTTATGTTCGCGGGCGATCATGTGAGCGCGGAGCAGGCGGTGGCGCTCGGCTTGGCCAACCGTGTGGTGGCGGCGGATGAACTGATGCCGGCGTGCACAGCGTTGGCGGAAAAAATTGCCCATAAATCGCCACTCGCCCTCAAACTCTTAAAGCGCACGCTCGCTGCCGGTGCCGACATGCCATTGCCCTCGGCCCTCGCTCATGAGCAGGCGATGGTGAGCCTCACGCTTGATAGTGCGGATGCGCATGAGGGCTGTAGCGCCTTTTTGGAAAAGCGCGAAGCAACATTTAACGGAACCTGAACCATGGATTTTAGCATCACCGAAGAACAGCAAATGATGGTCGAAACGGCGACCAAAATCGGCGAGCAATTTGGCCTCGACTATTGGCGCAAACTCGACGAGGCGGGCGAATATCCAACTGAGATGTGGCAGGCAATATGCGATGCCGGATTTTGCGGTGTGGCGTTGGCCGAGGAACATGGCGGCGTCGGCCTTGGCATGTTGGAAATGGCTTTGATCGTTGAGGCGCTGTGCAAGGGCGGGGCGGGTTCCACGCTCTCGCAACTCTTCATGCTCAATCCGATTTTTGGCGGTGTTTCGATTTCGAAATATGGCAGCGATGAGATGCGCCGCACCGTGCTGCCGAGAATTATCTCCGGCGAGATCGGTTGCTGTATGGCGTTGACGGAACCCGATGCCGGAACCAATAGCCTTGAGGTGCGCACCTTTGCCGAAGCCGATGGCAATGGCTGGCGGCTGAATGGGCAAAAAATATGGATTTCCGCTGTTCCCCAGGCCGAGAAAATGCTCGTCATTGCGCGCACCAAAAAGAAAGAGGGTGCAACACGCAAGACCGATGGCATTACGCTCTTTATGATCGATGTGGCGCGCGAAGGGGTGAGCCATCAGGCGATCGACAAGGTCGGCACGCGCTGCGTCCCGGCCAGCAATGTGTTCTTTGATAATGCGCCGGTGCACGGCGATGAACTGGTCGGCACGTTGCATGGCGGCTGGAAAGAACTGCTCGATGTTCTCAATACGGAACGCATTGTGACCACAGCGGGACTTGTCGGTGCGGTTCATCTAGCGCTCCGCCTGGCGGTCGATTACGCCAATCAACGCAAAGTGTTTGGTGAGCGTACGATTTCCTCCTATCAGGGCCTGCAATTTCCACTCGCCCAGGCGCACGCTGAAATCGAATGCGCGCGCGCCATGAACCATAAGGCTGCTGCAATGTTTGATGCCGGTGAGGATTTTGGCTCAGAAGCCAATATCGCCAAATTGATTGCCGCTCAGGCAGCGGCGGAAGGTATTGAGCGCGCCATGCAGACCATGGGCGGTATGGGATATGCAAAGGAAATGCATGTCGAGCGCTTGTGGCGCGACGCTCGCCTGTTCCGGTTTGCGCCGATCTCGGAAGAAATGATTCTGAATTATATTTCGATTCACGAACTGGGTATGGCGCGCGGCTATTAGTCCCAGCTATAGCCGAATTCTTCGACAAATGGCTCGAGGGCCGGCTTCACGCTTTCGAATTGATCCCGGTATCTCTTCCAACGGAACTTGGCGCTCTGGTATATATCTTGCGTAACCTGATGGTAACTCGGCGTGTCGATTTTCCCGCGTTGTCTTGCCTTTGCTGCATAATCCGCGACTGCTGGGTCCCATTCGAGCTCAAGAAAATTTAGCATCTTTCGCGTTTCGCTTTCGAAATCGGCGATCAAATCCTCATAGCGGACGATGTGGTAATTAAGCGCTAAGAGGCGGGCGCTCTTTTGCCAGAGCTGCATCACTTTGACATAGAGATTAACGGCATCTTCGAGAGAGTAGAAATTCGCCATTGAGGAATTGACGACGAAATTCTGCATGAAACAGCTTAGGCAGGAATCGCATGGGTGCCGCATTACCAGGATGAGTTTGGCCGCCGGAAAAAAGCGCTGCATGGAAACCGCGTGAATGATGTTGAGCGGCATCTTGTCGATTATTCGTGCGTCGCCTTCGAGGCCGATAAATTCACCGACGGCGGCAAAATATATGGCGCGCAGTTCTGCCGCTTGCGCGTCGCTGAGGTGCGCCAATGAATTGGGATAAGAGGGCAGTTGTGTCAGCATCGTATCGAGCGTCGGTTTTTCATCGAGCGTTCGCAGCTTGGGGTGGGCGGCCAAAATTTGTTCTGTCAGGGTTGTCCCCGAACGCGGAAAGCCGACGATAAAGGCCGGTGCCAGGGCGTCGGAAGGTGGCGATAGGTTGCTCCAGGTCGCCAGCCATTCCTCACTGAGGTGTGCGTCCACGGCGTCTGTCAGATTAAGAAACTCCGCTTTGTTGATTTCCCGGTGGGCGGGGAATTGCTGCGATAACTCGTTGCCTTTGCTGAAATATGCGAAGGCCTGTTGAGCCTTGTCAGATTTATCGAAAAGCTGGCCCAATTCAAAAGCGATATCGATGGCGATGATATCGCGCGCTGTTGCAAGGTCGATGCGCTGAAGCCGCTCGATGGCGCTTTCAGTTTCACCCTCGCGCCGCTCGCATTTGGCGGCGATCAAGTGCAGGCTCGGGTCTTCCGGCGATATCTTCAAGCCGCCATCGATTGCAAATTTGGCGATGTCCAACCGATTGGCGCGCTCGCCGACGCCAGCGAGGTTGATGTAACTGTCGATATCGTTCGGGCGGATTTCCAACGCATGATTGAACGCCGCGAGCGCTGCATCCAATTCTCCCATGTCGAACAATGCATGGCCGAGATTATTTTGTGCCTCGATGAAATCGGGCTTCAGTCTCAAAGCCTGACGAAATGCCGCTGTAGCTTCCTCGAATTGCCTTAAATCCCTTAGCACGGTGCCATAATTGTTGTGCCTCTCGGCTGAGTTTGGGTCAAGGTCAAGCGCGCTTCGGAGAGTTTTCGCCGCCTCTTCATAGCGTCCCAGGCTTTTCAAGACATAGCCGAGGTTGTTTCGGGCATCGGCATTGTTCGGCTGTTGCAGCAACACCTCGCGGAATAATGGGGCGGCACCTGTATATTTGCCTTGTTCCTGCAGCACGATGCCAAGAGACATCTGCACCGCCGCATCCTTGGGGTTGAACGTCAGATATTTTCGGTAAGCCGCCTCAGCGTCGGGCAATCCGCCGCGCAGGCGAAAAATATTACCCAGATTGAAATAAGCATCGGCGAAATCCGGCTTGGCCGATATGGCGCTCTGGAAGGCGTCAATGGCGCCCTCGTCATCGCCGTCCTGGTGTTGCAGAAAGCCCAACAAGTTCCATGCAGCAGGATGAAAGGGATCCTGGCGTAGAATTTCCCGGCATTGAGACTTCGCCTCATCCGGGCGGCCCGCCTGGTGCAGTTCAAGGGCAATCGAAATGGGGTCATTATTCATATTGATTTTGTTTGATGCTTGTTACGCTATTTTGACTCAAATCAAGGCTATACGGGACTCCTATGACGTAGATTGATAAAATCTAACAAAATTCTGTTTCATAACCTTAACTTGTTTGGGAGAGACGCAATGATCGGCGGATACGCGGGAAAACTTCTTCGGGTTGATTTGACCAGCGGTAGCTGTAAGACTGAGCCCTTACCTGATGAGGCCACACTACGGAAGTATGTCGGCGGTATCGGTTTGGCGATGCGGATCATCCTCGATGAGACCCATGCCGGTATGCAGGCGACGGACCCGGATGCGCCGTTCATGATGATGAACGGCCCGCTGGCCGGAACTTCGGCGCCGAGCTCCTCCAATTTGGCCGTCGTTTCGCTGAATTATGACACCCCCTATGCGGTGGCGACCGGCCATAGCCACGGCTATTGGGCGGCCTACCTCAAACATGCCGGCTATGACGGTATTGTCTTCAAAGGCAAAGCCGAGAAGCCGGTATATCTCTGGATCGATGATGACAAAGTGGAAATCCGCGATGCGTCTCATATTTGGGGCAAGAATACGCGCGATACGGAGCGCCTGATCAAACGCGAATTGGGCGATGAAGAGAAAATCAGCGTTGCCTGCATCGGCCCGGCCGGTGAGGCCATGCTGCACGGCGCCTCGGTCAAAAACGATCGCAACCACGGCGCTCATAAGGGCGGCATCGGCGCGGTCATGGGCTCGAAGATGCTGAAGGCCGTGGCGGTGCGCGGCACCGGCACGCCGGCGCTTGCTGACGCCAATGGCTTTGCCGCGGTGACCAAGCGCTGGGACGAAGACATCACTGCCGAACGCAAACCGGGCGAAGGAACGCCGGCAGTGGGTGCGCTGCTCAAGGATGGCGGTATTACCCGGCTTTATTCCTATGTCGGCGAGAAGAACATGGTCGGCTGTAAGAATTTGAGCGACCCCATATGGGGCGAAAGTTATGCCGACAAATTTGTCGAGCGCGCGGCCTCGGATTGGACCGTGGTGCCGAAGGAATCTTATAATTGCAGCATTGCCTGCTCCTACGACGCCACCGTCAACAGCGGCAAGCTCGCCGGCTTTACCGCCAGCATGTGCGGCGGCGGCGAGAATATCGAGGGCGCGGCCGCCATGGTCGGCATTGAGGATCCGGATGAGGCCTTGGCGTTAACCGATCATTTCGACGGTATGGGAATTGATTCCGCCGTCGGCGGCGCGCTGATGGGCATGTGTTTCGAGCTCTATGAGCGTGAGCTGCTGTCGCCACAGGATACCGGCGGTCTTGAGCTGACATGGGGCAATTTCGAAGCCGCGATGACGCTGGTCGACCAAATGTGCTCGGGCGAAGGATTTGGCGGGCGCGTGCTGGCCAAGGGTCTCAAGGAAGCGGCGTCGATATTGGGCGCACCGGCGGAAGCCTGTGTCCTGCATATTCGCGGCGGCGGTTTCAATATGCATGATTGGCGCCCCGCCTGGAGCGTACTGCTGGGTCAGGTCGTGGCCGGCGCGGGCGTGTGCTGGCAGGGCCCGGGCGTTGATGCCTGGACCACTGAGCCGGAGCTTGGCTATACCGAATTCGCCGAACCCTTCATTACCGAAGGCAAGGCTGAGGCGGTGGCCAAGACACAAGGCAAGAAGTTGTGGGAAGACACCCTCGGCGTTTGCTGGTTTGCCTGCTGGGGCGTCAAGGATGTGGTCGGCAATTCGGCCAAGGCGTTGGCTCTCGCCACCGGCTGGTCGGATTTCGACCGCGATGAAGCTTTGGCGGTCGGCGAGCGCATGATTAACATGCAGCGCATTATCGCGCTCAAGAGGGGCTTTACCTCTGCCGATGAATTTGACGTTTGCGACCGTTTGCTGGAAGCGCCAAAAGAAGGCAAGGCCAAGGGTCAGTCGATCAAGCCGCATTTGGAAGGCATGGTGAAAGAATATTACGGCCATATGGGCTGGGAAGACACCGGCAAGCCAACAGCGGCAACATTGGAGAAGGTCGGGCTCTCCGGCGAGTTATAGAAAGCAGCTTACGGGCAGCTGGGTGTATTCGGGCCTGGGGCGCCGAGCGCGAGATAGCGCTCGCGCCCCATTCCCAACGTCTGATCCACCCGCGTGGCGACATAAGCCACCTCATTGCGCAGTCTCTTATCCTCTCCGAGGACGACTTCGATAACGTAATTATTAGCGACCGCATGGCGGTTTTCATCAAGCGAAACGCGGCCGGTGGGCGTGTCGAAGCTTAATTCCGCCAAAGCCTGTCGGAGTGCCGTTTGCCCATCCGTGAGGTCGCTGTCGGCATCTTCCAGGGCGAGGAGAGCCGCCTTGGTATTGACATAATAATCGACAGCGAAAATCGACGGTATGCGCGCGCCGGATGGATAGCGATCCTGGTAAGCCGCGACAAATGACAGCCAGCCTCTTGCCTGGTCGCCATCGGCGAGCGGAGAGGCGGATATCGCGCCGGGAAGATAGGTATGGTAGAGCGAGTTCGAGCTGAGGAGAGCCGGATCGAACGTGACCGAGCCGCCGATAATCGGAAGTTGACCGCCGTCCTTCCAATATTGTTCGAGAAAATTTGCCGTGTTGCTGCCGTCGAGCGCAATAAAAATTGCGTCGGCTTCGACGTTCATTATTTGCGCCGTAATTGCAGCGTAAGGTTTGTCGCTTAGGGGCAGCCAGAACTGCTCCGCGACACTCCCGCCCAGACTGCAGAATTCAACCAGAAAACCCATCACCTGGGTGTAGGGAAAGGAAAAATTTTCACCCAGGGTGACCACCCGGCGGTAGCCCTTGTCGATATAGGAATATCTGCCGAGGCCAGCCATCCATTGCGCCGCATCAGTGGTAAAGCGAAAGAAGTTTGGCGCCGGATCGAGCAGGGTCAGGTCGCGCGCGGCGGAGGCGCCGTTCAGGAAGGTGATCGCCGGTGCCGATTTGGCGAAGTTCTTGAGAACCGGCCCTTCGCCACCGCTCAAGGGGCCAATAATAATTTGCGCGCCATGCTCAGAAATAAGGGCTTGTGCCCGGGCCGCAACACGGGCCGGCGCGCCATCGTCCGTTTCAAAGATCAGCTCGATATTTTTGCCGCTGACATGTCCGTCGAATTCGGCCAGTGCCAGTTCGGCGCCGCGCTTGGCTTCCAGGCCATATTCGGCGTAGGGGCCGGTCATGGCCGCAAGGACGCCGATGCGGATATTATCTTCCGCCCGCGTCACATTTCCTGCGATTATTGCGGTCAGGAATATTCCTGTAATCAGTACGAATAAACGGAAGAAAAAAATCATAAGCGCGTAAGAGCCGCAGGCGATGCGATTGCCTTAAAGAAGGGTCCGTATGGATGAAAGGATAAGAATCGGATGCACAAACAGTAACCATGGCGTCCGCAAATGCGCAATGTGAATTGAGATTCGATGAAACGCTGATCCGGGATATAATCCTGAGACCAGCCATCTGAGTAAAAAAGAAAGCTCCAAGCCGCATGAAACATAGAATCGCCGTGGATACCGGCGGCACCTTCACGGATGTCGTTGTCGCAAATCAGGATGGTGCGCTTACGGTCGGCAAGGCGCCAAGTACGCCGGAGCGGAGCTCGGGCGGTGTTATTGAGGGTTTGAAAGATGCGGCGCGTAATATGTCGCTCGATCTCGACAGTCTTATCGCCAGCACCGACGTGCTGATCTATGGCACAACCTGGGCCACCAACGCGATCATCACCGGTAGTACGGCGAAGACAGCCATTCTGTTGACCGAGGGTTTTCCGGATATTCTTGTTTATCGCCAGGGCGGCAAACTGCATCCGTTCGAGTTGCAGATCGATCCGCTCAAACCCTATGTGCCGCGCCGGTTAACGGTCGAGGTGCCGGAGCGCATCAATGCCGAGGGTGGGATTGAGCGCGCGCTCGATGAATCAACCGTGTGCGACGAGTTGCGGCGTTTGGCGGGCCAGCAGGTCGAGGCGGTGGCGGTGTGTCTGCTGTGGTCGATTAAAAATCCAGCGCACGAGCTGCGTATCGGCGAACTGATCGAAGAAATCATGCCGGGCGTGCCCTACACACTGTCGCACCAACTCAACCCGATTCTGCGCGAATATCCGCGCGCTTCCTCGACCGCCATCGATGCCTCGCTCAAACCGCGCATGCAGCGCCATCT
>JABIXB010000176.1 GCA_018666805.1 Rhodospirillaceae bacterium | reverse complement strand
GGGCAATGTGGGAGCTGACAAATTCCCCCATGCTGTCATTGATTTGCCGCCCGGCGAGAATTACTTCGGGCCGGTGCCCGGCCTGCTCGGCACGGTGGGCGAGGTAATAGGGATCGACACCGATACAATGGCCGCCGACCAAACCGGGCGTGAAATTGAGAAAATTCCATTTTGTCCCGGCGGCCTGGAGCACTTCGGCGCTCGACAAGCCGAGCTTGTGACAGATTTGCGCGACCTCGTTGACGAAGGCGATGTTGATATCGCGTTGCGCGTTCTCGATTACCTTCGCCGCCTCGGCGGTGCGGATATCGGGCGCGACATATATGTTGCCGCCATTGATCGAGCCATAGAGCGCTTCGATGCGCGCCGCGATCTCCGGCGTATCGCCGGCAACAATTTTTACAATGGTGCTGAGGGTGTGCTCGCTATCGCCCGGATTGATGCGCTCGGGCGAATAGCCGAGATGAAAATCGCGGCCGCATTTCAGGCCTGAGGCGCGTTCAAGCTCAGGCGCGCACTGTTCTTCGGTCAGGCCGGGCCACACCGTGCTCTCGTAAATGACGATGGCGCCCGGCTGAAGCTCGGCGCCGACGGTGCGCGATGCTGCCAAAATGGCGCTGAGGTCGGGTGTGTTTTGCTCATCCACCGGCGTCGGCACGGTGACGATGAAGAATTCGGCGCCCTGCATTGCGGCGGGCTCGGTACTCCATTCGATGTTTGCCGCTTGGAGCTGCTCAGGTGAAATCTCATCGGTGCGGTCGTGCCCGGCGCGCAATTGATCGATGCGCTCCGCCGTGATGTCGTAACCGATGATGCTATGATGCTCGGCCAAAGCGACCGCCAGCGGCAACCCGACATAACCGAGGCCAATAATGGCGATCTTACTCATTCTCGACCCATCAATTTATTCTCCATTTCGCCAGCGGCCGCGATGGGAGCTATTCGCCCGAAACGTGCCCGCTGTCAATTCATGCGCGAACTGTATCTGATCGGGCTGGATTTTACGTGGCAAGTATGTTGTTTCTCCCGCAATGCGGAGCGATAACAGGGGAGGCGTGTGAGCAGCGCTTATTTCGCCACGCCAACGCTCTTATCAGTAATAAAATATCCAGCAGAGACTAAATGACCGTTTTCGTTACCGGCGCCGCCGGCTTCATAGGCTATCATATGTGCGAGGCCCTTCTCGTGCGCGGCGAAGCCGTCATTGGTCTGGATAATCTGAATGAATATTACGATGTCGCGCTCAAAGAGGCGCGACTCGAGCGCTTAAAAGGGCATGACGGGTTCAAATTCATTCATGCCGATATTTGCGACAAGGATGCCATGCAACAGGCCGCCCGAACAGCGGATGATGCGCGTGCGGTTTTGCATTTGGCCGCCCAGGCCGGCGTGCGCTACTCCCTGACCAATCCATCGGCCTATGTTGAGACCAATATCGTTGGCCAGCTCGCCATTCTTGAGATGTGCCGCCACCTGCCGAATTTGGCGCATTTGGTCTATGCCAGCTCAAGCTCGGTTTATGGCGGCAATAGCGCCGTGCCGTTTTCCGAATCCGACCCGGTGGACCGCCCGGTTTCGCTTTATGCCGCGAGCAAAAAGGCCGATGAGTTGATGGGCCATGTCTATGCGCATTTGTATCGTGTGCCGATGACAGGATTGCGCTTTTTCACCGTTTACGGGCCATGGGGCCGGCCCGACATGGCCGCCTATATATTTGCCCGCGCCATTTTTGATGGTGAGCCGGTAAGACTATTCAACAATGGCGATATGCGGCGTGATTTCACCTATGTCGACGATGTGGTCGCGGGCGTCCTCTCGGTGCTCGATTCGCCGCCGATTGATGCCGGAGAAGCGGCGCCGCACCGGGTGTACAATATCGGAAACAACCACCCGGAGCCGTTGCTGCGCTATGTCGAAGTGTTGGAAAAGGCGATTGGCCGGCGCGCGGAAAAGCAATTTGCCCCGATGCAGCCCGGTGATGTGAAGGAAACTTACGCCAATATCGAGGCTATACGCCGCGATCACGGTTTCGAGCCGAAAACCGGCATTGATGAAGGAATTCCCCGGTTTATTGCCTGGTTCCGCGATTATCACGGTGTATAGGCTGCGCAGATGGGTTTATTTAGGTTAATTTTTCTATATTAGGTGGCAAATCGGATGCGATTATTGATCTATCCATTTCGTTAAGGATTTTATATCATTGTTGCGGCACACTAAAAAAGGCGCTATACATTTACGATAT